>JAKVBW010000120.1:1753-5340 GCA_022446945.1 Phycisphaerales bacterium | reverse complement strand
GAGACCACCACCACCGAGGCCACCGCCGCCGCCAAGGCCACCACCCCCGAGACCACCACCACCGAGGCCACCGCCGCCGCCAAGTCCTCCACCACGGGGACCGCCGCCTCGGCCTTTTTCTTCCTCAGCTGGGATCTCGACGGTTTGAAGCTCCGCGCGATCTGTTTTCGCTGAAATGATCCGATAGGGACGATCAGGAACATCTGCCTGCATCTGTTCCTGCAGCCATTTGATGACGTGATCAGAGATGAACTTGACAGGCTCATCATGGGTCAACTCGACGGTGAGTTCCACCCGCAGTTTGGGTGGACCGCTTTGGCCACTTGACTGCCGGCCCTTTCCTCCAGTGTTCCCAGCTTCGAGCGTTGCTTTCAACTCGACAAGTTCAACCAAACGGCGCTGATCAGGTGCGATGGCAAGAAATGCTTCGACGTCATTCCCGGTGAGTGCTGCTTGCGGCGAAGACGCTGCGAGTGCCGAGGCGCTATCGTGAAGGATCCATGGCCAGACAGTCCGCCGGTCCAACAAGCCGAGTGCCCATTCTGCACTTGCAGCCTGGTTGTACTCATCCTTCGCTGCGTTGTATTCATTCTGCAACTGCTTGGCATCCGCCACCACTCTTTTGACAATCGTCGGGGGAGTATCGCCAAATGCCTCTCGCTCGCGAATCGGACGCAGGAACGTGATCCCACCAGCGGCCACAGCCAGCGCGGCAGCCGCAACAAACCACTTGGTCTTGCGGTGCCAAACCTGCTCTCTGCGTACAACAGTTGGCACGAGATTCGCTTCAAGACTCGCCAGTCCCACACCCTGCAACGCCAGGCCATAGGCCGTTGCAAGATTGACCACGTTTTCAGCAAATGCCGCAGCACCCTTGCCTTCAACGCGCGCTCTTCTGAATTCATCGAGACGCAAAACGTTTGCATCCAGTTGCTGTCCGATGAATTTCCGAAGGCCTGGGATTCGGAAAGTGGATCCCATGCCAATCATCTTCGTGATCTCGACACCTGGCCGAGTGTTCTTGAAGTAACCAAGTGAACGTTGGAGATCCTGCAGAAGATCCGTGAACACTGGCCGCATCGCGGCCATCATCTGTTTCGCATACTTGCTGCCTGACACATCCTGTTTGTGCGCTTCGGCCTTGGAATGCGAGATCTTGAAGGCTTCAGCAATTGCTGTGGTGAAGTGATTGCCTCCGATGGGCAGTGTGCGAATCCAACACCGTCCTTGATCGGCAATCACCACATCCGTTGCAGTCGTACCAATATCGATAAAGGCAACTGCATCCGATGAATCTGTCAACCGAAGATCGTGTCTAAGAGCGTTATAGACAGCCACTGGACTGAGGGTCAATACTTCCGGACTTAAGCCGACTGTTCCATAGAGGTCCAGCAACTCATTGACTTTCTCTCGAGTGACAGCAAAAAGACCGACCTCGATCTCAGGGGAGTCTTCATTCGTGAATGCGTGATAGTCCCACTCAACCTCTTGAATCGGGAACGGAATTTGCTGCACCGCCTCAAATCGAACGATGTCCGGAATCTTCTTGGGTTCCACCGGAGGCAACTTGGCAAAGCGTACGAACGAGGAGTGACCCGCCACGGACATCACGATCTGCTCACCCTCGAGAGAATGCTGACTGACGAACTGCCCGAGACTCAGTCTCAAGACATCTGACGCATCAACATCGGGGGTCGTCAGAACCTTGCGGTGAGGAATAACTGCGAAATCGGAAACCTCGACCTCATCGCCCGACCTCTCGAGTCGGATCGCCTTGATCGCAAAGTCCCCGATCTCGATCCCCCATGCTGCCTGTGCACTCGCCATGCAATCATCCTGTACATGCCCGCGTGTTCGGGGCTAGAACATCATTCGCAAACCGTGATCGATGGATCCCATCCAACGACCCAAGCGAAGTTCGAATCATACCCTTCGGATGCCGTCCAGCGGCAAGTCTGTCGCCGGGCTTCGGAGATCAACCGAATTCCCACATACGATGCCCGGATGGCACCTCCTCGAACCTACCGCGTCCGCGTCCTCGGATGCAGAGTGAACCACGCCGAGCGGCGTGAGGTGGAGTCGGTGCTTAGGGATCGAGGACTAAAGGAGGCTGTGCCAGGCAGGCCTGCTGACCTCGAGATCGTCCATACCTGCTCGGTGACCGGTCGTGCGGCAGCCAAATCCCGGCAAGCCGCCAGGAGAGCGAAACAGGCACGCAACTCCACACTCCTCCTCACAGGTTGCCTTGTGGGGAGCAATCGAGACCAAGCCGAATTGCTTACCGGCAATCCATCCCACGCCATTGGCCACGACCTACCGATGCCGCTTGCTGTGGCATCTTGGTTCGATGCGCAATGGGCCAATGGAAATCAGAAGCCTTGTGAGAAAACTGAAGAAAGCATTCTTCCACTTCCACTCGCAGCGATGCCGAATCAACCTGCGAACCATGTCAGAGCCGAAGTTCGGATTCAGGACGGGTGCGATGCCCATTGCACGTTCTGCATTATTCCAACCACACGACCTGTTTTGCGGACCAAATCGATTTCAACGGTGACCGAAGAAGTCGAGAGGCTGGTTGATCTCGGCCATCGTGAAGTTGTTCTGGCAGGAATATTCCTCGGCGCATTCGGGCATGAGACTGCGCTCCGCCGCCGACAACAGCATCGTTCTGCCGAGCCCCTCGCAGATCTGGTAGACGCCGTTGCATCGGTACAGGGTCTTGCTCGACTCCGATTGAGTTCCCTTGAACCAGGAGACGTCTCGGACACGTTGCTCTCGACACTTGCAGCACACCCCGAGGTCGTCGTACCTCACCTCCATCTCCCTCTTCAATCCGGATCGGATCGTGTTCTACGTCGGATGAACAGGCAGTATCGCGTCGCAGACTATCTCGACATGGTGGATCGCGCCACACATGCGCTCAGTCGAAACGGCATTCCCCCCGCCTTCACGACAGACATCATCTGTGGTTTCCCGGGAGAAACCACAAACGATTTCGAACAAACAGTCGCCATCGCTGAACGTGTCGGTTATCTCCACATGCACGTTTTCCCATTCAGCCCGAGGCATGGCACTGCAGCGGCAAGATGGAAGGATCAGTTTGTCCCCGATGCGATTCGTACAGAACGCGTGCGTCATCTGATCGACCTCGAAACGCGCCCAGATGGTCTCTCTGAGCGGTTCCGCCGGCGATTGGCAAAGCATCCACTTCGATTACTGGCAGAACAACCCGATCCACATCGTTCGGGCAACTGGCTTGGCAGATGCGATCATTACGCCATGGTGTCTGTCAAGATCCGTTGCGAACGCGGAGATTTGGTTCGTGCAATGGCGACTGAAATCGAGGATGATGTCATCATCGCTGAAGCGGAAACCGCGGATTGTTCACTGCCGATGTTGGCACGACACTGATCCCCGGCCGAGCAGAGAAGGACCGCTGAATCATGCAGGCACCTAAGCCGGACGGCACTCCCATCGACGCCGATCTTGAAGCGGAAATTGAAGCAGCAATCGGCGCCATGTCGGTTTCCGACATCGATTCCTCCCCCCCTGCAACGCAATCACAACGCGGCGCTAGGGCGGAACGT
>JAKVBW010000120.1:0-1741 GCA_022446945.1 Phycisphaerales bacterium | reverse complement strand
ATTAGAGGCGAGGAGATCCTCGTGGAATTCGGGCCTCGCACCAGTGGCATCTGCGCCCTCTCAGCATTTGAAACTGCGCCTGCACTCGGCAGCAAACACACGTTCACCATCGATCGCCGCGATGTTGATGACGACATGCTCATACTCTCGCGAAAGGGATCCATATCGAAAGCGAAGTGGACCGACATCACTCAAGGGCAGGTCATTGAAGCGATGTGTACAGGCACCAACAAGGGTGGCTTGGACATGGAGGTCTCGGGTCACAAGGCATTCATGCCCGCAGGGCAGGTAGACCTTCGACACATTCCGGATCTCAGCGACTTTGTCGGAAAGAAGTTCCCCTGCGAGGTCATGGAGCTGGATCGTCAGCGTGACAGGATGGTGCTGAGCAGAAAGAGCGTCCTTCACGCAGAGCGGAAGCAGCAACGCGATGAATTGATGGCAACACTGCAGACAGGCCAGAGTTTTGATGGCGTCGTCACCAGTATTCAGGATTATGGGGTCTTCGTCGATATCGGCGGAGTCGATGGCCTTGTGCATGTCTCCGACATGTCATGGGAGCGTGTCAAGAATCCCGGAGATCTCGTCAAGGAGGGTGAAGCCGTCCGCGTGCAGGTTCTCAAGATCGACATGGACAAGGATCCACCACGCATTGGACTTGGCATGAAGCAACTTGTGTCAGATCCATTTACTGCTGCGGCTGGTGAAATCAAAGAAGGTGAGATCATTTCAGGGACTGTCACACGGCTGGCGGCCTTCGGGGCTTTCGTGAAGATTGCCGAAGGCATCGAAGGCCTGGTTCATATTTCAGAAATGGCCCACAAGCGTATTGCACGCGCCAATCAAGTCGTGCGTGAAGGCGAAGTCATCAACGTCAAGGTTCTTTCCATCGACCGCGATACCCAACGTGTAGCGCTCTCCATCAAACAGACGACTGAGGCACCCGGCGGAGGTGAAGGTGGCGGAAACGCCCGCGAGGATGACCCTGCACTCCGCAAACTCAGGGCCCGATTTGGTGGCGGAAGCGATCTCAAGGGCGGTTTGGGCTGATTCTCGACAATCCAGCGCAGGATCTGCGTGATTGTTGCTTTCTCCGAAGTCCCAGGTCCGGGATACTTAGGAGAGGCACCATGTTCAGAATGATCAGCACCATCGCATTCTTTGCCACATCAAGCGCTGTCACTGCAGCCACGCTGCACGTTCCCGCTAACTACAACACCATTCAAGATGCCATCGACGCCGCCTCATCCGGCGACGAAGTCGTTGTGGCCCCCGGAGTTTACGAAGAGGCGTTTGCATTCAAGGAGTCGCACATCACCGTACGTTCATCTGATGGCGCCGAGTCAACCGTGATCGATGGTTCACAAAGCCAGGCCTATGCCCTCGCGTTCTTCAATACGGGTACATCTGGCACCTTGCAAGATTTGACGCTGCGTAACTTTGAGCATCCCTTCACAGGCGCTGTCACCGTCAAGGATGCCACAGCCTCGATCATCGACTGCATCTTCGAAGACAATCGCAACTACTTCTCTGGCAGCGCTCTCCGAATTGAACTCTGGAGTCTCGGCAACGCGGGCCAGGCGGAAGTGCGAGGCTGCACTTTCCGTACAAACGAAACGAGTGAATTTGGCGGCGCGATGTCCGCATTACTGCTTGGAGGCGAGTCTCTGCTCGTCTCGAACTGCGTGTTCGAAGAGAACACCTCTGAACAAGGCGGGCATCTGGCGATCAATGCCAACGG
>JAKVBW010000012.1 GCA_022446945.1 Phycisphaerales bacterium | reverse complement strand
GGAGCGCTACAGCGAGCAGGCGAAGTAAATCATCGAAGTCAACTGCTTGAGCGCGATCAAGAATGCGTTGATAAGCGCGATAAATCTTCGACATGGATTTCGCATAGAAATCTGACGCTTCCGATTCAACATCTTCTGGAGACAACAAAGACTGCTTGGCGCGACTGATCGCACTGAGGATCGACGATGGCGGCCAATTGGAAGATTCCAAACCTGCATCAATGATTGCCTGTTGCGCCGCTGACTTCTGATCTGCGGCATCGAAGATGGTGAAGTCGGGAGATCTTCCAAAGCGATCTGCATTCTGAGTTGGCGCGCTGCAAACGCATGAAATGTCGACACGGTCAGTCCCCGTGTATCACACCCTTCAACAAGAATGCGTACGCGTTCGCGCATCTCTCCTGCAGCTTTATTGGTGAAAGTCAACGCCAGAATCGACCAGGGCGCCACACCCCCCTGCATCAACCTTGCGATGCGCCGCGTCACCACCGTCGTCTTGCCCGAACCCGGGCCAGCCAACACCAGTAGAGGGCCCACTTCGTGCAGCACCGCCTGTTGTTGCGACTCCGTCAGTTGATCGAGCAAATCAGGTTCATGCACCATCTAGAGGATCCTACCACCCGGGCCCGATCACACCCGATTGAAGGCCTGATATCGCCCTTGACCCCCATTTGAAGGCATCAGATGGCCGAAAACGACAGCCCATCCACCATCTTGCGCAGAAAATGCGCGAATCCTAAACTCCCGTGGGTATGTGGTTTGGAACGCACTTCCTGCGAATCCGCAAGATTCAGTGTCTGGCGATCTTGAAGACACAACATGTAGTAGTACGATAGTCCTTTATGACAGGACCCTTCATGGTGGGAAACCACCTTTGGGGCCCTCCAACCGGCTTAAGGCCAACGGTCAGGCAGGACGCCAACCAACCTTGAGCCACAGCAGGCGGCCCGCCGTGGGCCCCTGTGGGAGCAGGAATGGACCTGTCGGTCTGGCCAGGGAGGCCGACCGTCAGGGCACAGAAGGGAACAGAACCCCGCCGCCGCGTGCAATGGGGCCCTTCGGGTGAAGTGAGGTCGTCGACGTGACCATTCTGTGTGATCAGCAGATCGAAGACGCCATCAGCATTGCTCCATTCTGCTCAGCCCAGCGCAGCAGTGGTGTCGTTTCCTATGGCGTTTCCAGTTATGGATACGACGTCCGGGTCGGCACACGCTTCAAGATCTTTACCAATACCACCAGCGGTGGAACCGCCGTGGTCGACCCAAAGTGTTTCACGGATGATCTGTTCGTCACCGTGGATACGGAAGAGACAGGAAAAGATCACGTCCTGATTCCCCCGAACAGTTTTGCGCTTGCTGAAACAGTCGAGTGGATCGACGTGCCACGCAATGTCCTTGCGATCTGTGTCGGGAAAAGCACCTATGCCAGATGTGGTCTGATCGTCAACGTCACACCACTGGAGCCCGAGTGGCGAGGCAAGGTCACTCTGGAGATCAGCAATACCACCCCGCTGCCGGCCAAGGTGTATGCGAACGAGGGTATTGCTCAAATGTTGTTCTTGGAAGCCCGTGAGGAATGCCGCACGAGTTATGCGGACAAACAGGGCAAGTATCAAAACCAGGAGGGATTGACGCTACCACGCGTCGATGGTTGATCAAATTGACCACAGGCCAGAACGCCTGTGGCCCGCGATGTCTACTGTCCGAGGGAGGATGGGCATGGATGCCCGAGGAGCACAGATGAAAGTCAAAAGACGATTCACAAAACCCGACACCGATGTCTTCGCCTGCGTGGAGTGGGAACGCAGAACCAGCCGCATCACCAATGCTGACGGCACTGTCGTCTTCGAAATGAACGATGCCTGGATTCCGAAGTCGTGGAGCCAACTGGCAACCGACATCATGGTCAGCAAGTACTTCCGCAAGGCGGGGGTCCCGCAAGTCGATGATGAAGGCAACGCGATCACTGACGATGCGGGCGACCCGGTGCTCGGACCGGAGCGGTCCGCCCGGCAAGTCATCCATCGCCTCGCCGGATGCTGGCGCGCGTGGGGTGAAAAGCATGGGTACTTCGGCAACGAAAAGGATGCCGAGGCGTTTTACGACGAACTTTGCTGGATGATGTTGAATCAGGTGGCGGCCCCCAACAGTCCGCAGTGGTTCAATACGGGTCTGCACTGGGCTTATGGCATCAACGGACCTGCGCAGGGTCACTGGGTCAACGACCCCGCGACAGGGCAGCAGATGCTTGCCGACGACGCCTACTCCCACCCTCAGCCTCATGCATGTTTCATTCAAGCCGTTGATGACGATCTAGTCGCGCCGGGCGGCATCATGGACTTGTGGACGCGCGAGGCGAGACTCTTCAAGTACGGATCGGGAACAGGCACCAATTTCTCGCAGGTACGCGGTGAAAATGAACCACTGTCAGGTGGCGGCAAGAGCAGTGGATTAATGAGCTTCCTCAAGATCGGTGACCGGGCAGCCGGCGCGATCAAATCTGGCGGAACGACCAGACGCGCGGCCAAAATGGTCTGTCTGGATGCCGATCATCCGGACATTGAGGCTTTCGTCAACTGGAAGGCCCGCGAGGAACTGAAGGTTGCTGCGCTGGTTGAGGGCATGAATCATTTGTCCGACGATCAAGCCGGTCTTGCATCCGAACTGGGACTCCATCTCGATTACGACTTCAACGGCGAGGCCTATCAGACTGTTTCCGGCCAGAACTCCAACAACTCCGTCCGCCTTTCGAATGGATTCATGCACGCGGTCGATGACGATGCCGATTGGGATCTGATCCAACGAACGGACGGCGCCGTCGCCAAGACACTGCCTGCCAATCGACTGTGGCATCAGATTTGCCGCGCTGCTTGGCAATGTGCTGATCCTGGCCTGCAATTCGATGGCACGATCAACGAATGGCATACCTGCCCTGAAGGCGGTCGTATCAATGCCTCGAATCCCTGCAGCGAATACATGTTCCTGGATGACACCGCCTGCAATCTCGCATCGATCAATCTGCTGAAATTCTGGGACGGCTCAAGACAGACCTTCGACATCAAGGGCTACGAACACGCCATCGATGTCTGGACGATGGTTCTGGAAATCTCGGTACTGATGGCGGCATTCCCCTCTCGCGCCATCGCCGAGCAGAGTTGGCGATACCGCACCCTCGGGCTTGGTTATGCGAACCTCGGGGCCCTCTTGATGCAGGCAGGCATCCCCTACGACTCCGAAGAGGGACGATGCGTCTCCGGCATCCTGACCTCGATTCTGACAGGACGCTCCTACGCCAAGAGTGCTGACATGGCGTCCGAACTCGGTCCCTTTGCTGGTTTCGAAGAGAACCGAACGCACATGCTCCGAGTCATCCGCAACCATCAGCGGGCAGCCGAAGGTGAGTCGCGTGACTCGGATGACTGGGAATCGCTCGATATCCGCCCCGTACCGATTGATCATGATTGCGCGCGCAGTGGCAATATCAACATCGCGAATACGGGCGAACTGCTTGACCGTGCAACAGACGCATGGGACCGGGCACTGGCCCGCGGAACCAAGTATGGATTCCGCAACGCACAAGTCACTGTCATTGCCCCGACCGGGACGATCGGCCTGTTGATGGATTGTGACACGACCGGCGTCGAGCCCGACTTTGCACTGACCAAATTCAAGAAACTCGCGGGTGGTGGATACTTCAAAATCGCCAATCAGTCTCTCCGACCATCCTTGTACTCGCTTGGATACGACGAAGATCAAACGGGAGAAATCCTGCGCTGGGTCATGGGAACCCTTGATCTCGATGTCCCAATGCCAAACGATGATGGCAGCGATAACCGCGATAGCGCGACCTTCCGTGACTACCTGATGGAACAGGGTTATACGGCAGAGGATCTCGCAGCGGTCATGGCACAATTGCCCACCGTCTTTGATATCCAATTCGCGTTTACAGCATGGAATATGCCCGAGCATGTCCTTGCACAATGCAGCACCGACGACATCGAGACGTTGCGATCTCGACCCGACTTTGACGGCCTCACGTCACTTGGACTCACCAAGCCCCAGGTGACGACGCTGAACCGTCTCATCTGCGGAACGCAGACGATCGAAGGCGCGCCCCATCTCAAAGACGAGCACTTGCCTGTCTTTGATTGCGCCAACCGATGCGGCCCACTCGGCAAACGGTTCATCCGTCCCGAAGGTCACATTCTGATGATGGCTGCCGCGCAGCCCTTCATCTCCGGCGCCATTTCCAAGACGATCAATCTTCCCACCGAAGCGACCGAAGAAGACATCGATCGCTGCTATCGATTGAGCTGGGAATCGGGTCTGAAGGCCAACGCCCTCTACCGCGATGGCTGCAAGCTGAGCCAACCTCTCAATACCAGCACGGAAGAAGCGGCGCTCGAAGATGACAACGAGGATGCGATCGAACTCGACACCGCTCATTCTGAAATTGCAAAGGAAGTCGCGGTTGCAGCCGAGGCAGCCTCGAGTGTCGCGCGGGTCGATTATGTCGAACGGGTTGTCGAACGGATCATCGAACGACCCATGCGGCGACGGCTCCCCGATACGCGGCGCAGCATTACCCATCACTTCAATGTGGCCGGACACGAGGGTTACCTCACTGTGGGCATGTATGACGATGGTGATCCAGGAGAACTCTTCATCACCATGTCCAAAGAAGGCTCCACCATTGGTGGCCTGATGGACAGCCTCGGAACGGCCATCAGCGTTGCGCTCCAATATGGCGTACCGGTCAAAAGTCTCGTCACCAAATTCGCGCACCAGCGGTTCGAACCACAGGGTATGACGACCAACTCCGACATCCCCTTTGCGAAGAGTCTTGTCGATTACATCTTCAGATGGATGGGCATGGAATTCGTAGAGGGATATCGCGAAGCCAACGCGCCCGCGAGGCCGGAAACAACCAGCAAGAACAAGGAGGATTCTGCATGCAAGGACGACAGGATGTCGCCCGAAACGCTCGAGTCGGACAGGGAAACCAGTTCGACCGACCCGGGACGGATGGACGATGGTGGCAACACAGGCACCTCGGCACCGCGTGTCGTCACGGCGATGGCATCCGCGGAATCCGTGACCACGGAAAGTGCGGACGGCACGGCCGCCACGACTTCCAACTTGAATCAAGCAACCGCAGCGCTGATGGGGGATGCCCCTCCATGCGATGGCTGCGGTGCCATCACAGTGCGAAACGGGACGTGCTACAAGTGCATGAACTGCGGCAACTCGATGGGATGCAGTTGATCTGCTGAAAGGAGTCTCTTCCAGCGCCCCGCCGAATGCCAAGGCGGTCAGGGCGCATCAGACGTGGGGACAGGGAGCAGGAAGCGCCTGAATCACAAGGGTCGACACGACAGGAAGTCGATCGGCCCGGCGGACAGGGAGCGATCCGCGGGGCAGGATGCCCGCATTGGGCCCCACACACCGGCTGGCGAACGCCGGCCCCAACCTTGGCACTTGGAAGGCACCGCTTAGTTGGCGGGTTCATCCTTCCTTCTCTTCCCTCCCCCCCGAGTCGGCCCCCACCGCCGGCTCGGGGGTTTGCTTGAAGATCAACCTGAATCGCCCAAGGTCCCCCAACCCCATCCGAAGGGTGAGGCCCCTACAATTCGCACCCATGAATCTGATCGCCAGCCAACTCCCGCAGTACCTCCCGATTGCCATCCTGCTTCTGATGGCAGTCAGTTTTGGCGTGGTCAATATTCTGGCTTCACATCTTCTCGGGCCGCGTTCAGAAGGCCCCGACAAGATGAGCACCTACGAGTCGGGAATGAATCCGATCGGTACAGCGCGGCGCAGATTCAATGTCCGCTTCTACATTCTGGCAATGACGTTTCTGGTCTTCGATGTCGAAATCATCTTCCTCTATCCGTGGGCCGTCGATTTCGCTCAACTCGAACCGGGAAGTCCTGAAGCGGGCCTGTTCCTCGGCCGCATTCTCTTCTTCCTGCTGATGTCAATCATTGCCTATGTGTATGCATGGAAGAAGGGCGTCTTCCGCTGGGACTGAACCATCGCGGGAAGGATCGTCCATGCCCTGTTGCCTCGTATTTCTTGTCGCCCTCCTGTTCCCCCGAGCGATCCTCGTACTGACGTGGATCTTTAATCCCGCTTTCATCAGCAATGCCTACAGCATGTGGATCCTGCCACTACTGGGCTTGATCTTCCTGCCGATGACAACGCTTGCGTACGCCTGGGCATGCACCTTCCAGAGCGGCCCTGCAAGCATTGCAGGAATCATCGTCATCGGCTTGGCCGTCCTCTACGATCTCGGCTCGGCAGGCGCAGGATCTGCCAGCAAGCAGCGGGCGCCATCACAGAACTAGATTTCGGCGGCCATCGTGCATCCCGATCAGCCAGTCTGATCACGAGCAACCGAGAGCATCCCTCACCACAGAGATCGCCCCTCTTAACTGGGCTGCCCCCAAACGGGTACGGGTGCCTCGACGCGAACGCGCTGCACCGTGAGGGAGGCCGCATGCAATTGAGGTGTGCCCTCCGCTTCTCCGTAGAGCGCATCACCGATGAGGGGATGCCCCAAATGCGCAAAGCCCGCGCGAATGATGTGCCGCCGACCCGGACCGATGAGCGAGATGGTGAGAAGATCACCTCGCTGCACATCCCGCTCGAGGATTCGCCACGCGCACCGGCCACAATCAGCCTTCTCCCCACTTGTGCGGACAGTCATCTTCCGCGATCCCCGGTGTCTCTTCGTGAAATACAACTCGAAACTGCCGCATTCCGCCACTCCGTTGACGCACCGGGCGAGGTACTCCTTGTCAATCACCCTTTCCCCGCGTCCAGACATGGCTTCCCGCAGCATGTGACGCGTGGCGGCATCTGTCGCTGCCAGCAAGGTCCCTGATGTCGGCAAATCCAACCGGTGCACGAGCCCCCCTTCCTCCAATCCAGCACATGCCGGAACACGCGCGCGAATCCAGGACTCCATGTCAGGTTCGCTGCCACGGCCTGACACGGAATGCCAACCGGACGGTTTGTTGAGCACAATCCAGGTGGGCTCACGGTGCAGAATTGTCGGCTCATCCAACACAGAGAAAGCGTAACGACGAATGGAAGCGGCGTCCGAATCCTCTGTACAATGGCCAGTCCTCGGGGCGTAGCTCAGCTTGGTAGAGCGCCTGTTTTGGGAACAGGAGGTCGCAGGTTCGAATCCTGTCGCCCCGATTGAATGGACCTTGGGATGAACCCATTCAAGGACGCGATCTGACTTCTGACGCCCCCGGCGGCCATAGGTGGATGGGCGATGACTCCTTGTACAATCCAAGCCCCATGAATGCCAAACTCTCAGCACGCATACTCGTCGAAACCATCGGTACCTTTCTGCTCGCATTCACGATTCAAATGGTGGTGCTGCATGTGCCTGATCTTGCCTTTGTCGCACCCCTGGCGATTGCATTGGTGCTGACTGCACTGGTCTACGCAGGTGGACCGATCAGCGGCGCGATGTACAACCCGGCGATCGTCATGGTGTTTGCCCTGGCGCGTGATCTGCCACGCAGAGACTGGATCCCTTATCTCTTTGCCCAGTTCATCGCCGCTGCGGCAGCAGCGGGTCTTGCATTGATCTTGCGAGGGTCCGCAGAAACGACATTTGCGCCGAATCTGATGCATGCATGGATCGCGGAATGTGTCTTTACATTCGCCCTGGCCTGGATCATCCTCCAAGCGACGAGTCGCCGAAATGACGGGAATCAGTGGTACGGCATGGCGATCGGATTCATTGTCGGTGCCGGCGCATGGGCGGTGGGTGCCGTGTCGGGTGCTGCTTTCAATCCTGCAGTCTGGCTGTCACTGGCGATCACCGACAAACTGGCGTGGAGTTCGTGGTGGATTTATGTATCAGCTGAAGTGCTCGCAGTCGTGCTCGCGGTCGTCTGCCAACGCATCATCGAATCGGGTGAACCTCCATGCGACCCCATATCTCCTTCGTGACCCTTGGCGTCACGGATCTGCCCGCATCGACCGCTTTCTACGAGCAGATCGGCCTCCAACGACACCCCAGAAGCAATGCACACATCACATTCTTCGAGATGTCTGGACAGATTCTCGCATTGTTCGGCGCAGATGCACTCGCTGAAGATGCCGGGGTTCAACAAAGATCGAGTGGATTTGCAGGCATGACACTCGCGCACAACGTCAACAACGAAGATGAGGTGCAAAGCCTGATCGACCGGGCTGTCGATGCCGGTGGAACCCGCCTGCGGCCCGTCTCTGAACCACCTTGGGGAGGACAACGCGGCTACTTCGCAGATCTTGACGGGCATGTGTGGGAAGTGGCCTGGAATCCCAACATCTCGCTGGACGCCGACGGGCGGATCGCGTTCTGACCGAGTACGCTCCAGAGATGGCCGGGACCTACCTCTTCTACGACTACGAAACGGATGGTGCCGATGCCATCCACAGCCGTCCGTACCAGTTTGCCTGCATCCGCACCGATGACAAACTCAACCCTGTGGAGGGTCCCGAAGGAGAGGGACTGACACTCTGGTGCCGCCCACCTGACGATCGCCTTCCTTCTCCCGAAGCTGTACTCGTCACAGGCATCACACCGCAGCAAGCCTGCGCCGAGGGCCGCACTGAAGCGGCGTTTTTTGGTGAGATACATCGTCTTCTAAATACACCTGGAACGACGTCGCTCGGATGGAACTCCATGCGATTTGATGATCCCGTTTCCCGGTTTGGTTTCTGGAGAAACTTCCTCGACCCCTATGCCCACACCTGGCAGGACAACTGCCGCACATGGGATCTGATCGATGTCATGCGCGCCTGTTATGCCTTTCGTCCCGAAGGATTTCAATGGCCAGCCTATGTCGACGAGGCCTTCCATGAATCAAGAATGCCTCTGGCACCGCATGACGGCCCCCCTGCATTCAAACTCGACATGCTCGCACCTGCCAACGGGATTGAACACAGTGACGCGCACGATGCGCTGGCCGATGTGCGGGCCACCATCGCCATCGCCAGACTGATCCAGCAACATCAACAGGGTGTCTGGGAGACAGCAGCCCGCACCATCGAAACAAGAATTGCCAAGCAGATTCTGACTTCCAAAACCGCCTTCCTGCACGCTTCTTCGAGGATCCCCAATGCACATGGTTGTGGCTCGCTCATGTTTGTCGTGGGCCAGAACCCCGTGAACGACAAGGAGTACATCGCATGGGATCTGCGTCATGATCCAACTGAGCTTCTGAAGGCAGACGCCGACACGATTCAATCAAGGACGTTCTGCAAGAAGGAGGACCTTCCACCGGGTGTCGAACGCTTTGCGCTCAAGGGCATCAAAACCAACCATGCACCCTTTCTGCTGGAGTCGAGTCCCCCACTGATGGAGTCGATCGACACAAGTCGCATTGATCTCGATCTTGATGCATGTCGTCGTCACTTCGTGATGCTGCGGGATGCCGAAGCGTCGCTCAAGGATCGGATCAGCGAGGCGTGGATACGGGACTTCCCCCCCGCGAACGATGTCGATGACCAACTTTATGACGGCGCATTCATCAAAGGACGTGAACGCGCCCGTTGTACGGCAGTGACAACCACGCCCCCGGACGAATTGAGATCTTTGGAGCGGGGTTTCGAGGATCCGAGGCTTTCACATCTTCTGCTGCACTACCGCGCGAGGAATCATCCGGAGACCCTCGATGAAACCGAACAAAGGCGCTGGAAAGACAGATGCGCGGAGCGTCTGGAGCACCCACCAGGACGCGATGATCTTCCCTGGACCGCATGGACCATGCATCTTCAGGAATTGATGAACGATCCGGACCGCACATCAGAAGAACGAGATCTGCTCCGATCGACTCTGGATTGGGGAAGTGAAGTCGCTGCCCGCGCAGGGATCGATGCCGCGACCACTAGCGGTTGATCATGAATGTTGCGAGATGCTCGAAACGAGCATCGAGGAATGCGCGAAGCGGCCCTTCAATCGACCGTTCGTCCATCGCGCGGTGCATGCATCCCATCCACGCATCACGCGCCGATTGATCGATCGCGAACGGCGCATGTCTCATCCGCAAACGTGGATGGCCGAATCTTTCGACATAGTGCTGTGGCCCGCCAAGCCAACCACACAGAAACCAGAACAACTTTTCACGTGAGCGAGAAAGATCATCATGCATGGCTCGAATCACACGTGCGTCTTCTGACGTATCCATCTGATCATAGAAAGCATCGACCAACGCTTGAACGCCGGTTTCACCACCTATCGCCTTGTAAGGCGTCTGGTCGGCATCAAACTGTGAGCCGACTGCAACATCCGTTGGTCGTTCACTCATGGATCTGTCGACGGAGCCAACGGCCGAATCCGAATGTTGCGGAATGACACACGATCGCCGTGGTCCTGTAGACCGATATGCCCCATGGGCGCCGTCCCGTATCTCGGCATGCCGGCAAATTTGCTGCCTGCGACTCGGCGTTTCCAATCCTCACTTCCAATGACGTAGTCCGCCATCTTCACTCCATTGAGCCATTGCTGTACGTGATCGCCCTCTACACGGATCCGCACGCGATTCCACTCCCCCGCCACTCTTGATGAATCCACCTGTGGCGCGTGCAGCGCGTAATTGGAACCGGCCGATTGAAGTGCGGTTGCACCATCGCTGTGCCTGAGGTTGTCCAGTATCTGCATCTCTGGCGCGGTCTCATAGATCGCGTTTCCGTCTTCGAGACCATTGAAGAAGATCCCGCTATTGCCTCCCGGCGCGACCATCCAATCGACATAGAAATCGAAGTCGTCGAACTGTGATCGCGTGATGATGTCGCCACCACCTTGCGCACGGACCAACATGCCATTTTCCACAACCCAACCGGCAGGCAGCCCCCTCTTCTTGAACCCTCGCCACCAAGGGCTTGCCTGAGTGCCATCAAAGAGAAGTTGCCAACCCTTCGATGCTTGTTCCGCTGTGAGGACATTGTGAGGTCCCTGAGGTGATGGACCGACGTCAACCTTTTCTTTGAGCCGAGGCGCAACCTCTTTGACGCCATCTTGGATCCTGCGCTCGACAGGCATCTTGAAGCGCATCGCTTCACGCGGAATCAGTTCAAAATCACGACTCTCAGGCGTCTTCCACTCAAGTCGAAGCATCGCATCCGATCCTCGCTCGAAGAACTTGATTTGGATCGGTCGCGATCCCTCATCAAGATGGATGGCTCCGGTCTTAGACTCTGCGCCATGCAAGCCATCGTTGTCGACGATGGGACGTCCGCCAATCCAGAGTTGTGATCCATCATCACTGGTCAGACGAAACGTGTAGGTCCCTTCGGTCTTGGTCAGAAGTTCTGTATCCAGAAGCGCCAGAAAATCGTCTTCAACTGCACCGAAATCGCCCCGATCATCGTCGAGATCAATCACATCAACATGCAGCCAGATGTTCGGCAACTCCCCAGGCACCAAGGGCGCCAGCGCCTCAAGATGGCGATCGACTTGCCAGACACGCATGATCGCACCACTGGTCTGACCATCTGCCAACGGTGCAATCATTGGCAGCGCCGCTATCAAAGTGTTCGCAAAGATGGCATCAACTCCTTTGATCTGATTCCGAAGTTTCCAACAACGCAGTCTTGAGAGGATCCATTCGAAGAACACGGTCGAGCTCTTCGGCAAGATGCCTGGCGACGATGTCATTCATCTGGACTGTTGCCAGTGTGTCATTGTCTCCGTCCATCAACATCAAGATGACGCATCCAGAGGGCGAGACGCCGCCACAGGCCCAATGCCCGTGGGGAATGGCGCCATAGGCTGCTTCATCTCCAGGCGCAGGCTTGCTGTGAATATCGAGCCCCAGGATGCAGTCCGCCTTCTTGTCGGCGATCTTGACTGCGGTCAGAAGATCCGACACCAGTGCGAGGCCCTCTGAAGCATCAACACGCGCGGAAGCACACCAAGTGGCGGATTCCACATCAAGTAATGCAATCGATGTGCGCGAATCGACAGTCGCAGAATCTCCGTCCCGATCCCAGACTGGATACTGCACGACCCACTTGAGCCTCCCCGTGGGCGCTTCCATCGACATCGCCGCGTCAGGACCCCGGTGAGAACGCCACACTGCCTCAGGCTTGCCTTGACAGCCCGACAACAACAGTGCGGCAAGACCCAACTTGGCAACATTCACTTTTCGGATTTCCGAACCTGTGCAAATGCAGGAACAGACGCGACCTGAGCCGGTTCCAGAAGAAGCTCCAACTGGACCTTTGTGCGCTCTGCAAGCTGGCTTTGCTTGTATTCCAGTTGCGCTTGGGCAATTCCTGATTCCATCGACTCGCGCGTTGGCGGGAAACTCGTTTCCGTGTCACCACTGCGACTCAATTCGATCATGTCTCTGGTCAAATCTCGCCTAGACATGCGAAATGCATCGATGCTGGATTCAACCCCCGTACGCTGTTCAGGCGTCAGTTCCAACTCGCGGATTTGCCCGATCAGATCTTCCAGAGCTTCTTCCCCTTCAAACGCGGCGGGATACGCACGGCGTTCATACGCATCGCGAAGACGCCATTTGAACTCATCCGGCATGGCGGAAGTCAGCGCGTCCACTGTGTCGCGGTTGTGCGCCGCAAGTTCACCCGCAGCCTCGCCAACTTTCTCGCGTCTCTCCTGCCATGTCCGGCGCATCGCCATGCGAACTTCGCGGGAATAGTCCGCCTCATCATTCCAGAGACGACTTTCCAACTCTCGCACACTCTTCGACCGTTCGACGAGTTCTTCCAGCATCGGTTCCATGGTTGCCCCGTACCCTCGGAGCATCTCTTCCATCGATTCACGCACTTCCTGAGGCACCCCTTCGATCTCAATGCCATACACCAGCGTGCCAACTTCAATACCGCCCTCGGAGCGTCCCTCCAGTTGCCAGTCATCCTGCATGAACTGCGACAGATTGCGGCTGCGAACCGCGGCTTGCCTGATACTGGCAACGGTCTGTGCCGCTTTGTCATCAGTCATCACCAGCGCAAGATCGTCGAAGAACCTTGCATCCTGTTGGGCGATCTCTGCCACAGACTCTCTGGTCAATCGCCGCCGAAGCGCTGTGTATTCTCGCCAGCCCTCGGTCTCGGACATCTGATCAGCCATTCGGTCAACTGTCCCCTCGACAATCTGACTGACGCGATCCTCATAATCCTGATGGAGCAGCTCAAGAGTCGCCATGACTTGCTCGTCCAAACCGATCCATTGGGCATAGTGCTGGACACTCTCGGCTGAAATGGGTTCCAAGGCATTGGAACCTTTGATGGCCTTCGATGCCTTTGCAGTCGCGCCATCGGACTTGCCACCCCCAGACGCGCTCTTTTCTTCAGTTGACTCCTTAAGGGAGTCCCCCAATCGCTCAACAAGTGCATTGGAGCGATCATGTATTGCCATGGTGCGATCTTCGATGGCGGTCAGTTGGTCTAATGACTCGAGTGGCTCATCACCTTCCAGTTGACCAAAGGTCCGGTAGACACGCGTTGCATTCTTGGCTTTCATATACGGAATTTCAACGGTGCCATAAGCGGCATCGAGCGCATCAATGGCATCCTGAATCTCGATTTCTTCAGAAGAACCTTCGTACATTTCAAGCAGACGAACCAGTTTGCGCCGCCGATCCAGCACCCTGTTCAATTCCCGGAATCCCCCTTTGATGTAGCGGTTCCGCAAATCAAGAACTGCGTCATCAGGCAGAATCCCGATGAGTGAACGATACGCCCGCAGATTTTCAGAAGCTGCAGAAGACGATGCTTCCTGCAGCGGACGACTCAGATCATTGAAAAGTGCCTTGAGTTCATTGATGCGTTCTTCTTCGGCGAAGATCTGCATCATCTCCATCATCTCCATGCCTCGCAGACCCAGTCGATCGATTTCATCAAGAACTTTCTCGATCGCCTCGAGAAGTGATTTCTCGAATTGACGGAGTGCAGCCAAAATGTTGCGGGCGTGGCGTGCCAACTCCTCGTCGACGAGAAGTTGAAGGTCGGGCTGGATGGTGACGCGGCGGAGAATCCCGAACAGGTCTCCCTGTGCGCCATTGTTGATCTCTCCAACCATGTTTCGATGGAGCATGTCCATTCTGGACAAGGCTCTTCGATCCCTCTCCAGTTCCAGACGAGCCAATTGACTGTCGCCCAGCAAGGGTGCGATGGCATCGAAGAAATCTCGGTCGATGCGACCGAAGCCACGCAGGGTGCGTAGTCCATCTCCGACGAGATCTGATATCTCCTCACGTGAGGGAATGGACAATTCGCCTCCCCATGGACGCATCTGCATCGCCATGTCCATCCCGCGGTCCAGGAAGTCCTTGACATCCCGCTCCTGCAATTCTTCGAAAGCGATGTTGTATGCCTCGTATTGACCAAGAAGCGCGACGGATTGCTCTCGGGAGAGTTCCAACTCGTCTGCAAGATTGCGAACATCTCGAACAGTCATTGGCTGGACGAAGAAGGGGTAATCCTGACCTTGCGCAGGTGCAGCAAGGCAGATGCCGATCAGAAATGTGATTGAGGCTGTCAACAGTCGCATATCGCTGGTCTCCGTGTCCGACATCACATCGTAGCAAAGCAAGAGCGGCAGGCCAGATTAGGCCTGCCGCTCTTGCGCAGAGAGGAGAAGTTTTTTTAGGGATGCTTAGGCAGCCGAACGGGCTTGGCCAACCGTGCGCTGCTCAGGCGTCGCACGTCGATCCGGTTGCGAATTCATGCAATGGATCATGCCATCAGGTGTATCGGACCAGATATCGGCACCGATTTCCTCAGCAAGGCCTTCTGCTCGATTAAACACGCCACCGCCAACGGCGATCTGTGTATTCGGGCACGCGCCGACTTCGCGGATCGTGTCGATCAGACGGCGGATGTTGGGCGCATCAGAAGCGGATGAAGAGAACATCAGCAAGACATCGGGCTGCTGGTTCTGTACAGCGGCCAGGAGTTCGTCGTATGCGATCCCCCCACCGCCGAAGGTCACTGTGTAACCGCCAGCTTCAGCGAGATCTGCGACCATCTGGGCCGCCAGATCATCAGCTTCCGTGTCGCCACAGAAAAGCATCAGGCTGCGATTGTTGCGATCAGCCTGGTCATAACAGGCTTGTGCCTGATCAACGAGACTGCGAAGCAATCGAGTCGCATAATGATGCGCCAGCGTCGTGAGTTGATCACGCCGGAACAAATCGTTAACCATGTCAAGCAAGGGCCAGTAGACCTCCTGCGTCAACGTCTCAGCCGCGAGCCCGCCTTCGGTCCAATCATGAACCGTATTCCGGGCACCGTTGCGGTCGCCCGTAATGAGCATCGGGAAGAGGCGTTCCACCATCGCCTGCGTATTCACTGGTGAGCTCCTTGGGTATCCGGTCAGTGACCGGGATCTGATCTGATTCGCGGCGACCGTGCCGCGATGTGTTTTCCCCGAACAGGAGACACATCGGAGAAGACAAGCCTTGAACCCGATGGAGTTTTCAGTTCGCTGAAATTAGCGCCTTATCGGATGTGATGCGCACGGCGTGCGCGAACGCCTTCAGAAGGTCCGAAAAGAACGGCCTCCAGACAAGACTTCGCTCAGAAATCAGCCGTGCGGGGCGTCCGGGGGAATGGGATGACATCTCGGACATTGGCCATTCCGGTGGCATAGGCGATTGTTCGCTCAAAACCAAGGCCGAATCCAGCGTGTGGGACTGTCCCGTACTTCCGCAAATCTCGATACCACCAGTAATCCGACACATCGAGCCCCATTTCAGCGATCCGGGCATCAAGCACATCGAGACGCTCTTCACGCTGCGCTCCCCCGATGATTTCGCCAATACCAGGCGCCAGCACATCCATGGCCGCCACCGTGCGGCCATCATCGTTCTGGCGCATATAGAAGGCTTTGATGTCTCTGGGATAATTCATGACGACCACCGGTCGCCCAACGTGAGTCTCCGTCAACCATCGCTCGTGTTCGCTCTGCAGATCGACACCCCACGACACGGGATAGTCGAACTTCTCGCCACCTGCGACAGCCTCCTCCAGGAGCCTGATGGCCTCGTTGTAGTCCATCCGCTCAAAGGAGGACTCGACGAATGCCTCCAGCCTGTCGATGCAAGTCTTGTCAATCCGATCACGGAAGAAGCCCATGTCGTCAGGGAGTTCATCAAGCAGCGTCCTGAATATTGATTTCAGGAAGTCCTCCGCCAGATCCGCGTCATCGGCCAGATCGGCGAAGGCAATCTCAGGCTCAATCATCCAGAATTCCGCGAGATGTCGAGAAGTGTTCGAGTTTTCCGCGCGAAACGTCGGTCCAAAAGTGTAGACCTTAGATAAGGCAAGGCAGTAAGCCTCGACATTGAGTTGTCCGGAAACGGTCAGGTTGGTCTCGCGACCGAAAAAGTCCTGTGCAGTGTCAATGATGCCCTCTTCTGTACGCGGCAGATTTTCGAAATCGAGTGTCGATACACGGAACATTTCACCCGCGCCTTCACAGTCACTGCCTGTGATGATCGGTGTATGTACCCAGTAGAACCCGTTCTCGTGAAAGTAACGGTGCACCGCTTGTGCGAGGCAGTGCCTCACACGCGCCATCGCCGAAAATGTATTGGTGCGCACGCGAAGATGCGCCACCTCGCGCAGATATTCGAATGTATGTCGTTTTGCGGGGACAGGGTAGGTGTCCGGGTCTTCGACCCATCCGACTGGAATGATCCGAACCGCCTGCAGTTCGACTGACTGCCCCTTGCCCTGTGAGGCCACCAGTGTGCCCTCACACTCAACGGAACAGCCTGTCCCAAGACGAACAACTTCAGATTCGTAATTCTCAAGATCCCCGGATGCCACCACCTGAATGGGATCAAAACAGGAACCATCATGCACTTGCAAAAAGGAAAGCCCCGCCTTGGAATCACGCCGGGTGCGAATCCACCCACGAATGCGGATCGCATCACCCTCACGACAACCTTCAGTCGTCAACGCCTCTTTGACAGTTCGCAGCGTGGCAGACATGCCTGATCTCTCCATCGGTTCCATTGAAGCGGGCAGTGCGGGAGGATCGTCCGCAGGGGGGTTCTCGTCAAGCCGCTGACACCCCAGAGCACCTGCAATTCAGCATCCTGAGCAGATTGCTCCGCCAGATCGGCAGCCCCAGAGGGGGGCGATCGCCCGTTCCGGCACCAATGACAGGAGAATCGCCGCTTGAAAGGGGCAGATTCGCCCCATTCGGATCTTTTTCGGCACAGGACTTGCAGGAGATGATGGGCGATCGGTTCGCCCCGAAATCACAGGACGCAGACTCCGACATGCCCTCTATGCACCCCACACAGCCAAGGCTCAACCTGCTGCTCTCCTATGGAGGATGGCGGGAACACGCCGCTGTGCGGCAACTGCCCAGGCTGCTGGAACCCATGGGTGTGCAAGCCCTTTATGCGGACACGGGCGATGAAGCAGCCGATCTGATTCGCGCTCAGCCCGTCCATATTGCACTGGTGGACGTCGAAATCCCCCTGCACCGGCATGGCGGCGGTGAGCCCGCAGGCCCCCGGATCCTGCAATTGCTCAGAAGGCTCGACCCCAGCCCACCGACGGTCGTCATCAGACCTCGACAGGCCAGTGGTCGGGAGAACGCCAGAGAGTTGGTGACTTCTCTGCGAGAAGGCGCCGTCGCTGTGATTGACCGACCACTGCATTTGGAAGTGCTGCTGCAAACGTTGCAACGCGTTTTGCGCCGCCATTACAAGGACACTTGGCCGCAGCCACAAAGAGGCACGGCTTGAGACTGCGCGGCCGTTGGCTGCGACGATGAAGGAGAGCAGGATCATGAACGTGAAACCACTGGGTGACAAGGTACTTGTCAAAAGAGCTGAGGCTGCCGATCGCACGGAGTCCGGGATCTATCTCCCCGAGTCCGCCAAGGACAAGCCTCGCGAAGGAAAGGTCATGGCCACAGGGGCGGGACTTCTGAACAAGGACACAGGCAAGTACATGCCTTTCAGCATCAAGAAGGGTGACAACATCCTTTTCTCATCCTACGCAGGTACCGAAGTCAAGATTGACGGGACTGAGTACCTGATCATGACCGAGGACGACATCCTCGGAATCATTGACTGAATCGAACCATGGAACGCGGACCCATCCTCGGCGTCTTGAACAGCATGGTCGGCACTACCGCCGAACTTGATCTCGTGCTCAATGGTGATCACGAGCCAATCGAAGTGCGAAATGTTGTGGCAGTGGAATCACTGCACAGTTCGCATGGCATCAAGGTGGTGACCAAATCGAACAACATCTGGATCGATGCGAGTCATGTGTCAGCCATGTGGCAAGCCCGGGTAGATGTGGATTGATGCTCATGGACATACAGCAACTCAGAACAGCATTTGAGGATTTGAATGGAAGACGGACGGTGCGCCTCCGATTCGAGGCTGCTGACGATTGCACTGTCCAGAATGCGTTGCTTGTACCGGCCGAAGAGGACGGTCTTATCAAACTGACAGACGGATCGACTGAGTTTGTCGTCGACTCCGCAAGAATCGCCTGGATCGAAATCGGTCCACCAGCACTGAATTGAGCTCTTCCGCTCGAAACGCGGAAACAGGAAGGAAACGAAGATCATGACTGCCAAGCAGATTGCCTACGACATCGAAGCACGAGAGCAGATGCTCCGTGGCATCCAGAAACTCTCCCGAGCTGTCAAAACAACACTCGGCCCTTCAGGCCGTGTCGTTGTTCTCGAAAAATCATTTGGCGCTCCTACGGTCACCAAGGACGGCGTGACGGTCGCCAAGGAAATCGAACTTGAGGATGCCTGGGAAAACATGGGCGCTCAGATGGTGAAAGAAGTTGCGTCGAAAGCGTCGAAGGATGCCGGTGACGGCACGACCACTGCAACCGTCTACGCAGAAGCAATCTTTACCGAAGGACTCAAGAACATCACCGCTGGTGCCAATGCGACACAAGTCAAGCGTGGCATCGATCTGGCTGTCGGCGCGATCTGTGATGAACTCGCCAACATGTCCAATCCTGTGAGACAGTCGACAGAAATCGCCCAGGTGGGCACATGCGCTGCCAATCAGGATGAGACGATCGGCAAGATCATTGCAGAAGCAATGGACAAAGTCGGCAAGGACGGCGTCATTACTGTCGAAGAGGGTTCCAGCCTCGACACGACAGTCGAACTCGTCGAAGGCATGCAGTTCGACAAGGGGTGGCTCAGCCCACACTTCGTCACGGATACGGCCAATATGGAGGCCGTGCTGGAAGACTGCTATGTCCTGATCCATGAGAAGAAACTCTCTTCAGCCAAGGATCTCCTTCCAATCCTCGGGAAAGTTGCCGAAGCCGGCAAGAGTCTCCTCATTGTCGCTGAAGACATTGAAGGTGAAGCATTGGCAACACTCGTGGTCAACCGGCTCCGTGGAATCCTGAAGGTCTGCGCCGTGAAGGCACCGGGATTCGGTGACCGCAGAAAGGCCATGCTGGAAGACATCGCGACGCTGACCAACGGCACTGCCGTCATGGAAGAACTTGGCATCGATATGGAAAATCTCGGTCTCAAGGACCTCGGCCGCGCCAAGAAGGTCACTGTTGACAAGGACAACGCGACCATTATCGAAGGTGCAGGCAAGAGCACCGAAATCAAGGGACGAATCGATCAGATTCGCGCACAAATCGATCACTCGAGCTCGGATTACGACAGGGAAAAACTGCAGGAACGACTCGCCAAACTTGCGGGAGGCGTTGCGCAGATCAATGTCGGGGCAGCGACCGAAGTGGAAATGGGCGAGAAAAAGGCTCGCGTCGAAGATGCGCTCCATGCCTGCCGTGCCGCCGTCGAAGAGGGCGTCCTTCCTGGTGGCGGAACAGCCGTTCTGCGAGCACGCCGCGCACTGGACGCTGCACGCAAGAAGGCACGCGGCGATGAGAAACTGGGCGTCGACATCATCAGTCGCGCCTTGGCAGCACCGATTCGTCAGATCGCTCAGAATTGCGGAATGGAAGGTGCCATCGTTGCTCAGAAGGTCGAGGAATCCGATGACAATGCATTCGGCTTCAACGCGTTGACGCGCGACTACGGCGATCTCATCAAGGCCGGCGTCATTGTTCCGACCAAGGTCGAGCGCGTCGCGCTGGAGAACGCAGCGTCGATTTCGGGCCTGCTCCTCACCACTGACTGCGCAATCACCGAAATCAAGAAGGACGCGCCGAAAGCCCCGGCAGGAGCGGACATGGATTACTGATCCTCAGATGCAGGAACAAAGCGTTTCAAGAAGCGGAGGGCTGTCTCGCCCTCCGCTTCTTTGCGCGCGAAACCGGTTCTGCCCATACCCTGCCTGAATGTCCACGGGATCCAGCACCTCAGACCGCGGAAAAGGGCGTCGAAGTCGCCGGAGCCGGCAACACCATGCTTCACATGTGGAAGCGGCCAAACTCGGCGCGATTCCCGACCACCCTGATGTCCCCGCATCGGAGGCTTGTCTGGTCGACTCGGTCGAGTCGCTGCAGGAAGCAGTCGATCACCTGGATCAACACAGCGAGATTGCGTTTGATACGGAATTCATCGGAGAAGAAACCTACTTCCCGAAACTATGTCTGGTGCAGGTGTCGACACGAGAAGCCGTTTTCCTGATCGACCCGCTTGTGAATCTCGATTTGCATCCAGTCTTTGAGCGACTCGCCAGTCCCGACTGTCGCACGTTGGTTCATGCAGGTCGCCAGGATCTGCAGATTCTTGCTCGGGAAATCGATCGGCCCGCTCTCAATGTCGTCGACACTCAGATTCTGGCCGGTCTTGCTGGACTTCCATGGCCCTGCGCATTGTCGAAGTCAGTTCAGTGCGCAATCGATGCCCCGATGCCGGGCGGCATGACTTTCACCGCATGGGATCGCAGACCGCTATCTGCGCAGCAGCAGCGCTACGCTGCCGATGATGTGAGGTATCTCCCTGTCCTCTACGATTATCTCTCTGCACGCATAGAGGTACTCGGTCATGAAAAGTGGGCCGCAGAGGCTTGCGGTGCTTTGTCGGATCCCGAGATCGGACACATCGACTTGTCGAGCCAGCAGCGTAAGATCGAAGGCAACAGAAAGTTCAGACCTGCAGAAAGACGTGTGTTGACTTCACTGGTCGTCCTGAGAGACGCCATTGCACAAGAAGAGAATCTTCCACCACGCGCTACCATCCCTGACTCGGTTCTACTTGCGATGACGCGCAAAACCCCAGCTAACCCGGAAGCGATTGCGAATCTGAAGGGAATGCCGCGTGCGCTGGCGATGCGCATGGGATCGCGACTGATCAGCGCCATGCGCGAAGCGATTGATGCGCCTGCTGGACCTTCCGTCCCCGTTCCCAGAGAGGAACGTCCAGAGGACCGGGTCGCCATTGACGGTCTCTGGCACGCCTTTGCCGCAAACGCGATTGGCAAGGGCGTCTCTCCCTCTCTTGTTCTCTCTCGAGGTGAACTCGCGCATTGGTACCTGACGGGGCGCAAAGAGACGCCAGGCCGAGCGCCTTGGCAACAAACAATGGTGAATGCGTTGCTGACCCCCATTCTGACTGGAGAGCCGCCACTTACCATTCAATGGCGTCAGGGACCTCTCGGAGAAGATCGAGGATGACGCGAGAACGACTGGTTTCGGCAGAGAGCCTTCCCGAAGATCCCCAACCCACCCCCGGCGTGCGGCCACAGTGTCTGAATGATTTCGTGGGGCAATCTTCGCTGCGAGAGCGCCTTCAGATTGCACTGGCGGCCGCTTCACGTCGCGGAGATCCCATGGAGCATCTCCTGCTGCATGGACCTCCAGGCCTTGGTAAGACCACGCTTGCGCACATCATCGCCGAAGAAATGGGAACCCGGGCCTATGTCACAAGTGGCCCTGCACTCAGCAAAGGAGCAGATCTGGTCGGCACGTTGACCCGCATGCAAGCTGGCGACATTCTTTTCATCGATGAGATTCACCGCCTCCCCGCTGCTGTTGAGGAATACATCTACCCAGCAATGGAAGACTTCAAGATCGACTTCACACTCGACAGCGGCATGCATGCGAGAGTCGTGACCTATCGACTGAAGCCATTCACACTCATCGGCGCGACGACACGCGCAGGATTGTTGACAGCAGCGCTTCGCAGCCGATTCGGCATTTCACACAGGCTTGAGTTCTACGCGGAAGCCGAACTGGCAGAGATCCTTGACCGCGCAGCCCGGCGTCTGAACATCCCACTGGATTGTCCGGAAACGCGAAGCCTCATTGCCAGTCGTAGCCGTGGCACACCACGGATCTGCCTGAGACTTCTCAGACGCGTCCGTGACTACGCCGAAGTGGAAGCTGACGGCGTGCTGACGGCAACCCTCGCGGCGCATGCGCTGGCACTGGAAGGCGTCGACGAAATGGGACTGGATGCAGCCGATCGGGCCTATCTGGGAGTGCTGGCGAAGGTGTACGGTGGCGGCCCTGCTGGACTGGAAGCCATTGCGGCCACCCTCGGAGAGGACCCCGGCACACTCGAAGACATGATCGAGCCCTTCCTGCTGCAAGCCGGACTCCTCGCCCGAACCCGCCAAGGCCGCCAATTGACGGATCAGGGTGTTGTCACCGCTGGTCTGCCGACCCCACCTCCTGGGCCGCTCTTTGACGATCGCTGACCTTTGGCCACCCAGGCTCTGGAAGAACCAGCACGAAAGGCCATTATTTAGCCCGGAATCAACCTTCTGCGGTTGACACAAGGCCTCAATCCCCACATCCTGTAACTGGTCAGATTCGCATTCTCACGGTGTGAACCTTTCTGGTTCGCCCGGCTGCGAAAGAAACAATGCGGTGGGTTCTGGCTGCACGTCTCACGCCCACCCGAACATGAGGATCCCCAGATCGGATCCTGAGCGTCCTGAGTGGGGTTGGGAACTGCGACGAAGACAGAGGTCTCCTGTCGCTGGACCTCCACATTTCCGCTCTTTGCGGGTATTGTGGAAGGGTTCCTCCGGACGATCTGGAAGGTCCCCGAGGGTGTATCGATGGTCGGTCGCCCCAATTATGGAAGGTTCTGCATCATGAACAACAGAAGGCGAACGGGTTTCACGCTCGTTGAGTTGATGGTGGTCGTTGCGATCATCGCTTTGCTCGTCGGCTTGATTCTCCCGGCAGTTCAGTCGGCACGTCAGGCGGCCATGCTGAATGATTCGAAAATCAACGCCAAGCAGATTCACATGGGTATGAAGTCGTACGAAACGAAGTACGACGGCAAACTCTGGAATGGCTGCCCCGACAACCTCTCGGAATGGGACCTGTCCCGCACCAACCCGAACGCAGCCTCGAATCCAGCGTTCCTCACAAGCTACACAGCAAATAAGACCTTGGAAAACTGGGTCTTTGCCACTGCGGCAAATGGTTATCTCGACCAGTCCATCGGTGTCCACTTCGGATCCGGTGGTGATGATTACCAGTCCGCATGGGGCGGCACAGGTTGCACAGACATGGTTGTTCCCTACACGTGGCATGCTTCTCACCCTGGCAACAATGGCCAGACTGAAGTGCGTACACCCGGTACACCTTTCGATGTCGATGATGCTGGCATGGGTACATGGCGTTGGCCGAACTCATATCAAATGTCACTCGACCTTGGCGGCCCCCTGTCAAGCATGTACTTCGCTCCGAAGGATGGCGCCAGCATTGATCTTCTCAAGAAGAATGACTGCTGGGACAACGCTCAGGACATGTGCAGCACGATTCAGGATGACATCCTCTGGAGGGGCAGCGGCTCCATCGGTGGTGTCTTTGAACCTGGTCCGATGCGCGGCGTGCCGAGCACCTACAGCTTCTCCCCGGCAGCGATGTACAACCACAAGGTCTACGCTCGCAGTGGCTGGCGTGACCCGATGAGCATGGCACGTGGCTTCAAGCACAACAGTCTTTCAGATGCCAAGTATGCCAATCTGAAGACTTTCCTCTGCGAACACCCTCATCTTCAGAACATGAAGTTTGAGTGCGCCAAGCCTGATGCGTTCGAAGGAACATTCATGGATCCAGACGATCCCGAATCCTTCAGCTACAACGGCTGCTCCCCTTATGTCTTCAACTCACACTATGAGTCAGAACCGGTCGTTGCGAAGTTTGACGGATCGGTCGGGACGCTTCCCGTCATCGAAGCCAAACAGGATGACCAGATCATCAAGGGTAGCAATGCTGGAGACTCGCTCACCATGGGCCTCTTCCATACGTATACGCCCGATGGCTTCTCCACCTACATGCTCCATCACTCCCTCTGGGGAGATCATGATGGTTCCGTTGGTGTCCATACCCATACGGTGGACGGCATCAAGGGCCGGGATCACCTCTCTTCAGAGTGATCCGCACTGTTCTCAAGATCTCACCGCAGGGCCGGAGCCAATCGCTCCGGCCCTGTCTCTTAGGGGGTTTCAGTACAATGGCCTTCCCATGCCAAGGCCAACCGTTGCACCTGCTGATGTCTTTCCAAACCTCTCTGCACTGATCGGCAATACGCCGATGCTTGAAGTCTCCCGAATCGACACGGGGCCTTGCCGACTTCTTCTCAAACTCGAATCGCAAAACCCGGGCAATTCAATCAAGGATCGCATTGCACTATCAATGATTGAAGCGGCAGAGCGTGATGGAAGGCTGCAGGCTGGTGGACACATCATCGAAGCGACCGCCGGCAACACAGGCATCGCCTTGGCGCTCATTGGCGGCCTCAAGGGTTATCAGGTCTCCGTCATTGTTCCGGACAAGATGAGCGAAGCCAAGATCGCACACTTGCGTGCGCTAGGTGCGGAGGTTGTGATTACCCGATCCGATGTCCAGAAAGGGCATCCCGACTACTACCAGGAAGTGGCACAAAGATTGGCAGATCAAACGGGGGGTTATTACGTCAATCAGTTTGAAAACGCCGCCAATGCGCAAGCTCACTACGACACAACGGGGCCGGAAATCTGGTCTCAAACGGATGGCACGGTAGACGCGCTGATCGCAGGCATCGGTTCGGGAGGAACGCTGGCAGGCGCTGGGCGTTACCTGAGGGAACAGAATCCCGATGTGAAACTTGTCCTCGCTGATCCAGCGGGTTCCATACTTGAACCACTCATCAATCATGGTCAAAACGTTGATCCGGGCGCCTGGCTCATTGAGGGGATCGGCGAAGATTTTGTCCCGGATGTTGCGGATCTGGACATCATCAATGAAGCGATCGGCATCACCGATGCGGAATCATTTGAAGCAGCGAGGCTTCTCCTCCGTGAAGAAGGTGTCCTTGCAGGCTCTTCCAGTGGCACACTCCTCGCTGCCGCGCTTACCTGGTGTCGTCGCCAGACCGAACCCCAGACGGTGGTGACCTTTGCCTGTGATCATGGCTCCAAATACCTCAGCCGCATGTTCAATGACTACTGGATGCGAGATCAGGGGTTTATTGAACGACGAACGAATGGGGATTTACGAGATCTGATTGCCAGACGCCACTCTGAACATGAAGACTACACGCTATCTCTTTCAACACCGATTGCGCAAGCAGTCAAGATGATGCGACTCTATGACGTCAGTCAGATGGCGGTGCTTGATGATGAAGATCACATCGCTGGCATTCTGGACGAGTCAGATGTCTTGATGGCAATTACCAAAGATGAAAGGGCTTTTAGCCAACCTGTTGAAGAGTTCATGACACGACGCTTGCAGACTGTCGCGCCTGACCAGCCTGTCGATGATTTACTCCCCATCTTTCACGCCGATCGAGTCGCGATTGTCGTTGAAGGTGATGCCTATTTCGGACTTATCACACGTATTGATCTCATTAACTACCTCAGAAC
>JAKVBW010000119.1 GCA_022446945.1 Phycisphaerales bacterium | reverse complement strand
TCCCCGTGCAGTATCAGCAGGCCGCACTGGCTGCGCATGGATTGAGCCCTCAAGCGGCTGCTGAACAAGTCCGTGCTGCCATCCATGGCATCAGAGCGGACCAGATCCACGAAGGCCTGCATCGTTATGACATCACTGTCAGACTTGTCGACAATGAGCGATCTTCAATCGAGGACCTGAGGCAAGTCATTCTTCGAGGCCAGGATGGAGGACTGGTTCGACTCGAGGATGTCGCAGTCATCGGCCCAGAGTTGACCTCCAATCTGATCGCTCGCGAAAATATGCGACGAAAAGCAGTCGTGACCCTGAACGTCGCCTCTGGTTTCAATCTTGGAGATCTTGTCGAGGAAGTTCGTGGGCGCGTCGATCCGATTATCCATGACGCAGGCTACTCCGTCTCCTATGGCGGTCAGTTTGAGGCGCAGCAATCCGCAAGCAGAACGCTCATGGTGTTTGGCCTCGCGTCCCTCATCATCATGTTTGTTCTCTTGCAACTCGCGGTGAGGTCAATTCGTGTGGCCCTCGTGGTGATGGCCAATCTCCCCTTGGCGATGATTGGCGGGATCATTGCGATTTACTTGTCGGAATCCAAGGATCCCATCACCAACATGATGGGCCTGGTTGGCGTTGCCGACTATGTCGCACCAGTCGTCTCAATCGCAAGCCTCGTTGGTTTCATTACCCTCTTCGGCATCGCGGTGAGAAACGGCATTTTGTTGGTGAACCATTACCAGAATCTGCAGGAGTCGGAGCATCGGACAATGCTGGATGCAATTATCACCGGTTCACTCGAGAGGCTCATACCCATTCTCATGACAGCGCTGACTGCTGCTCTGGCGCTGATTCCAATCATCGTGAAAGGAGATCAGCCGGGCAACGAAATCCTTGCACCATTGGCAGTGGTCATTCTCGGCGGCTTGCTCAGCTCGACTTTTCTGAATTTGATCGTCGTCCCTGCTGGCTATGCCCTGATTCACAGCATTGATTCCGATAGGCTGTCAAAATCTTCCAATTTGAGGAGTGCCAGTTCATGATTCACAAGTCTCTTATCAGCACACCCCTGATCTGCTCCGTTCTTCTCCTGATGCCGTTTGGTTGCAGCGATTCGTCATCAGATGCTGATCACAGCCATCATGCAGGCACACATACACATGCTGATGGAACCGTGCATACGGATCATGCGCCAACTCCGACGATGGATCATGGGCATGACCATGGACACGATGAACGACCCCTCCCTGCGGCGATGATCGGCGAATTCTCTGTCGAATTGGCCCAGGGCCATGGACCCATCACCGCTGGTCAGGAGGGGCACCTGGTCATCAAGCTTCCTTATCAAGATGGGGGATCCACCGTCGTCAGGGCGTGGATTGGAACGGAAGATCGGACGCTTTCCTTCGTTGGAAAGGGTGTCTATGCCCCATCCCACGATGACTACGACCTCCATGCGATGGCCCCCGATCCTCTCCCCCCAGATGTCAGATGGTGGATCGAGATAGAGCGTCCAGATGGCCAGAGAGCCGTCGGATCGGCCAGCCCAATTCTCGAGTAGATCTCCCCATCTCGGCTGGTGCGCTTCTACAATACGGGGCCTGAAAGGAGCCACTCAGCTATGGCCAAATATCGGATTGCCTGGATGCCAGGAGATGGCGTCGGAAATGACGTCATGGACGCGACACGCATCGTTCTTGATGCAATGAACTTTGATGCCGAGTACATCCCTGCTGATATCGGTTGGGAGTTCTGGTGCAAAGAAGGGAATCCTCTCCCTGATCGCACCATCGACATCTTGAAGGACACGGATTGCGCCCTCTTTGGCGCTATTACGAGCAAGCCACGAGATGAAGCACATGAGGAACTCGATCCTTCGCTTCAGGACAAGGGCCTTGTCTACTTCAGCCCAATCGTCAAGCTTCGACAGATGTTCAATCTGCATACGAATCTCAGACCATGCAAAGCCTATCCCGGCAATCCGCTGAACTACCGCGGCGATGATGTCGATCTGGTCGTCTTCCGCGAGAACACGGAAGGCTCTTATGGCGGTGTGGAGTGGTATCCATTGCCTGACAAGATCTATCACGCACTGTGTGACAACTCGAAAATGGTCAAGTGGAAGGACAAAGGGCTTGAAAACGTAGCCTTGTCCACACGCATCATGTCCAAGCAGGGATGCGAAAGCATTTGCCGGCAGTCATTCGAGTACGCCAAGAAATTCGATCGCAAGTCGGTGACATTGGTCGAGAAACCCAACGTCCTTAGAGAAACGGGCGGGCTGATGACTCGGGTGTTCAGAGAGGTCGCCAAGGACTATCCCGGCATCGACGCATGGGAAGCCAATATCGATGCCATGTGTATGTGGCTGCTGAAAAATCCACAGGATTACGACGTCCTCGTTGCTGAAAACATGTTCGGTGACATCATCAGCGATCTCGCCGCAGGCCTTGTTGGCGGACTTGGGTTTGCATGTGCTGCCAATATCGGTGACGAATATGCGGTCTTTGAGCCGACTCACGGTAGTGCCCCCAAATATGCGGGGAAGGATGTCGTCAATCCGATGGCGATGCTGCTGACTGCCAAGATGATGCTTGATTGGCTTGGTGAAGAAGAGCAGGCCACGCGACTAGAGCAGGCTGTTGCTGATGTCACAGCTGAAGGAAAGATCGCCACCTATGACATCAAGGGGCGTGGCAATGGCAATTCGACGACTGAAGTTGCCAAAGAAGTCGCACGCCGTCTTCAGAGTCCAGTGAGCGCTTGAGGAGATACTTCAATGGGTGGTCACGACACGAGTAAGCAGAATACGGATTTCATCTCTTGGAAATTGGCCGAATGGGCATCGCAACTCACATATGAGGATTTGAGCCCAGAAGCCATCCACTGCGCAAAGTTGTATTTGTACGACTCTTTCGGTTGTGCGTTGGGCGGATCGCAGCAGCATGATGTTGAAATGTTTTTGGATCACGCCATGGCGATGGGTGGTGCGGAAACTTGCACTGTTTTCGGATCCGGATTCAAGACGGATCCTGTTACAGCTGCCATGCTCAATGCGCTCTGTATTCGAGCCATGGATTACAACGACATCTACTGGAAGGCTGATCCGGCACACCCATCGGACATCATTCCTGCTGCTTTGTCGATCTGCGAGATGAATGGCCTTTCAGGCAAGGATCTCATTCTTGGCACCTGTATCGGTCATGAGATTGAAATGAGGCTCGCCGAGTTCGGAGATCCGGGTGTTCGCGAGTATGGCTGGCATCACGCCACCATCACCTGCATCGCTTCTCCTATCGTCGCGGGTCGCATGCTGGGCCTGCCTGCTGATCAGATTCAGCAGGCAATCGGCATCAGTGCGAGTCCGAGCATGTGCCTCGGCGCTGTGACAGCTGGGAAGCTGACGAATATGAAGAACACCGTCGACCCGATGGCGACCAGAAGTGGCGTAGAGGCAGCCTTGCTCGCTGCTCGCGGCTACAGCGGGCCCGAGCATGTCATCGATGGCAAGGAAGGCCTCGTCCACTGCTTCGAGAAGTTTGGTGGATCGTTCCACCTCAATATGCTGACGGACAATCTGCCCACATGCAGTAAGTGTCACTGGAAGATTCTCGATTGCGGCATGAAATCCTTCCCCATCGAGGCACTAAGCCACGCGCCCCTCACTGCCATGATGAAGATCGTCAAAGCCCATGATGTCGATCCAGATCAAGTCACGGAAATCAAGGTGGAAGTCATTGCCAGAGCGGCTGACATTCTGGGAGATCCCGCCAAGTATCGCCCCACGAGCAAGGAGACTGCGGACCACAGCCTTCCCTACTCACTTGCTGTGGGTCTGGTAGATGGCATGGTGACACCGCTTCAGTTCAAACAGGAGCGGATTGATGATCCTGGACTCATTCCCGTCATGGACAAAATCAAGGTTGTCCCCAATGACGAGTTTGAATCGCTCTTCCCGAAATTCCAACCCAGTCAAGTGACCATTACGCTTGAAGACGGCTCATCGCACACTGAACGCGTCGATGTACCCAAAGGTGATCCACGTGACCCCATGACCGAGGAAGAGATCGCGGTCAAGTTCAATGCGCTGGGGACCTCAGTTGTCGGCGAAGACAACTGTCAGGCACTGCGTCATCTCATCATGAACATTGAGCAAGAAGCATCACTTGAAAATCTGTTTGATGCGATGACAGCCAAGGCAACAGCCTGACTTTCGCCCATGTCGCTGATTGTCACCGGCACCATTGGAATCGATACGGTTGAAACGCCGAGCGGTTCTGCTCAGGAAATACCAGGGGGATCATGTGCCTATTTCGCAGCCGCAGCCTCCTGTTACACCCCGACACGCGTCGTCGCTGCGGTGGGGGACGACTGGCCTTCGCAGCACAGAGCATTACTAGAGTCGTTTTCAGGCATTGATCTTTCTGGCCTGGAAGTCCGAAATGGATCGTCGACTTTTCGATGGGGCGGTAAGTATCTCGACAATATGAACGATCGGGAGACACTCTTCACGGATCTCGGAGTACTTGAGGAGGCGCCGCCGTCGATCCCGGAGAAGTTTCAGGACAGTGAAATCGTTTTTCTCGCCAACACTCATCCGGGTGTTCAGAGAGGCTTTCTGGAGCGCCTGCCCGAACGCAAGTTCACGGTGGCTGACACCATGGATCTTTGGATCAACATCGCCAGAGATGATTTGATGACCCTCCTTAGTGAAATCGATGGTCTCATTATTAATGACTCAGAAGCCCTGCTTCTAACGGATCGTCGAAACCCCTTCACTGCTGCCAACGCGATCATGGACATGGGTCCCAAGGTGGTTGTGATCAAGAAAGGTGAGCATGGCGCTGTTCTGGTGACACCTGATGGTGTGGCAATTCTCCCCGCATACCCCGCCGATGATGTCATGGTGGTTGATCCCACGGGATGCGGTGATTCCTTTGCGGGGGGCATGATGGGCTGGATTGCCTCACATGGAAGTTGGGATTTTGCAGATCTGCAGACAGCCATGGCATGGGGCACGATCAGCGCCAGTTTCACCTTAGGGGCCTTTGCGCTTGAGGGTCTCCAGGGGCTCTCCATGGAGCAGTTGGAAGAACGGATGGCGAAGTATCAGGCCGCAGCCAAAGTGGGCCATTCATCAGCAATTCCCACTTCATAATTTTGATGATCAGGTCATGGATCAGAACATTTGCCATTGTTTGTCTGGTAGCAGTGATGACAGCGCTACTGATCGGTTGTGGACAACCTGATCTCCCGTCCCATCCTCCACCTGCTGAGACCACAAATGGACAACGAGAGCAGGATCTCGACTATCTGGTCCAAGTGATCGAGACCATCCACCCGAAACCATTCCTCA
>JAKVBW010000118.1 GCA_022446945.1 Phycisphaerales bacterium | reverse complement strand
TTTGCGTTGCTGCATCAATGCATGTTCGCCATGGCCAGGTTGTGATGCAATTGTCGGTGGAGATCCGTTAAGACTTCTCCGCGCTGCTCCATCGGCCATGCCCGGTCAAGATGGCATGATCAATTCCGACGGTGTATTGGGGTGGAGCGGCCGAACAGTTCACATCCTCGAAGTTCAGCCACCAGGTCGGCGATGCATGTCGTTCGTCGATTGGGCCCGTGGCAGGCCGTTCCAATGGCCGGTCCAGTTTACGCCGGTGGCAATGTCATGAAGATGTGGAAATGGCGAGATCTCTTCGGTCGCCCTGAACCTGAGGCACCTCGACGCACCAAGCCAGGCCGGCAGCAACAGCGGTATGACTGCCTCGTGGACGAGATGAAGAAGCAGTGGTCCATTCGCATTCATCGATGGCGTGACCGCACGAGTGGGTGTGCGTGGGAGCTAAGAGATCGGGATGGCCAAGTGACGCGGATGATTGAATCGCCCTATCCGAGAGGGCCCGTTTCCTGTGCTGTTTTTCTCCATGAAGTCGGACACCATGCCATTGGATTCGGAATTCATCGTTTGCGTTGCATGGAGGAGCATCTGGCATGGGAGTGGGCCATTCGGCAGATGGAAGCACGTGGATTCAATGTGACTGATCGGGTTCGACACAGACGGGAACAAGCCATGCGTTATGCGCTTGCGAAGGCACTTCGTCGTGGGCTTAAGCGTGTTCCTGAGGAACTGATTCGATGGCTTCCTGAATCAGTGGAGCGCAGATAGTGAAGACGTGCGATCTCGATTATGAATTGCCTTCTGAGTTGATTGCGACGCGTCCCGCTGAACCAAGAGACTCGGCGAGATTGCTTGTTTACGACAGGGCCGCGGAATCCATTGAGCATGCGCGAATCGAGGATCTGCCAGCCTTTCTTCATGAGGATGATCTGATCGTCCGGAATGACACCAGCGTATTGGCGGCCAGATTGGTTGGAAGACGTGCGGAGACCGAGCCTGGGCGTGGCGGGGGGCGTGTAGAGGGGCTCTTTCTCGGTATTCATGAAGACAAATGGCAGGTCATGTTGTCGGCCTCGGGGCGGCTGAAGGCCGGTGATGTCATTCACCTCTCAGAAGATGATCGCTGTCATTTGACATTGTGTGAACAGGACGGGAGAACTTGGCTTGCGACAGCATCGTCGCATCAGGAGGTGGTCAAACTTCTTGAGGAGGTCGGAAGGACACCGCTGCCACCCTATATCTTGAAAGCCAGGCGTCAGAGAGGCGAAGTTATTGATGATGAAGCAGATCGCCGCTGGTACGCAACAACGTATGCGCGTCCAGATCGTGCTGGATCAGTGGCGGCGCCCACTGCGGGCCTTCATTTTTCGAAGGCTTTGCTTGAAGCCATGCGAAATCGCGTTCAACGTCAGGCTTCGGTCACATTGCACGTTGGGGCAGGCACATTCCAGCCAGTGCAATCACAGACGCTTGAGGAACATCCCATGCACGCTGAAGCATGGTCAGTGGAGTCGGATGATCTTGCAAGTCTGAAGACAGGGCCAGGCCAGAATGGTCGAGTCATCGCGATCGGCACGACAACAGTGCGTGTGTTGGAATCGCTTCCCCACCCTCTCCCTGAAGCGAGTGTCTCCGGTATGACGGACCTGCTCATTTCTCCTGGGTATTCATTCAAGATCGTCGATGGCCTGCTTACGAATTTTCATTTGCCTCGTTCAACCCTCCTTGCGCTAGTGGGGGCTCTGATCGGATTGGATCAGCTGAAGTCGATCTACCAGGAAGCCATCCGTCATCGCTATCGTTTCTACAGTTATGGCGATGCCATGCTCATTCTCCCATGATGAAACAAACGAAGAAAGAGGAGGCGTCATCACACATGCATAGCGTTCCCATTCTTCAGTTGCTCAATGGCCTGTCACTTAAGCCATCCGGCCTGTCTGCTGACTGCACCGCGGTTCGCCTCGTTGAAGACAGTCGATGTATTTCTCAGGGAGATGTCTTCTATGCTCGACAGGGGGAGAAGTCAGATGGCAGGTCCTACATCAAGCATGCCGAGTCAGCAGGCGCAGTGGCTGTTCTCAGCGATGCCGAGGGATGTGCAATGGCATCTGGGCCTACGTTATTGAGTGCTGATCTCCCCAGAGACAGCGCCATCCTGGCGCATCGGTTGCAGGGAGATCCATCCGAACAGCTTGATGTCATCGGTGTCACGGGCACAAATGGGAAGACGACGGTGTCAACCCTTCTTCAGCAATTGCTGTCCACTCACGCGCCCTGCGGACTGCTTGGGGGCATCGTCCGTGATGATGGCATCAAGTCGACTGAAGTCTCATTGACGACGCCTATGGCGTGCGAGGTCGCGGAATGGCTTGGCTCTTGTCGCGATCATGGATGCGGCAGTGCAGTGATGGAGGTCAGTAGCCACGCATTGGATCTAGGCCGTGTCGATGGTGTTCGTTATTCAGCCGCGATTTTCACAAATCTCAGCGGCGATCATCTAGATCACCATGGGACGATGGAAGCCTACTTCGAATGTAAACGCAGATTGTTCCTAGAACTTGATCCTGCTGCTGTATGCATCACGAATATTGATGATCCTCGCGGCAAGAAGATTGTCGAGGATTCAGATGCCAGTGTTCTGACATGTTCGCTTGATCAAACTGCGGATGTAGTGGGTGCGGTGCATGCCTCGGATAGTGCCTGCATGGAAATGTCCATAGAGTCGCCATGGGGGTCATGGAGGCAGACGCTTCCATTCGTCGGCACGCATAATGCGATGAACGCGCTGCAGGCGATTGCAGCAGCTTGCGTGGCGGGGGGGGAACCGGAGGTAGTGGCGTCCAGTCTGGAACAGGCCACAAGCCCCCTTGGCCGGATGCAGTGCGTGTCCAACAACCCATGGGTGATGGTGGACTTTGCCCACACGGATGCCGCGCTGAAGGCGGTGCTATCTGCAGTTCGACAAGTATTGCCTGCCGATGGGCGCCTTCACGTCGTCATCGGGTGTGGAGGGGATCGAGACCATTCGAAACGGCCAAGAATGGCAAAGACGGCCTGTGAGTACGCCGGAGAAGTGTGGTTGACGAGTGATAACCCCCGCAGCGAATCTCCCGCTTCCATTATTGCCGATATGCAGGCAGGCATCCCTGCCTCGACCCAGGCCATTGTGCACGTTCGTGAGGATCGAGCCGCTGCCATTCATGATGCAATCGCCCGAGCAAAGCCGGAGGACTGTGTCGTGATCGCTGGCAAAGGACACGAGCAGATTCAGATCTTTGCCACCGAAGTCATCCCATTTGATGATGTGGCAGTCGCTCGGCAGGCACTTCAGGATTCAATGGCATGACTCTCGGATCCTTAAGCGAAGTGGCCGTGATGGCAGGTGGTTGCTGTGATGAGTGCCACGGGAGCAGAATCGTCTCACAAGTCTCTGTGGATTCACGCGAAACTGAAGAGGGAGATCTGTTCGTCGCCATACGGGGCCCCAACTTTGATGGCCATGATCATGTTGAGGAAGCAATGGGTCGGGGGGCGGCGGGAGTCATGGTGGCATCGGATGTATCGATGCCAGCATCGATTCCCCACATCAGGACGGATGACACGGTTGCTGCGTTAGGCGTGCTTGCGGCCTCCTGGAGGCGGTCTCTGGGTGGATTGCGTGTTGTAGCGATCACAGGTACAGCAGGGAAGACGACAACGAAAGATTTGCTCGCGGCCGTATGTGCTCGGCAATGGCGAACGGTTGCCAGTCCCCGATCCTTCAACAATGCGATCGGTGTGCCGCTTTCCATTCTTCAGGCCAGAGCCGGTGATCAGGTGCTTGTCGCTGAGGTGGGGGTCAATGAACCTGGTGAGATGCAGCCATTGGCCAAGATGCTCTCGCCCGATCTTGCGATCCTGACTTTGATCGGAGACGGCCACCTTGAGGGATTCGGGAACAGAAGTCAGGTTGCTGCTGAGAAGCATGTGCTTCTCAAGGCGGTGGGGCCTGATGGACAAGTGATCGTGCGTTATCAACCTGAGCATCAGCCGGATGTGCCATGTGCCTTGACCACCTTTGGCGAAGAGTCAGGATCAGATGTGGTGCTGGAAGCCCGTGGTCCGGGTTGGATGCAGTTTGGGGGGCGAGATTGGTCTATCGGACTCCCTGGCCCATCCGGAGCGCTCAATGCTGCAGCCTGTATTCTGGCCGCACGGCATCTCGGGATGGAAGATGATCAGATTGCAGAGGGACTTGCCTCAGCAGGATGTTCCCCACAAAGGCTTTCCCATAGCCGAGTGGGAGAACTGACCGTTCTCGACGACAGTTGGAATTCGAATCCACAGTCTGTCAGAGCAACACTTGAGGCAGTAGCGGAAATGGCGGATATAGAGCCGACGACCATCGTCTTGGGAGACATGCTTGAACTTGGGGCTGATGCACCTCGACTTCATAGAGATCTCAGGCAGGATCTCGAGGAGATTTGCACACGCATTCAGGTCGATCAGATCGTACTGGTCGGCAATGAGATGGCGGCATTGGCGCATGACTGCGACGGGATGTTGTCTGGCGTACCTGTTCTTCATGCATTCGAGGCAGATGAGGCGTTTATTGAACGGGTGGTCGCTTTGGCGCCACAGCGCGGCTCTCTTCTGCTGAAAGGTTCACGTGGTCTGGCGCTGGAGCGTATCCGAGAACGCCTAGAAGCTTGAGGGCTTGTCTGGCATTAGCCGATGAGTACGGAGTCGAATGCTCTACAACCTTCTTCAATACTGTGATGAATGGCTCGGTCAGTGGGCCGGATATTCCATTCTCCAGGTTCTCTACCAGATCGAGTTCCGTGTTTTCACGGCAGCGATTGCGGCATTCCTGTTCGTGCTCGTGTTCGGTCGCCCTGTGACGCGTTGGCTTATCAAGCGTAAGATTGGTGATTCGCCGGAGTTTGAGCATGCTGATCTGAATCAGCTCATGGGCACCAAACGACATACGCCGACGATGGGGGGGATTCTGATCGTTGGCGGGATTCTCTTTGCCACCATTCTCCTTGCGGATCTTCAGAACAAGTATGTGCACCTCTGTGTTCTGGTGACCATTTGGCTTGCGGTTTTGGGGGGTGTTGACGATTGGCTGAAGTTAACGATTTCGAGCAGGACTCCCGGTTCCCGTGACGGGCTCAAGTCATGGGAAAAGTTGTTGTTTCAGATCGGTATCGGGCTGCTTGCAGGTGCCTTTCTCTGGCGACTTGCTGGAGATCATGATGCTGCAAGAGCGCTGGTTCTGCCATTCCAGCGAACGTATCAACCTGATGCAGAGTCATTGATACTTGAGCCGGGTGTTCTCGTACTTGCAATCTGGATTTTCGTTCCACTGGTCGCAGCGTTTATCGCCGGCACGAGTAATGCGGTCAACATTACAGATGGAATGGATGGGCTCGCGCCTGGAACAGTGGTCATTGCTTCGCTTG
>JAKVBW010000117.1 GCA_022446945.1 Phycisphaerales bacterium | reverse complement strand
ACTGCGGACTTGTACGGAGTCGATACCGAGTTCCTCGATTTTTCGAGCAATCTCGCCAGTGATGAGATCGTGTTCCTTGACAATCAATTCATCGGTTAATGGATTGATGATCGTTTGCCGGCTTGTCCGACCGAGGATGATCTCCGAAAGGGGGACGTCGACTTCTTCGCCCTTGTAGATCGCGTGCTTGTTGATGCCGCGGCGGGTAGCGCAGTCATACTCTGTGATGACCACGGCCTGCGCGACGTCGTAGAGCTTTCGGGTGAGGTATCCGGAGTCAGCGGTCTTGAGGGCCGTGTCTGCGAGACCTTTGCGTGCGCCGTGAGTACTGGAGAAGTATTCGAGCACGTTGAGGCCTTCGCGGAAATTGGCGCGGATGGGTGTTTCAATGATTTCACCGCTGGGTTTCGCCATCAAGCCACGCATGCCTGCAAGTTGCTGCATCTGGCTGACATTGCCACGTGCGCCCGATGTAGACATCAGATACACAGGATTGAGATAGTGACGTCCTTCGTTGCTGTCGATGGGCACTTCTTTCAGTGTGTCCATGTTGCGACGATCATGCTCAAGCGTTTCGACCAGAACCTTGGTCAATTCCTCCCGACAATGCGCCCAGATATCGAGAAGTTGGTTGTGACGTTCACGCTCTGTGATCGCACCGGCTGCATATGCACGTTCGACGGCATCCACTTTCTTTTGCGCGGCTGCGAGCAATTGCTCCTTAGCGGCGGGAATGCGCATGTCTGTGATGGCGATCGAGAGACCGGAAGTTGTTGCAGTCTTGAAACCAATGTCCTTCAAATCGTCGAGAAGCGTCAATGTGTCGCTTCGTCCGCAATACATGAAGGTGTCATCAATGACCCTGCTGCAGCCCTTCTTGCCCAGAGAGCAGTTGTAGAAAGGCATTCCATCGGGGAGGATGGCAGCGAAGCGCAGACGGCCGACAGTTGTCACGACCCGGCCATTCTCGCCAATCTTCTCGACGGGGCCGCGCTCTGACTTGACCTGCTCGGTAAACCGGCTCAGCCGCACGACGATCGGCTCATGGAGGCCGATCTGTTTGAATTCCAAGGCCATCAAGGCTTCCGGCAGATCACGGAAGGTGTGCATCTCCTGCTCGGGTTTGAGAAGTTCCTCAGACATGTATGTCAGGAAATACATTCCCATGATGATGTCTTGACTGGGCGAGACAATGGGATTGCCGTTGGCAGGTGAGAAGATGTTGTGTGTGGAGAGCATGAGAACATGCGTCTCGACTTGGGCTTCCAGTGACAGCGGCAGATGGACGGCCATCTGATCCCCGTCGAAGTCGGCGTTGTAACCAGTGCAGACCAGCGGGTGAAGGGTGATGGCGTTGCCTTCCACAAGTACTGGCTCGAAAGCCTGAATGCCCATCCTGTGAAGGGTCGGCGCACGGTTGAGCATGACGGGATGCTGGTAAATCACCTGCTCAAGGATGTCCCATACTTCGGGATCACGTCGTTCGAGCATCCGCTTGGCTGATTTGATCGTGTCAGCCAGTCCGTGTTCCTTGAGACGACGGATGATGAATGGCTGATAGAGCTCCAAAGCGATCTTCTTCGGAAGGCCGCACTGGTGAAGTTTCAGTTCGGGTCCCACGACAATGACAGATCGCGCGGAGTAGTCGACACGCTTGCCGAGCAGATTCTCGCGGAACCTGCCCTGTTTGCCCTTGATCATGTCGGTCAGCGACTTAAGTGGGCGATTGCTGCTGCCCAGAACCGGACGGCGGCAACGGTCGTTGTCGAAGAGTGCATCAGCTGCTTGTTGCAACATCCGCTTTTCATTGCGGATGATGACCTCAGGCGCATTCAGATCCATCAACTTCTTGAGTCTGTTGTTCCGATTGATGATCCGTCGATACAGGTCATTCAGATCGCTCGTCGCAAAATTGCCCGAATCCAACAGGACCAACGGGCGTAGGTCCGGCGGAATGACCGGAACGACATCAAGCACCATCCATGCAGGGTCATTCGGGCTGTTCCGAAGTTGTTCGACGATCTTGAGTCGTTTGGCGAGATCCTTGATCTTCTGTTTGCTGCGTGTCTTCGTGAGGTCTTCGCGAATTTCAGCTGCAGCCGTTGCGAGATCCAGGCCCTGGAGCAGTTCAATGACAGCGTCTGCGCCCATCATGGCTTTGAAAGCCGAGGGGCCATACTCTCGCTGCAATTCCCGCCAGGTGTCCTCATCGACGACCTGTCTGTACTCCAGTTCGGTGTCACCTGGGTCCGTGATGACATAGTCCTGGAAGTAGATGACCTTCTCGAGGTCGGAGGTCTTCATGTTCAGCAACGTGCCGAGTCTGCTCGGGAGCGCCTTGAAGAACCAGATGTGAACAATGGGGGCAGCAAGATTGATATGTCCCATCCGCTTCCGGCGAACGCGGGAATGCGTGACTTTGACACCACAACGGTCACAGATAATGCCCTTGAATTTTGTGCCCTTGTACTTGCCGCACGCACATTCGTAATCGCGTTCGGGTCCAAAGATCCGTTCGCAGAACAGTCCGTCCTTCTCGGGACGATAGGTGCGGTAGTTGATGGTCTCAGGCTTCTTGACCTCGCCGAAACTCCAACTACGGATGTCGTTGGGGCTTGCCAGCGTGATCTTGACTGACTTGAAGTCGTTGACGCGATCGAAGACGTTCTCGGTCATGGAATGGCTTTCCGTAAGGGTCCGAGGGACGGGGAAAAATCAGTAGAGTCAGAGAAGAGGCCCAATGTCATCGTGGTCCTTCTCAAGATCGATGTTGAGGCCAAGCCCCCGAATCTCATGGCAGAGCACATCGAAGACCACCGGCATGCCGGCTTCGAGTGTGTTGGTGCCCTTGACCATCGAATCGTAGATCTTGGTGCGACCCTCAACATCGTCGCTCTTGACAGTGAGGAGTTCTTGAAGGACATGGGATGCCCCGTAGCCTTCTAGCGCCCAGACTTCCATCTCGCCGAAGCGTTGGCCGCCAGTGCGTGCCTTGCCGCCGAGAGGTTGCTGGGTAATAAGGCTGTAGGGTCCCGTTGCCCTGGCATGAATCTTGTCATCCACCAGATGGTGGAGTTTGAGCATGTACATGTAGCCGACAGCGGTGGGCTGCGCAAATGGCTCGCCAGTCCGTCCATCGTGCAGTTGAGCTTTGCCTCCATAGGGAACATTGGCAAGAAGTTCACGGGGGTCGCCGGGGTTCTCACCGCTCTGTTCGAATTGGCTCACGCGGTTGGCGACGTGCGCATTGGCTTCATCGATTGCGTCGAGGACTTCGGTTTCGGTTGCGCCGTCGAAGACAGGCGTGACGCACTGGAATCCAAGCACCCTCGCAGCCCAGCCCATGTGAAGTTCGAGCAATTGTCCGACATTCATGCGGCTTGGGACACCAAGCGGATTTAGGAGAATGTCGACAGGCGTGCCATCTTCAAGGAAGGGCATGTCCTCCTGCGGGACGACTCGAGCGACGACACCTTTGTTGCCGTGCCTGCCCGCCATCTTGTCGCCAACGGAGAGTTGACGCTTGTTCGCAAGATAGACCTTGACCATTTCAAGGACACCACTCTGGAGCTCATCGCCCCGTTTCATGTGTGCGAGTCGGCGTTCTTTTTCTTCCTGAACCGCTGCAATACGCGGCCAGAACTGGTGCCTGACTCTGATTGCTTCTTCACGGGCATCCTTCGAGCCCTTGATCCACTTCTCAGAGAACGTGTCGATCTGCTCGATGATGACTTCGGGGATGTCGGAAGCGCCGACTTTCTGTCGAGTCGTTGGATCGACCATCTCCGAACCGGTCACTTCATTGACCATTGCAACCATTTCGCGGAAGAGTTCGATCGACTTGAGATCCATCTCTTCGCCGTAGGCGGCCATGTCCTGCTTCAGCTTGGCTTTCTGCTCATCACTGAGGTGCATGCGACGGGAGAAGTGCCGTGTACCGATGACGATACCGCTGCTGCCGGCGGGCACCTCAAGAGAATCATTTTTCACATCTTCACCTGCACGGCCGAAGATGGCATGCAGGAGTTTCTCTTCAGGAGTCAGTTCAGACTTGCTCTTAGGACTGACTTTGCCGACGAGGATGTCGCCGGGGCCAACGCGTGCACCGCAACGGATGATGCCGCGCTCGTCAAGATTGCGAAGTTGCTTCTCCGAGACATTGGGGATGTCGTCGGTGAATTCTTCACGACCGAGTTTGGTGTCGCGAACTTCAACTGTGAATGATTCGATGTGAATCGACGTGAAGTCGTCATCTCGCACCAGGCGGTCGGAGACGACAATGGCATCCTCGAAGTTGTAGCCGTCAAATGTATTGAATGCGACCAGAGCGTTTTTGCCGATTGCAAGTTCGCCCATGCTGGTCGAGGCGCCGTCAGCGAGTATCTGACCTTCCTTGACGACATCGCCAATATTGACGATTGGCTTCTGCGTCTGGCATGTTCTCTCATTGAGTTGTCGATAACGCTGCAGTTCGTATTCGTCAGCATTATCAATGATGATGCGTTCGGCATCGACTGAGGTGATGGTGCCACCACGGCGTGCCTTAACGATCATGCCGGAGTGTTCGCCTGCGATGCGTTCCATTCCTGTTCCAACGAACGGAGGCTCGACTTTGACGAGCGGCACGGCTTGCCGTTGCATGTTCGATCCCATCAGTGCCCTGTTCGCGTCATCGTGTTCCAGGAACGGGATCAGTGATGCTGAGACGCCGACAATCTGTTTCGGACTGACATCGACATATTCAACCTGAGATGCAGACATCGTGCTCAGTTCGCCGCTGACGCGGGAAAGAACATGTTTGCCCTGCAGTTTTCCGTCAGCGAGTGAGTCGGCGGTTGCGAGAACAGCCTGCATTTCTTCATCTGCGCGGAGGTACGTGATGTCGCCCACTGCTTCGCCTTTGTCAATACGTTGGTATGGCGTCAGGATGAAGCCGTACTCATCGACCTGTGCGAAGATTCCGAGGGATGCGATCAAGCCGATGTTGGTGCCTTCCGGCGTTTCGATCGGGCAGATACGTCCGTAGTGTGAAATGTGAACATCGCGTACTTCGAAGCCAGCTCGCTTTCTGTTGAGCCCGCCGGGACCGAGAGCGGACAGCCGGCGTTCATGGACAAGCATCGAAAGCGGGTTAGTCTGATCCACGACTTGGGACAGTTCGCTTCGGCCGAAGAAGAAGTCGATCGCACTGCTGATGGATTTGGAATTGACAAGATCGGCGATCTTGGAAAGTTCTTCCGGATCCTTCACGCTCATGCGTTCCTGAACGGTTCGGCGAAGTTTCAGGAATCCCTTGCGCATCTCCTCGACAGCAAGTTCATCGAGAGTTCGAAGTCGACGGTTGCCCAGATGATCGATGTCATCGATGTAGGCCTTGTTGCGTTTTGCACGCAGATCAAGGATGTAACGCGTCACAGCCATGAAGTCTTCACCGCGAAGATGCATGACATCTTCCGGGATCTCCATGTCGAACTTACGGTTGATGCGGAAGCGACCAACCTTGCCCAGCCGGTACCGGTTCTCGTCAAAGAACTTTTCCTTGAACAGCGACTTGGCCTTGTCTCGTTGTGGAGGGTTGCCAGGTCGGAGTCGACTGTAGATTCGCAGAAGCGCTGCTTCATGCTCAGTTGCATCAGCAATGAAATCGAGACGTTCCATCGCGAGCGTGTTGAGAATGAGC
>JAKVBW010000116.1 GCA_022446945.1 Phycisphaerales bacterium | reverse complement strand
AAGACCTGGTGGCCAGTGCCTTGGAAATTCCCCAATCCGGAAAAAAGACTGCGGCCTGATCCGTTGACGATCGGTCAGCGAGTCAATCCCCGCCAACAAGAACACTGAGTTTGCCGGTAGACTCCGACGACGCGCCATCCCTCAAGTGGAACGGGAATGGCCTCGGAGATTCAACCCATGCATCTTGTTGCTTTTCAAGTGCTTGCCCTCAGCATGGCAACTGTGGCAGCCCCGGTGAATGACCCGGGGCCTCGCCCGAATGGCCCCTTTGAACCCACACACCGGTGTGATGCCCTGACGGGGGCCACCGTGGTGACAGAACCAGGAACGCAGCTTGAGAATGCCACGATTGTCATTCGTAATGGCATCATCGATGCTGTGGGCACAGATGTCGACATCCCTGCGGATGCCAGGCTCTGGCCGATGGATGACAGGGTCATCTACCCAGGATTCATCGAACCCGCTGCCACCATCGAGACTTCCACCAATGCCGGGCCGTCAGCGCACTGGAACACACGGATCCGTCCCGAGACCGACTTGCGTCGTTCCGGCGAGACCCTCAGTGACAAGGAAAGAGAAGCGTTGCGGGCTGGTGGATTTTGCGTTGCGGCCGTTTACCCCGAAAAAGGCATTCTCCGAGGTACAGGTTCGATCACGACAACTGCGGAGGCGTCAGAACATCTCATCGACTGCGGAGGTCGCCCCGCCATGGCTGCTTCATTTGAACGCGGTGGTTGGGGAGAAGGCGGAGGCCCAGGCTCTCTCATGGGGGCCATTGCACTCCTGCGACAGACTTTGAGTGACGCACGCTGGTATCAGGAAGCAAAGCAATCTGCAGAACGCAATCAACTCGAACCTCCTTCGAGACATGATGATCTTGAAGCATTGAACGAAGTTGTTTCCGGAAATCAGCGAATGATGTTCGCTGTAGGTGATGTCAAGGAAGCAATGAGAGCGAAGGCTCTTGCCAATGAGATGAATCTCGACCTCATGATTCTCGGCAATGGAGATGAATATCGCGATCTCGACGGTGCCAAATCTCTAAATTGGATCATTGTCCCCGTCGCATTTCCTGATCGCCCGAAACTGGCATCGATTGATGCCGCCATTCGTGTCCCACTCAGAACGCTTCAAATCTGGGAGCAGTCCCCAACGAATCTTCGTCGCCTCAATGATGCTGGTGTCCAAACATGTGTCACGACAAAGGATCTCGGATCCCCGAAGGAGATTCGAAAGGCACTGATCGACGCTACCCATGCTGGACTTGAACGCTCCGAAGCCCTTGCACAAATCACGACACATCCTGCGCGGATGCTTGGGATCTCGGACACAACTGGCAGGATCGCCGTCGGCAACGCCGCGCATCTTGTCATCTGTGATGGTGATTACTTCGAAGATGACACGAAGATTGAAGAGACTTGGGTATCAGGCCACCGAAGCGATCATGATGTGGAACCTCTGCTTGATCGAACCGGCAGCGGCACCCTGTCGATCGGTGAGATCACTGTTGACGCCACACTCGATACTGGCAAGAAGAAGCTCAGTCTGACGCTTGATGATGGAACCAAGGCAAAAGTCAAGAAGGTGGACATCTCTGGACATCGCGTCACTGCTGCCATCGACGGACGTGTGATCGATCATGAAGGATGGATCCGTCTAGCTGGCGTCGTCCGTGATGATGCACTGATTGGCCGTGGCGTTCTGTCCGATGGTTCGACACTTCCCATGCGATTGACGCTGACTGGAAACATTGAAGAAAAGGAAGAATCGGATACTGAACAGGAGATCGAAGAGGACTCGGAAACCTCTGAAGATCCCGTGGCAGGAACGTGGTCCGGATCCATTGCATTTGGCGAGCAGTTCGAAGCACCACTCAAACTTGTTGTCGAGAAGGACGGTGACAAGATTTCGGGAACCATGTGGATGATGGAACGGGAGATGGGACTCGCCGGGGGCACATGGAATGAAAGTACAAGTACGCTGGAGTTTCTCAGCGATGGACCTGGCGGAGGACAGTTGCAGATCGTTGCCGTCATTGATGGCAACGAAGCCACTGGCACTGCGAACAGCAGAAGGGGAGAAGCCAACTTCAGCGTCAGCCGAGAAGGCAGTCAGGCTGGTGAAGAAGGCGATGACTCAGACAATGCTGCAGACATCCGATGGTCCGGCATTCCGAAAGACATCGCGTTCCCACTCGGTGCCCGAGGCCGCTTGGATCAGCCCGCCGCAGAAAACGTCCGCTTTGAACACGCGACCATCTGGACAGCGGATCAAACTGGCATCATTGAGGACGGCTGCCTGATCATTCGTGACGGGCGAATCTCGTATGTCGGATCGATGGGCACTGCACCTGCAGGCTCCGAGCGTGTGGTTGATGCAACAGGCATGCATATCACCCCAGGCCTGATTGATTGCCATAGCCATACGGGAATTGATGGCGGGGTCAACGAGTTCAATGAGGCGTGTACTGCAGAAGTCGGTATCGGAGATGTCATTTCAGGAGATGACATGAATTGGTATCGCCAATTGGCTGGTGGTTTGACTGCAGCCAATCAACTTCATGGTTCCGCAAATCCGATCGGCGGACGAAACAGCGTTGTCAAACTTCGATGGGGAAGGCCTGCCAGGGACTACCCCATGTCGGGTGCGCCGACTGGAATCAAGTTTGCACTCGGCGAAAATGTCAAACGATCAAGTGGCCGTTATCCCGACACTCGAATGGGTGTTGAATCATTCATTCGGGATCGACTTGCTGCGGCAAGACATTACGATGAGACCTGGACACGCTGGGACGCCATGACGGAAGAAGAGCGGACAGGCCAGATCCCACCGCGAATGGATTATGAGTTGCAAACGCTGCGAGAGATTCTTGCGGGCGAACGTCTCATTCACTGCCACTCCTATCGACAGGATGAAATCCTGGCGCTGCTTCGAACCTGCGAAGAATTCGACATCACGATCGGTACGCTTCAGCACATTCTGGAGGGTTACAAGGTTGCGGACGACATCGCACGTCATGGTGCTGGGGCAAGTTCGTTCAGTGATTGGTGGGCATACAAGGTCGAAGTTATGGATGCCATTCCTTGGAACGGCGCAATCATGCACGATCAAGGTGTCTTGGTGTCCTTCAACAGCGATGATTCTGAACTTGCAACGCGCATGAACGATGAAGCGGCAAAAGCAGTGAGATATGGAGGTCTCTCTCCAAATGAAGCGCTGAAGTTTGTCACACTGAATCCTGCAAAACAATTGGGCATTGACGCTCAAACCGGATCACTTGTTGCAGGAAAGGATGCGGACTTCGTTCTTTGGAATCGTGATCCCCTCGATTCATACAGCCTCTGCATGCAGACCTGGATTGACGGCGCACGCTACTACGATCGAGAAGAGGACCTGACACTCGCAGAACGCGATGCCACAGAACGGACTCGTCTTGTCAAACTCGTTCTCCACGAAAGTCTCGGCGAGCCTCCTTCCCCCACTTCTCCTGAAGATGAGGCCGGTGGCGACAACGACACACAGCCTGCATGGGCCGCGAATCCCTATCTCGAACCCGCCGACGATCACCGAGGATGTTGCGGCATCCCAGTCAATCATCTGCATACGGAGGAGTGTCAATGAAACACTTCACATGCACACTGTCAGTACTCCTCGTTGTCGGATTCGCGTCCGCACAATCGAGACAGATTCCATCGATCACTGAATCCGGCCCGATCCTGCTGGCCGGAGGGACCATCCATCCAGTTTCTGGCCCCCCACTTGAGAATGGCTGGATCGCGTTTGATAACGGACGCATCACCCTGGTGGGCCGGGGGGATCGACCGATGATCGACGGCGCGACTGTTATCGAACTTGATGGACGTCACGTTTATCCAGGCCTTATTGCAGCAGACTCGATTCTTGGCTTGGTGGAAACAGGGATGGTCGACGTGACCCACGATCACGACGAGTACGGCTCATTCACACCCGAATCGCGTGCAGTCGTCGCGCTCAATCCCGACAGCGATCTCATTCCTGTATCTCGATCCGCAGGCATTCTCACCGCACTCACGGTTCCCGACGGTGGCAGATTGCCAGGCCAAGCCGCCCTGATTCGGCTGGACGGATGGGACTGGGAAGACCTGGCCGTCGTGCCATCCGCTGCGTTGGTGATCGAGTGGCCCTCAGTGGATCGCGGTGGTAGCCCAAGCAGCAGCGGCAACAAGAACATTCGCACAATCAACACATACTTTGACGATGCGGAGGTGTGGCTTGCAGCGAAGGATGCGAATGCCACGCTTCCACCGCACAGCAGGTTTGAAGCGATGCGTGACGCCATTGAGGGGCGACAACCAGTCCTGATCAAGGCCTCAACAGCAGGTCAGATTGCCACTGCAGTCGCTTGGGCAAAGCAACGTGATTTGAAACCCATCATTCTTGGAGGAGAAGAAGCTGATGAGGTTGCCAACCTGCTTGTTGCCGACGACGTGCCTGTCATTGTGCGTGGCGTACACAGGTATCCCCGGAGTCGCAATCGTGATCCGGATGAGCCACACACCCTTCCATCTCGTCTGCGAGACAAAGGTGTCCGATTCTGCATCGCACCGCGCGACCGCCCCGCTCATCTGAGAAATCTGCCACACCATGCTGCAACTGCGGTTGCCAACGGCTTGACACCAGAGGAGGGTTTGCGCTCGATTACCCTTGATGCCGCCGAGATTCTGGGTGTCGATGATCGACTCGGCAGCCTTGAGCCCGGGAAAGCCGCCACGCTGATCGTGACAACGGGTGATCCGCTCCAGATCCGAACAGAAGTTGATCTTGCATGGATTGATGGCCGACCGGTCGATCTCTCCAGTCGTCACACGCAGTTGAGAGATAAGTACCGCAAGAAGTATGAGACATCAGGGAGTTGATGCATTAGGCTCACTGATCTGAAACGAGACAGAGGATTGTTGACCTGTTCCGTTTCTTGATCGCCCCAAACCATCTGACTGTCAGGAGTCATCTTGAAATCAATGCTAACTACCGCCGGGTCCACCATTCTCATTTGCGGCGCAGGCGCGATGGGTGGCATCGAACTTGCGATCACGGCTGAACTCGGTAGCGGAGATCAGACGGCCTTTACGGTCATCGACTTCAGCGCCACTGACGGTGATGTATGGGCATTTTCATGGTCCTGGACTGGCGTTGCGACGACGCATGACATGCTGCTGGCAATCGAAAGTATCGGCCTTACATACGAGTGGACCGATTGGGGAAGCGGTTTTTTCGTTGACAACTTTGAATGGGGTGCAGATGCCGGCAATCCAGACTTGTACTGGGCGCACTCTCTCGGCTCGATTGCGGACAGTGATCCGCAGTGGTCACCAGCCTGGTCCGGTGTCGATGCCACCATGCTGTCAGATGGAATGATCTCCGGCTGGTACAACGGATTCAACGAGGATTTCTCCCCGATCCCCCCATCACTCCCGCTTATTCCAGCGCCAAGTGTCCTTCTGATGACCGCACTGCTCGCGCTCCCCGTGACTCGCCGCCGCAGGCGGTGAAGATTACCGAAACGCACACCATCCACACGCTCGCATATTCCTCCTCAGCCTCGTTGAGGACGAGCGCTTAACGTGATGCCCGCTCGCAGCGTTGCCGCAAAGAACCTGCAGAAGGACGCGATCTGTCTCATGCGAGTTCTCAGGACTCACACTCGATGATCCATTCAATCGTCGCGTTCAGATTCTAGTTGCTGCCGCAGCCGCTCATTTTCAATCTCGGCGCGCAGTCTTTCGTTTTCCGCCTGAAG
>JAKVBW010000115.1 GCA_022446945.1 Phycisphaerales bacterium | reverse complement strand
TTATCCGGTCCGACTTCTACCAGTTGAGCCCGCAGGCCTTCGATATCTACACCATCCCCACCACCCGGAGAGACCGCGATGTGGAAGTCGAGAACCCCCGCACCCTGCAGGAGTCGCATGAGGTCCTTTGGATCGTCCAGACCTGTGCGCCGCGACTGGTACTCGTTCCAAGCCTCCGTGACTTGTTCCAATCCCTGCTTGGTGGTCGGAAACTCGAGTGCCAATTGTTCAATGGCGAGTTCACGTGGTGAGGGCTTGAGTACGGCTCGACCATCCTCTCCAATCACGATCTCGTCATTGGCGTCACGCTCGACTTCACGAGAATGTGGAAGTTCAAGGACACGCACCACCCGACCGCGGTCGAGACTGAGTGAGAGCAACTCCTCTTGGAGATTTTCTGTTTGAACTTCAGCGTCTGCAATCGATTGTTTCACGGAGTTGATTGCAGAAACATCACCCCCCGCCTCTGCGGCAGCGAGACTTTCCTGAAGCGCCCGCGCGGTGTCATATGAAGCCTGAAGTTCGGCGACGAGTGGACCCCGTTCACTACCCCCCCCGAACCGATCGATTGCAGCCCCGTCCTTCAGGGCACGCTCAAGCGACGATCGCTTGATTTCGGTTGCGCCGACAAATGCATCCAATTGTTGACGGAATGCATCGCCCAGTGCCTTGACCTCCTCGTTGGGAAGCGGCATGACGATCTCAATCCGGTCAGTTCCCAGTGGTGTCATCCCGATGTCGAGCACACCTTTAGGATTCACGCGTTCGGAGAGCACACGGATCGTCTGATCCAGCAAAGATGCACGATCCACATCCTCGGGCATGCGCACCGAATAGATCAGGCTCACGCCACCACTCAGATCGCGGCCAAGCCGAATCCGATCCTCAGGTGGGTTGACTGCCCAGAGACAGCCTCCGAAGACAAAGAGAATGACGACGAGTTTCCAGAATGCGTTCTGCATGGGTTTGAGATCTCGTGGATTCCGGCGAAGCCTCAGGCTGCACTGTCCTCAGTTCCGCCGCTGGCCTCTGAGGATTCAAGAACTTGTTGAAGTGCCTGTCGCGAAACGGTGATCCGGGTCCCGGAGCCTTTGTCGGTTTCGATGACGACGCGATCGGGCTTCAATTCGATCACACGACCGATCAGCCCTCCGATCGTCTGCACGGTGTCTTGACGTCCCACGGAAGCCAGCATCGATGCCCGCCGCTTTTTCTCCTTGCGCTGGCTGAGCATGGAGAAACCGACAACAACAACCATGACCAAGATCAGGATCAGAAAGAAGTCACCGCCAAAGGGACTCGCCTGAGGGGGCGCACCTGTCGTCGTCGTGCCGTCAGCCGAGGTGGTGGCAGTCGCCACAGGCTGGCCCGGACCGCTAGACATCGGCGGAGGCGGCGCAGAAGCATCCGTTGTCCCTGCCTGCCCAACGGCGGTCACACACCAGATCCCAGCACTCGTCAACATCAATCCGCACTCCGCGTTGTGGCGTCCGCCAGGTCCTCCCCGCATGTGCCGGGTGCCTCCACGAGGCCCTCATCCAGCACCGGCCAAGCTCGGGCCAGCGAAGACCACGCATCATCCCTGATGGCCGCTCGGATGTCCACCATGAGCCGCTCGAAGTGCCGGATGTTGTGCAGACTAAGCAGGATGGGGCCCAACATCTCGCCTGCCGTGAAAAGGTGGCGAAGGTACGCACGGCTGAAGCCCCCTACACAGGCTGTGCAGTCGCAGCCGGGCTCGATGACCTCCAAGTCCTCTCGAAATCGGGCGTTGCGGATCTGAATCCTGCCCTGGCTGGTGAACGCACCACCGTTTCGACCATTCCGCGTAGGCAGGACACAATCGAACATGTCCACACCAGATCGAACGGCATCAACCAGATCGCGTTCATATCCCACCCCCATCAGATACCGGGGCCGATCTTCCGGAAGCAAGGGCGCCGTCAGTTTCACCGTCGCCGCAATAGCCTCAGTGGATTCGCCAACTGCGACCCCCCCAATGGCGTAGCCAGGCAAATCCATGGCCACCACCTGTTCTGCGGACCGACGCCGAAGCGCCTCATCCGGCCCCCCCTGAACGATCCCAAAAAGTGCCTGTGTCTCGGGCCGGGCATGTGACTTCACACACCGCTCCAACCATCGTGTCGTGCGATCCACTGCCTCCACAAGACGACGACGGTGATCCTTGCCAATCTGTGTCTCATGCGCAGAAGCCAAATCAGGACGTTGCTGCTTCAATCGATCCGATGAAGTCACTGATGGCGGACAGTCGTCCAATGCCATGATGATGTCTGCCCCGAGGTTGTTCTGAACTTCCATTGACCGCTCGGGAGTGAGATGGATCCTGCTTCCGTCGACCAGCGAACGGAATGTGATGCCGTCATCATCGAATTGATTTGTATCTGCGAGTGACCATGCTTGGAAACCTCCGGAATCTGTCAGGATCGGACCGTCCCATTGCATGAAGGCATGCACTCCACCCAGATCGCGAATCAACCCATCGCCGGGTCGAAGCATCAAGTGGTATGCGTTATTGAGAATGATCTGCGCGCCGGTCGCATGAATCTGCTCAGGAAGCAGTCCCTTGACAGTGGCCCGCGTACCGACCGGCATGAATGCCGGCGTGTCGAAGGAACCGTGGGGTGTCTTCACACTGCCCACACGAGCAGATGTAGAGTTGCTCTTTGCAAGGATCTCGAACTCCAGCGGGCCGCTCACTGTTCCTCCTGCCGCCGTGATGCATCAGCCAAAGCCTTCCGCTCAGCTGGTGTCAGTGATTGCAGGCCACTGCGTGAAATCTTGGCAAGAATGCGATCAATCTGATCCTCGCGCGGTTTCGATCTTGGCATAGAGCCGCCAGATCGGAAGTGACGGCTAGTGGGATCAAAACGGCCAAGCCAGTCGAAAAAGCGGTGAAGACGATCGGGATGACGAATAAACCCGAATCCGGCAATCGCCCCACCGAGATGCGCAGCCTCCCCACCTGCATTCTGCGTGCCGACGAAAATCGACAAGATGGAGATGCCGATCAACATCCACGCAACGGTTGCCAGTCGCATGGGAAGTATGAAAAAGACAAGCACCATTACATTCGGCGCAAGGAATGCCCCGCCTACGAGAACCCCGAACACCCCGGCAGAAGCGCCGATGAGCGACGTGCCGGGCGCGTTGAAGAGGAGTCCCGGTATTTCGGGCAAACTGAATGTGTCAACCCACACATAACCCGCAAGATTGAGAAGGAGATAAAGCAATCCGCCGGAGACCCCGCATAAAAGGTAGAAGGCGAGATAGCGCTTCCCCCCCAACACCCGTTCGACAAGAGGGCCAAAGAAAAACAGGGCAATCATGTTGAACAGCAGATGAAACAGATCCGCATGGAGAAACTGAAAACCGACCAGACGCCAGAGTTCCGCCCCACCGATCACTTTTTTTGTCGAGAAGTGAAAGAGACGATGAAAGAGCGACGCCGGGTGTCCTTCCGCGATCGCGATTTCATTCCCTTGTGCGTCATAGACAGGCAGACCGACAACCGTGATTTGCTCTGTCCCATCGTCGGGTAACGCGACGCGAATCGTTTCCTGAACCAAATTCTCTCCCAGTGTCGTTTCTTCCGGCCGATCCTGAAGACTGAAGAACGGGTTGCCGAGAGATTCAACCCACACGCCATGCGCTGTGGGAACCCAATAACGACCCGTTTCAATCGAACCATTGACTGGCAAGAATCCACCGATCACATACACAGCAACACACAAGATGATGAGCCAGGCATTGACGGTCCTGCTCCACGGAGTCGGTCCATTCAGGCCTGCATCTGGCCGGTAGGGAGGCGGCCCACCCACTCTCGCATAATCGCGATCAGCAAGACCCATCACTCGGAACTCCTACGCCAGAGGAGCCAAGCGGCGAGCGACTTGCCATCACGCAGAAGACCCGAATCAATCATTGCCTCGATCTCCGTGACCGAAAAAACGCGTGCCTCGACATCTTCACCCTCTTCGGGATGCGCTTCTCCTGAACTCAAGTCCTTTGCGACAAAAGCATGCATGCGTTCATCCGCAAATCCTGGAGATGTCAGATACTCACCAAGTAACGCCATGCGTCCCGCGCTGTATCCCGTTTCCTCTGATAACTCACGGCGTGCGGCTTCCAGAGGGGGCTCGCCGGATTCGAGTTTCCCGGCTGGAAACTCCCACAAATAGTCATCCACGGCGGCCCGCCATACCCGAACCAGGATGACGTGATCATCATTCAGAACGGGCACAATGGTCACCGCGCCTGGATGTCTCACGATCTCCCTGCATTGCTCCGTACCGTCTTTCGCAGTCCATACACGTCGCTCGACCGCGAAGATGCGGCCCTTCAGGACAATCTGAGGGCTGGTAGATCGAGTATTCACGGCCCGGGGATGATACGGTGACGCGTGATGGACCGCCCTGAACCACTTATCTGTTTTCGTCACGTATCCAAGTCGTTCGAAGGTCCGCCCATCATCGACGGTCTCGATCTCGAGATTTCTAGAGGATCCACAACTGTCATTCTCGGCCCCAGTGGCGCCGGCAAAAGCGTCACGCTGAAACTGATGGTGGGACTGCTCCGCCCCGATAGTGGTGAAATCACATTCGATGGCATGCCCCTCAACGATCTCAAGGAATCCGGGTTGATTGATATCCGCCGAAGAATCGGTTTTCTGTTCCAACAAGGCGCCCTCTTCGACTCATTCACAGTGCTGGAGAACATCGCCTTCCCGATGAGAGAACACACCAATCTCGATGACACGGAAAGACGCAATCAGGCTTTGGAGGTTCTATCCATGCTCGGGATACCGGAATTGATTGATCGGCTACCCGCCGAACTTTCCGGAGGTCAGCGGAAGCGTGTTGCACTCGCTCGCGCAATCGTGCTCAAGCCCGAGTGTCTGATGTACGACGAACCCACCACAGGCTTGGATCCCATCCGTAGCGATGTCGTCGCCAAACGGATACAGATGCTTCAGCAGACCCTGCAACCGACCAGTATTGTCGTCACACATGACATTCCACTGGCATTCAAGGTGGCCGATCGAATGTTACTTCTGAATCGTGGCTCGGTTCATTTTGAAGGCACACCCTCTGATTTTGAAAACTCACAGGATCCGATTGTGCGAAATTTCCTCGATGGCCACGCCATGGATGAGGATCTATTGATGACGGATGGGAGTGCCGCATGAAGGACCGCACACGCGACGCAATGATTGGATTATGTGCCATCGCTGCACTTGGTTCCTTTATCACGATTCTTCAACTTTTTGGCGAGTTGCCTGGTCCACCGACATGGCGCATGACATTCATGACGCGGTCGACCTCAGGACTTGCTGACAACAGCAAGGTTCAACTGGATGGTGTTCCCATTGGAACGATCGAATCGGTTGAGCTTTCCGGGAATCCCGACTGGCCTGTCCGAATCACAACAAGGATTGACGAAGCGATTGAGATACCCCTCAGTGTCGTCCCACTGACAACCACTTCTCTACTCACAGGCGCTGCCAACCTCTATCTCGAGTCGGCAGTGACACCTGGCGACAGCGGTGTCTTCCTCCGCGATGGATCTGCGGTCATGAATTGTGAAATTCAATCTGCCGCCATTCGTGACATCGTTAATGCGATCGATCGACGTGTGGGGCCTGCGCTCTCTGCAATTGGAGGACTCGCCCCGCTGTTGGGAAGTTCGGGTGATTCGGAGTTTCCCGGAATTCCCGATCTTGTGCGGGAAGCGAACAAGACGGTTCAAGCCGTCAGGGAGTGGGTCGAAGATCCCACACTCCGCAAACAGGCGGATGAAGCGATGCATTTGGCAT
>JAKVBW010000114.1 GCA_022446945.1 Phycisphaerales bacterium | reverse complement strand
GTATGGATTCGAAGGTGCCATTGCTGGCATCAGCATGCTCTTGTGGGGATTGGTAATGTCTGCAGGCGGCGCAACGCTCCATGCCGTGCGGTCGATCGCGGTCAATTGCGCGCGCATGGCCGAATCATCTGACTGAATCGCATTCGCCGGAACGCGCGGGGTCTCTACAACTGCGGATTCACAAGCCCGAGAGTCCCGCCACCGGACTGACTGCCTCCTTGATGAGGCATGCGTCGCCCCATTCGACCGACGCTAGCACCTGCGCGATTGCTTCCGAGGCATGCCCATCGCCATAGGGATTGACCAGTCCTGCCAGCCCTTCCCGGAATCCGGGCGCGCACGCTTCGTCGAGCGCTTTGAGAATCGCCTCAATCTCGGCTGGCGCATCGATGATGTTGGCGGCGCGCGTGCGCCCCTGCTGACGGATCCCGACATTCACCACCGGCAGTTCAAGTGATGCCGCTTCCATGATGCCGCTGCTGGAGTTGCCGGCCAAACAGGCCGCATGCTGTAAGAGCCCCCAATAGTGCAGATGATCAAGATTGACGCGAAGGACTGCGTCATCTCGACTTTGGCACACGCTCTCGGCCAACTCGATGATGCGCGCATAGCCCGCATCGGCATTGGGAAAGCAGAACACCATCGGCGCAGATAACTGGGCCAATGCTTCAAAGAAAACGTTCGCCTCATCGACGGTGTCTGCCCGCAGCGTCGTGGGATGAAAGGCAACCACCACCGGAGGTGGATCAAGTGCCATCCCCACGACAGACGCGACCTGGTCGCGGGTGGGAATCGTGTCCAGATTCAGATGGTCCAGCGAAGGCGCTCCTGTCACATGGACGCGCCAGGGCGATTCGCCCATGGCGATCACCCGATCGGCGGCATCCTGGGTGGGCACCAGATGAAGGTGACTCATCTTCGTAAGCGCATCACGCACTTGCTGGTCAATCGCCCCCTCGCTGATCTCGCCACCCTCGATGTGCGCGATCGGAATACGAAGCGCCATCGCCGCCGCAGCGGGCGCGAGCATCTCAAAGCGATCGGCGATCAGCAACAGCATGTCGGGTCGCAAACGGTCCAGTGCTTCCGTGAATCCGAGCACCGCCCTGCCGATCCCCTCGCCCATGCCCCGACGTGAATCGTCCTGAGCCAGAAAGGGAATTTCGGCAGCAACCGCATAGCCCCCGGCACGGATCGCATCCACCGTGCTTCCGAAGCGTGGGGCCAGATGCGCCCCCCCGACGAGCAGCGAGAGCTCGCACTGTCGCTCTAGCACACGCAGCACTGGCTCGACATGCCCCCAATCGGCTCTGGATGTTGTCACCGCAGCGAGATGCATCACCAGACCATAGCCCACTCCGCGCCTTCGCGGCAGGCACCCTACAATCCGGCCTTGGAGGTCACGCATGCCCTACTACACCAGCCTCGGCGAGATACCCCCCAAGCGACACATCCAGTTCAGGCGACCGGATGGCGCCCTGTACTCCGAGGAGGTCTTTGGCACCGAAGGCTTTGTCGGCCCGACGTCCACCCTCTATCACATTCATCCCCCCACCCAGGTCACAGGATGGAAGCAGCTCTACGGGACGCGCACCGAATTCCTCGAGACCGACGTCATGCGCATGCGCCACCTCAAATCTTGGGGACGCGATCCGCAAGGTGATCCGATCACGGGTCGCACCGTGCTGCTTGGCAATGCCGATGTGGAGATGAGCATTTGCGTGCCCGCAGAGCCCATGAACTACCACTACAAGAATGGAAGTGGCGACGAGTGCCTATTCGTGCATTTCGGCTCGGGCACCCTCCATACTTCGATGGGCACTTTGACCTTCGGCCCCAAGGACTACATCGTCATTCCCAAGGGGGTGACCTATCAGATGATCTTTAACGATCAACCTGAAGGCGAACCGCCGGCGAGATTCCTGTGCTTCGAAACGATGAACACCAGTCACATTCTTCCGCCGCCGCGCTACATCTCCAAGAAGACCAGCCAATTCCTTGAACATGCGCCCTACTGCGAACGCGATCTGCGTTTGCCGCAAGCGCCGCTGACCTGGGATGAATCCGGCGAATTTGAAGTGCGGATCAAGGCGCGCGACTCGGTACATGCCTACATCTACGACTATCACCCGCTCGACGTGATCGGATGGGACGGCTGTTACTACCCCTACTGCTTCAACATCGATGATTTCTCACCGATTGTCGGCAAACACCACATGCCGCCACCGACGCACCAGACCTTCGAAGGCCACAACTTCGTCATCTGTTCCTTCTGCCCCCGCGTTCTGGACTTTCATCCTGAAGCGATTCCGGTGCCATACAACCACAGCAATCTCGACAGCGATGAAGTGCTCTACTACGTCGAAGGCAATTACAAGGCCCGCCGAGGCATTGAACAGGGCTCCTTCAGCCTGCACCCACAGGGAATCCCGCACGGACCGCACCCCGGAACGGTTGAGAAAAGCCTGGGTGCCACCTGGACAGATGAATTGGCCGTCATGTGTGACACCTTCCGCCCGCTGCACCCGACGAAAGCGGCATTGGAGATGGATGATCCTGCGTACCCGAACTCATGGGCCGATTGGAAACCTGAACCTGTCGCGGGACAAGCAGGCGAAGAGGCTTCTCAAGACACCTGGTAGAGGTGGATCACTGAGCGGGCAGAATCACGCCGCTGCACGACCCAAATCCGATGCGAGCAGCGCCCTGACGCTCGCACCAGGCATCGATCGTCAACGCATCACCGTCCTGCAGGAACTTCCGCTCCGTTCCATCCGGAAGCGCAATAGGCTCGGTCCCCCGCCATGTCAGTTCTAGAAGACATCCACGGCTATCTTTGTCAGGCCCGCTGACCGTTCCACTCCCGATCAGATCACCCGCCGCCATCGGACAGCCCGTGCTGGTGTGGTGCGAGAGCATCTGCGCAAAGGACCAGGACAGTTCGCGAAGTGAGCCCCGGCTCAACTGAACGGCAGATGTGCCTGCTTCCCGCATGCCCTGTGACGACAAGGTCACCGTTGCCTGCACATCGATCGCATCAGCACTGCCCGGCGCGGGCGTGAGATAGTCCAGAAGCGGCGGATCATCCGCAGCCCTCGCGGGCCCTTCACTGCGATAGGGCGCGAGGGCTTCCATGGTCACGACCCAAGGTGAGATGGTGCTGGCAAAGTTCTTGGCATTGAAGGGTCCCAGAGGCTGGTACTCCCACTTTTGCACATCCCGCGCTGACCAATCATTGAGTATCACGACGCCGAAAAGATGGTCGCTTGCATCGCCGATACCGATGCGGCTCCCCATTGCATTTCCCGTTCCGATGAAGGCGCCGAACTCCAGTTCGTAATCGAGCAGACGACAGGGCGCGAATACCGGCGGCCCGTCTTCGGGCTTGAGTTGCCCATGAGGACGAACGATGTCCGTACCGGACACGACGATGCTGCTGGCCCGCCCGTGGTAACCGACCGGAAGGTGCAACCAATTGGGCATGAGCGGCTCGCCGTCAGGCCGGAACATGCGGCCGACGTTGGTGGCGTGGTGACGCGCTGCATAGAAGTCCGTGTAATCACCAATCTCTGCTGGCAACTGCATCACCGCTTCATCCATGGGACGCAGGAGACGGTCCTGTCTCGGTGCGTCGGAGGCGAGCAGATTGCCAATGGACTTACGTGCCGTGTGCCACGCATCCTTCCCCAGACTCATGAATTCATTGAGGCGATGGCTGCACAACGCGCAGGCGATCTCGCCTGGAAGTTGCAGCGTCTCGGTTTCGATGGCTGCAGCGAGATCGAGTATCTGGTTTCCGATGGCCACACCGATCCTGCCCCTACCATCCTCTCCGGCAAAGACGCCAAAGGGCAGGTTCTGGATCGGGAAACAGGCATCCGCTTGATTGGCGGACTCCACCCAACTGGTTCGCGCAGGATCGTGTGTCTCATTCAATGTCACGATGTGGCCTCCACGGCATCAAGCCATCCGATCGATTCAAGATCTTCCCAAGGTTCATCCACACTGCATGAGCCATAGGAAATGGCAAAGCTCAAACGCGCCTCTTCGATCTGATCGCGGTCCATGTCGATTCCCGCAACGCGGACGCTGTTCTCTTCAAAGACAAATGCCTCAGGATCATCAAGTTCAATGATCTGTTGCAGCAAGTCGACATCGACATCGCTGCCATGGGCCAGAGCTGCAGCCAGAAAGACACCAATAAATCCATGTTGGCGTGCAGGGATGTCAGGATTGTCATTCGGCAGCGGATGATGCATGCCTGCAGTCGCCTTGAACGGCACCCCGGCAGCAGCCGCGCTGTGAATGAATGCCGCCACGTCCAGGCTGTCTGGATAAAGCTCCGGCCGAATGCCCCCCGTTCGAATCTTCGCGGCAGCCTCAGCACCGGCAAGCACTGCGAGCACACCTCTGGCATCCTCCGTCAATGGCATCTCAATGAAAGGAAACAACTCATCAGGAATCTGATCCAGCGCCGCATCGACTTCCATCGCTGTGCCGCCGACCAATTCGATGACATCAATGACAGCGCGGCCCTGCGATGGCAAAGCATGCGCATCGTTGAAGGCCGCGATCCTCTCAAGATCCTCGACCAGACCATCATCGGCACAGGGCCTTGTCAAAGCACTGATGCACCAGGGTTCCGATTCCTCTTCATCGGGCAACAAAGTCTTCGCTGCTGCTTCGAATTCTTCCAGCCGAGAGACGGGCACGATCACACGCCCCACCATCCAACCTCGCGGATCGAGCATCGCCCGCCGATAGGAAGTCACCATCGGTTCCATTTCGAGTTTCGCAGGAGGGAACAGTCCGGCGTAATCGATCAATCCATCGAGAAGCAGACTGAGTGTGGCGGGCATGGTCATGCGGGCGCTCCCTGAATCTCTTCACGGGCTGCCAGACACCGGTCGATGCGCGCTACTGTCGAAGCCTGCCCCAGAATGTCCAAGGTGTCGAAAATCGGCGGACTGACCGGACCGCCACTGACCGCCACGCGGATTGGTTGGGCAATCTTGCCCATGTTGCCCTCGCAGTTGGCCTCCGCCCAGTCTGTCAGCACTGTTTCCAGGTCTGCGGGCGTCCAGGATGTCACGCCTGCGAGGACATCTCGAATGGCGTCGAGCCGGTCAAACCCGCAGGGCTCACCCTTGCAAAGCGCTTTTCGAACAGCCTTGCTCGCCGGCCACTGAATCTCCTCATCCGACTCGATGAAGAAGAGGCCCGAGTCGAGTGGATCACGCAAGGTTTTGCTCCTCTCGCGATTGGCCAGTGCAAATGTCCGGAATTGATCGGGCGTCATCGACTCGAGAAATGCCGGCGCATGATCCTGACAGAATGCCTGAAGGCGAAGGACGAATGTGTCCTCGTCCATTGCCTGAATGGCATCAAGATTGAAAGCCAGCAACTTGGCCCGATCAAACTTCGCAGGGCTTTTGACGATGCGATCGAGACCGAAATGGCTTTTGATGAATTCACTGTCGAACTGTTCGCGGTCTCCTCCAGGCGACCAGCCAAGCAACGCCAAGTAATTGAGGAGGACTTCGGGCAGATAGCCAGCCCTTCGAAAATCATCGACATCGATTTCCGGAAGTGTGACATCCAGCGATTCAGACAAGGACCGCGTTTCATCCGCAGCAAGCTGCATGGACTTGTCAGAAAGCCAGGCCGACCACTCTTCAGCAGCGATATTGACACCATCCGGCGGATCTGTGATGCCCTGCTCCCGCACAGCGGCCCTTAATGCCTTGTCCTTGTCCCGCTTGGACATCTTCGAGCCATCAGGATTGAAGATCAACGACACATGCGCCCAGATCGGACGTTCGAATCCCAAAGCGTCCTGGAGGAGCGCGTGCTTAGGACTGTTCGCCAGATGTTCCTGACCGCGGATCACA
>JAKVBW010000113.1 GCA_022446945.1 Phycisphaerales bacterium | reverse complement strand
CGCCACTGCGTTGCGCAACTTCATGCAGCAACGCTTCTCGACTCCGAACGGCGGCATCTTCCCTCGGCCAATTGCGAACGATTGATTCCTGAACCCAGCCCGAGACCGCCTCCCCCGTCGAGCCTGCAACACCTTCGTACTGGATCGCGACTACCCAGCCTCCAGCCTGACTGGCTTCAAACGTACCGGCGTAGCGGCCAGGTCCCACTTGCACCAGATCGACAGGCCCCCCAACGCCACCCGGCCCGAGAATTGCCGCTCGCAACTGAAGGAAATTCAGGAACCCTTCGTCTTGATCCGCTGCCTCGACCTCAATGTCGATTTGCCCATCACCCCGCTCGACAAGATCGACCGAAAGGGATTCGCCATCGGCTTCTCGGCGCAGCCAAGAAAATAATCTGCTCCAGAAGTCGCCTGCGCCTGACCACACGAGCCAATCACCGCCCCAGTTGTCAATGAAGGCGCTTGACCAAACAGATGTCCGGCCTAGACCGGCAATGCGCCATGCCAATAGTGGATCGGCCTGATCCTCTCTCATGATTCCGACAGCATTCGCAGCCAGTCCGCCAAGTGCCGCAGTCAAGATGTACTGCTTGATGCCTGGTAAGGGTGACAGTGATGCGATAGCAGACTGAGGGAAGGGACCGCCCGAAGGCCCGATCCATCCGGCTGAGAAGTTCCCCTGTTGGATCAACGAGCGTGAGACCACCTGACTTTCTTCGATGAAGATCTGTGGAAGTTGATCCGGATCCTGAACATCGTAGAACCGACCACCTGTCGATACCGCAATGGCGCGCATGCGTCTCCTGTCGATCGCTGTTCCATGACCACCGACCATGACCGTGGTGACGGTCACTCCAGCGTCAGCGCACTGCAGAAGCAATGCCTCGGAAGGTGGTTGGGGATCTCCATCTGAAATGATCACCATGTGACGCCGCCCCGCCTCCACCTTGATCAGTCCGTCGAAGGCCATCTGCATCGATGCCTGAAAACTCGGCATGTCCCCGTATCGAAGATTGGCGGCAGCAGACAACGCAGCGGCTTTCGTGTCAGCACGCTGCATCGGCAAGGGCCACACCACTTCCCCTCTCCGCGCGTCGTACTCGACGATGCCGACATAATCCTCACTCGACAGTGCTTCGATGGCTGCCTCCGCCACCCTCCGGCCCCAGTAGTTCCCCTGAGGCATTTCGCACGCATGCAGAACCAATGCCAGCGCCCCCGGCCTAGAGATGCGTTCCGCAGGTGGATCCAGATTGACAGGAAGGAGATCTGCCACTTCAGAACCAATCCATCCCCCAGCACCCAAACCTGTCGGTCCTCCACTCAGCAGTAGACCTCCGCCACCATCACGGACCCATGCAGCCAATTCCTGATCGAGACGGTCAGGCAAACTCCAGCGTGGAACATCCAGCAATGCAATCGCATCCCACGCGGAGAGCGATGTGGGGCCACCCAACAGAGCCTCCACACCGACAATTTCGATGTCAAAGCCGCGTGACGCCAGCATCGTTTCCAGCGATGTGGCTGCATCCGGATGTTCCACCACCAGCGCGATGCGTCCACGACCCGATGCAACTGAAATGGCTGCCGCAGTGTTGTTCCGAAGTCGTCGATCGCGCGTGGCCGTGTCCGCAACTTGTTCTTGAGGTTCGAATCGCACATCAAACCGCTCAACGGCAGCCGCTCCACTCGGCACCGAAAGACTTCGAACCGCCACACCCCCGGGCAAGTCAACTTCAATGCCATCCCCTATCTCGACCCCATCCCGTGTCACACGCAAACTGCCGGTTGCCGGCCCTTCACTACGCATGACAATCTGCAACGGGATCCGCTCTCCCGGTCGATGTGTCCGAGGCGCAATAACCCGATCCACCATCACCTCTCCAGATCTGTGGTACTGGATCGGTAACACATCGATCGGAATGCCCGATCGCGATGCCTGATCTGCTGCATCCAACAATGATCCACTTGTCTCGTTGCCATCGGACACGAGAAGGAGTCGATGCACGCCGCCCTCGGGAAGTAATCCTTTGGCGAATTCAAGTCCCCCGGCGAGATTACTGCCGTCAGTCGGGCCCTGAACCGGTCCTGCCGCGATTTGACCGTGCGCGTCCGGCATCATGACAACCACTGTGGTTCGTGCAGCATCGACAACCGCAAGTTGCTCATCAACTTCGCGAGATTGCGTTGCCTGCTGCAGCCAGTCGATCGCTGTATCCAACTCGCCTGGCAGAATGGAGGAACTGCGATCGAGCACCACCGCCACGGTGATCTGGTCACTCTGTCGATTGATGTTGGGGTCAGCCAGCGCCAACGCCAGTACCACAATCAGCAGACATCGTAAAAACGGAACAAGGACACCTCTGATCGGCCCAAGTGTGATGCGCGCCCGTCTCGACCACCACAGGACCGGTATCAGCAGCAGAAGCAGAACCAACCAACCGGGGTGTTCAAAGGTCATCACGGTCGAATCCTACTCGCCGGCATCGGACAACCCAGTGCCGCCGCATCCACGACATGGACACGCGCATTCCCGGTATCGAGGATCAGCACCTTGTGACGATCAGGGTCGTAAGCAATTCCCCATGGCATCTTCAAACGACCTTCGGAAGATCCCCACCCACCCCATGTACCACATAAAGTCCCATCGTCGGACCATCGTGACAGGGTGTGCGCCCCATAATCCGCCACCACCACTGATCCGTCTGGGAGAACATCGATGCCATAGGGGTACCGGAGTGACGCTCCCTCAATGACACGCACCACATTCCCGGTCACCGGATCCAGACCCTGAATCCGGTGATTCCCAGAATCCGCGACCCACAGTGTCTTGCCATCTGGTGAAAAGGCCATGGATTGGGGGCGCCGGAATTGACCGGGCGCACTACCTGGACCACCCAGCGAGCGAACAACATTCCCGTCTTCATCAAAGACCTGAATGCGATCATGACCACCGTACTCCGATACAAACCAGTGGCCATGACTGTCGAAAGCAACGTCTGTGGGATAAATGAACTCCCCGGGCGATGTTCCATAAGTCCCGAAGGTGTGCTGCAACATGCCGTCCTTGGAAAACACAGCCACGCGATACTCATGTGTATCTGCCACAGCGATCAAACCTTCTGGTGTGACAGAGACGCCGACGGGCATTCCATTCGCGGTGGCGGGCATTGTCCATCCGCCGATGGATTCCCCATCAACCAGTTGCTGGACACGACCCGTCTTGTCCACCACCCAACTGCTGGACGGCCCCACAGCGATCGCGCGTGGTCGATCAAACCGCCCCGGACTCAGACCCGGAAGTCCCCAGGATTCTTCGACGATGATGGGAGGCGTTGACTCAGCTGGGCTGTTGTCTTCACGATCACAGGCGATGAGATGGACCGCTAGCAGCAACACCACCAACTTTGATCCCGCTTCCATCACACGCGCTCGTCGGAGGAGCGGAATCAGCATCAGGGATCCCAAAATCAGAACGGGTACCGGCAACCACACCAGCAGGCCCACCACTGCATCCCCCCTTTGGTAATGCATGGCGTTGAGCAATGTCACAGCCAGTGGAGGTTCGCTCATGGGAGGCGCAAGGCGAGCAGTCAGTGCCAACTCGGATGAGACAAGGACTGCCGCCACGGACCCCGCTGCAACACCGGCTGAGATGGTCAGGGGATTCAACTGCCACCATGACACACCATCATGTCTTGCAAGATCATGGAGCGTCTGCGACTGCGTGCGTTGCACCCACCGACCAGCCAACAAACCGATCGCCCCGCCTCGAACGAGCAGACCCAGACACCACGACACGCCTGATGTGGACACGCGATTCCCCGCAATACCGTTCCATGCTTCTGCAACGACGGCCGCAGTCAGGGGTGCTGGCAGCAAAGCTGCAGCAATCCAGATGATGGCAAGCATGCTCGAGATCCATCCCCAGCGCATGCCCGCTGACACAGCACACAAGAGGAATGTCAAGGCTGCGATGATGCATGCCCGACCCATGAGCCCCAGCAGCGAGGCTCCTGGAATGCTGAGATCACCGAGACCCATTCGCCATCGAAGAAAGCCGAGCATGGCCAGCGGCGCTGCCACGCAGGCAATCCAGAGTCCCACTGAGCCGATGACTGTTCCTTTGCAGACAGGCGAAGAGCGCGGCAAGTCTTCGATACGGTTGCCCATCCATTTCCAAATCGAGATGGCCCCAACGATGGCAAAAAGCATCAATGGCCAAGCCGCTTGAACCAACGCCGCCGACGACGAACCCAGATCACTCTGCACCCGGAGGTCATTGGCAAGCGTAAACACGCCTGCAAGATCGAAAGCCGTTGTACTTCCTGCAACCAGAGCGCCACAGATCAGTGCCGCCATGGCCAAGCCCCAGAACTCGACGCGGAGTCGCGACCACCAGATGCGTGAAGCAACCGCACCATCCAGTTGGAGGATTTCTTCTTGGCGAACGGACCATCGCATGGCTGCAGGCACCAGGCACCAGACTGCGACCGGCCAGACCCATGCCACCAAAGCGACCGCCAGAATGACGCGGCGCCAAATGCCGACATCGCCCCAACCCGCAAGAAGATCAAACACGATCGTGCCGGGTGGGGCCGAAGACCACCACACATACCACGAGGCCCATGGCGGAAGCAGAATCCCTAGGCCCACACAAGTGAGCAGTATCGCGCGCGTCCGAGGTAGTGTGGAGGCAATCCACCTTGCGGCAGGCAAAGCCATTGCCAGCGCAACCAGCGTCACGCCCGACATCCAGAAGAGGGTGGTCACAGTCAGATCGAACCAATCATGGAGCGCCGCGCCTGTACGGGCTTCATGCGCCCCCACGGTCATGCAGACGACCCACCAAGGCCAGCCGATCACGGTACACCAAGCAAACCAGAAGGCCACCCTCAGCCAGGACTCACCGCGCACCGACGGATGCCTCCCGCCATGACTCCACGACTTCGTCGACTGCAGAGGGATACATTCCTGCAACATCTGGGAGATTGAATGCAAGAGGATCTTCGATCTGCAGATGAGGGTACGCCTCCTGCAGAGAGGGTTGAAGGGGAACGTTTCCCGAAACTGATTCTGCCAATAGGCGCGCAACATCTTCTGATAGCAGCCAGTCCATGAGCAAAGCAGCTTCACGGGGATGCGGCGCCCCGGCAAGAATGGCGACAGTATTCGGCATCAACATGGCTCCTTCACCTGGCAGCGATCCATGGCGAAGCGGAGTGAAGGCCAGTGACGCGCCCTCTTGATTGGCAGCGTAAACATCATCTGCATCTGTCGCGCCAAGCATGACTTCACCACGCCTGACAGCATCCACAACAGCAGCATTGCCACCAGGAAGGATGAGTAGATTCTGTGCTGCCATGGCATCGATCCACGCTGACCACAACGAGGCGCCCATCCAGGACCGCATGGCTGCAAGGTGGCCACCTGTTGTGCCAAATCGAGGATCTGCGACTGCAATTTGATTCCGCCATCGCGGGTCCTGAAGATCGATCCATGTCGCCGGCAATGCAGTTGCAGACACCATTTCGGGATCAAAGACCAGAACCCGTGGGCGGGGCGAAAAAGCGTACCACCTGCCGTCCGGACTACGCCACTGTTCAGGCCAATCCATAGACGCTTCGGAAACGTGCTGTGCCAGACAACCCGCACTCTCAAGCATGATCATGCCAATACCCTCGGAGGACCAAAACACATCGGCAATCGGTGCATGCCGTTCATTCTTCAGGCGATCGACCAGTCCGAATGTCTTTCTCGCTTCGGTGTCCCCGACCATCAATACCTGAACACCCGTCTGCGAAGTGAATGCGTCAAGTACTTCCCGGGCGATTGCTTCGTCAGTCGACACATAGACCACAACCTGCGGACGCTTCTCGCTGCAACCGCTGAC
>JAKVBW010000112.1 GCA_022446945.1 Phycisphaerales bacterium | reverse complement strand
CTACATACCGCGCGCCCGAACTGATGCGTAATCCATCTTGCGCCGCAACATCTGTAGATGTCTTCTCCTTGGGATGCCTCGCCTACTTCTTGGCGACCGGTGAACATCCGCCGACAGCCGAGAGTGGCCGTGTTCGCGTAACCAGCAAGGGAATCGATGCGCATGATCAACTTCGCCATCTTCCGCCGGCAGTCCGCACACTGATCAAGCGTTCCACTGCTTCCGATCCTGATGATCGGCTGAAGACTGCCACCGACTTCCTTCATCATCTCCACGCATTCGATGAATCAGATCCTGCTCCGGTGGAAACCGCGTCTCAGCCCGACGCCCATCCACCACAACCAGTAGATGTTCCTGCTGATACTACGACCCGGGAAGCCACCCCAACCGAATGCGATACCGATGCTATCGAGACTGTGCTCGAGCGCCGGCTAGGCAGTGGAAGCGCCGGGACCGCATACACATGTACGCTTGATGGCCAGGGTGTCGTGCTCAAGATCGCCAACGATGCGTCCTGTGACAAGCTCATCGATGATGAAGCAGATGCACTGCAGCGGTTAGACAGCCCGCGAATAGTCAGTTTGCACCGTCATGGATCATTCCAAGGTCGTCGAGCCATCGCAGTTGATTCCGCGGGGCACCTCACGCTCGGTGAGATGCTTCGACAAGCCCTTCCACTTTCGGCCATCGAACGCACGGCCATCGCCGACCAACTCCTTCAACTTGGGGTCGATCTTGAAGCCGCCGACATTGTCCATGGCGATCTCCATCCAGACCACATTGGTGTCGCAGCACCGCCCGGCGACCTCGCGATTCAGGCATTCGACTTTTCGCTGCGTCCGTCTGGAAGCGCCGTCCCAGGATCGCTCAAGTACGCAGATCCATTCTTTGAAACACGAGATATTCTTGATGCCGCGGCAGATCGCTACTCAATTGCCGCCATGATCCATGCCGTTCTCACGGGGGTTCCGCCGGGTTGGGGTGACGGGCATTCCGACCCCACTCTCAACCAAAGCATCACGCTCAGGATTGAAGACTCATTGAGCGATCCAATTGCGGAGTTTCTGGCCACATCGCTTGCCAGAAATGTCGCTGATCGCCCCGGCTCCGCAGAACACCTCTTGCAGGCATGGAAGAAATGCCTACAGAAACACGAATTGCTTTTGAAGGCGCCGCCTCCAGCGACTGCCACGTCAGCTGACCAGTCATCTTCGGACAGCGAAGACACCGCCGACGATGAAAACGCCACACCGGATTGCCCAAAGTGCGGCAGCCATATGACAATTCGCCGGCGAAGGAGCGATGGCAATCCATTCTGGGGATGCACAACCTACCCACGCTGTAAAGGCACGAAGAATTGCGAAGAGGCAGATGCTGAGGCGGCATCGCCAGCGCTCGATCAATCCGCCGCATTGCAACCCACTCACCAAGCCCCGATAGAGCTGACCATTCAGCACCAGGATTCCAGCAGGTTCAGCCAGCCGATGTGCCACGGTTCTGCACGCCGAACAGCGATCAAGGACTCCCCCAGCCAAGGTTTGGAGACTGCCAAATATGTGCTCGGACAGCCCTCTACGCCAGGCGTGTTGCTACCACCGCTTGCCCAGAATGTGCTGTGTATCGTCGAGAAGATTCTCACGCGCGGACGTGTTGCTCCGCTATCACCAACACTGGAGGAATCATCGCTCGCCTGTATCACAGATCCCGAAGGCGATCCTAGCCATACGTTGGCCGGTCAGCCAATGCAGGACCTTGCGTTTGGGTCTGAAGAAGAACGCATGTTCGTCGAACAGATTCTGCTCCCTCGCCTGGGACCTGAACGGATGTCGTGTGTAACCGCGCAGGTCAACCTGTCATCACTCACCAATCGTGGGCCAGCCACCGATCGCGGTGAGCGAGTTGACTTTGTCATCGCTGATGGCGATCAAGTTCAGGTTGTCATCGAAGTAGATGGTGAACAGCACGAAGAGAGTCGCGACTATGACGCAGATCGGGATCGCCGCCTGATAGATGCTGGATGGACAGTCATTCGTGTCCCAACCGCCGAAGTTCGAAGCATGGCAGGACCCTCCATTGACGCCGCAATCGATGCCATTGGGGGCTGCGCCCCGAAACGACCATACACCCTTGATGATGATGTCCTGAGCCGGTGCGTCCAAGCACAAACTGCCCTGTTAGACATACTTCGGTCGTCACCCAATGGTTGCGTACTCTCGGTTTGCATTCACTGGCCTGACTGGACCGGCGTGGACACAAAGTCGCTCACCAAGGCAGTGGTGGATGACTTCAATGAGCTCACACATACTGTTGGTGTCCTATACGACATCAACATGACCGTCCTTGAGGTCGCCGAAGACACTTGCGACCGAGTCGTCTCATTCATTGGGCTCACCGCCGAGGATCCTACGCCAACCTGGACTATCCGCGATCTCCACATACCCGGCCGCTACACGCTGAGGCTTCGCCCCGCTGAGGGTAACCCGCCAACCAACGCTGATGATGATGCATTTGTCTCGCTGCTCGATCGGGTCTACGGATTTGATGAGTTCAGGGAGGGCCAACTTGAAGCGTTGTCCCGGGGCGTCCTAGGCAAGGACTCGATTGTGTTACTGCCCACAGGCGCAGGCAAGACGGTGGTGTTCCAGTTGACATGCCTACTTCGGCCGGGGCCTGGAATAATCGTCTCTCCATTGATCGCCTTGATGGAGGATCAACTCGACAATCTTGAACGCCATGGCATTAGCAATGCAGGTGGCATCACAAGCGCTGGGTCCATTGCCCAGCGTGAGCAAGTGATGGCCGGACTCGGCACAGGATCACTCCTTTTTGCCTACGTCGCGCCCGAGCGATTTCAAATGGAGAACTTCCGGCTCCAACTGCGGCGGCTTGCAGTTCAAATGCCAATCGCCTGCATTGCAATCGACGAAGCACACTGCGTCTCTGAGTGGGGGCACGACTTCCGAACGTCCTATCTCAACATCGCCCGCAACGCCCGCTCGATCTGCAGCCACCAGGGCATCGCCCCCCCACTTCTGGCGCTGACTGGAACCGCATCGCGATCCGTGCTTCGTGATGTCCAACGGGAACTCGAAATCAACGATCCCGATGCCATCATCACCCCCCAAAGCTTTGACCGCAAGGAACTCCAGTTCCGCATTCAACGATGCAAGTCCAGCGAAAAGAGCGTGTTACTCCAAGGAATTCTGGCGAAGACTGCACAAGCCTTCAACCAAGACGTCACGAGGTTCTTTACGCCAAAGGGTGCCGACTCCAATTGCTGCATCATCTTCACGCCGCATACAAATTCCAAGTATGGGGTCTTTGAAGCTGCGGACGCTGCAGGCAGCGCAACCAGCCTAGATGTCGGTGTGTACTCAGGCAAGCCACCCAAAGGCACCGGACAGCATCAGTGGAATAGCGAGAAGCGACGCCATGCTGATCGCTTCAAGAGCAACATCACCACACTGCTTGCCTCGACCAAGGCATTCGGAATGGGAGTAGACAAACCCAACATCCGAAGCACCGTTCACTTCAATATCCCTGCCAGCATTGAATCGCTCTATCAAGAAGCCGGGCGAGCTGGGCGAGACCGACAACCGTCATTGTGCTGGGTCATTCTCTCGGACGAAACTACGCAGCGCCACTCTGAAATCCTCGATCCACGCACCCCCATTGAAGAGCTTCATCAAATCGTGGATCGGTTTGGATACCGAGCAAGTGATGACATTCTTCGGATGTTGTACTTCCACCTCCTGAGCTACAAGGGCATTGCTGCGGAAACACAGCAAGTCCAAGAGGTGCTCGAGCAGCTTGAGCCTATCAACGAGCCCCACACTATCGACCTTCCTTGGCGCAACCGTCAGCATGATCTTGAGAAGCCGCTTCACCGACTACTCACCATTGGTGTTGTCTCGGATTACACCGTTGACTATTCAAAGCAAGAGATCCGTGTGGACGTGCATGGCGCGTCGCACGAGGAAATCACTCGCTCGCTGCATTCGTACCTTTCTAACTTCCACCGCAGAGCCGCCCGAGACCAAGCCGAAGAGCTTCGTGAATCTGCAGACACAATGTCCATTTCCGCCTTCGCGATGGATGCGGCACACCGCCTGACGACATTCATCTACGAACATATCGAAGCATCCCGGCGACGCGCCCTTACTGAAACCCTTCGGATTTGCCAGGCAGGACTTGAAAACGAGGGCGAGTTCCGCACGCGTATGCTGGACTATCTTCAGACATCCAAGTTCGGCAAGGATGTTGACAAGCTTTGCGAACAGGATCAAATCGACCAGCTGCGAGAGCGCCTTGAAGAAGATCTAGGACGCCCGGCATCTGATCCTGAGGTCACAATGGACCTTTGTCGTCATGTCTTGGATCTTGCTGAGTCATGCGAGAACACCAGTGAGGCTGGACACCTGCGGGGTGAGGCCGCCCGAGCATTAACCGACTTTCCAGACAACGCATTCCTACTTCTTCTTCGGGCATTGGCAGAGTGCATGTCTGCGCGCCCCAAAGAGCAAGCCATTCAGGAAGATGCGGGCAAAGCGATGTCACTTCTCGCCGAGGATTTGCCCACTGATGCCACCGGCGAGTTGATTGCGGGATGCCTACTGCAGGCAACCCAAGAGCAACCGCAGGTCACACCTGCCCTAGCCGAATCACTCATGGCCAGCGTCACCGAACCCTATGCCGTTGCCCGAGCACTCGCATCACGACCCGAAGAGGTCCTCCAGAATGCCGGGCAGTTCTATCTCATTCGCAACATCCGAACCCGACTCGATCAACTGGTAGGAAGCACACATGCCTGAAACTGAGAACAACTCATTCATGTCCGTTGAAGAAGAACTGACCCGCTTGGTCAGCCACCTTGAGACCCTCAAGCAGGAAGTCGAGCAGTACCAATATGCCACTCAGCAGCTCAATAGTGGCCGAGAAGCTCTCGGTACTGTCGGTGCGACAGTTTCTGAACAAGGCAAGAGCATGGTCGATGCGATGAGTACCGCCGCGAGTGCTATCGAATCTGCAGTGCACGCCCTGAAGCCACTTGGAACTTCTGAGATCACTGCTGCCATGCAATCTATGGAAGATCGCATTACGAAGACCGCGACCAACATCGAGGGGCACTTTGACACGCTAGGTGGGGCTACCAAGCAGATAACTGATGCCGCATCAGCTGCGCAATCCATGCCAGCTGCTGTGACAGCAAGTGTGACTGAATCATTGACAGCGCAGAGCACGCAACTCATGGCCGCCATCTCAAATGGCCAAGATCAGAACAAAGCTCATGCAGAAGCCCTAGCAAAGCGGATCGCTGGCATTGAACGAACGCTGCAGCAGTGCGAGTCTGACAATCAGACGCGAAACAGCGAGCTGCTCGACGCCATCGAGCACAGCGCACCCGTTGGAGTGTTTCGGAAGAAACGAACGAAGTAGCAATGCCAAACGACACCAACGAAACACTAGTTGTTCGGGTCAAGGGCATCAGCCACTACCAAGAGGCTGCGTCTCACTGTCGCATCGGCGACAAGGTGACACTTGTCGCAGAGCCAGACAACCCCTATGACAGCAATGCCGTTCGCGTGGATTGCCACCAACGTAAACTTGGGTATGTACCGCGTGAACTTGCATCTGATATCCACGGACACGTAGCGGGCGGCAAATGTTCAGCCCTCATCTACGATGTCTTAGGGGAAGATTCGGCCGGAGCATTTATTGGAATTGAAGTCCAGCTATCAATCCCTAGACGCCGAAGCGACGGTGAACTGCACACTAGAACCAAGCCGAAACAGGATGTCACCATCCCCGTAAGCCGCAAACTCGATGGATACCGGCACGACTACCTTTGAATGACTCGCATCCTCCGATCAGATCTCCACGAGCGTCGCTTCACAACTATGCCCACCATCTACGGCACGCTGTGACCATGCACCTCCGCGGAGTGAACATCCGCAAAAACGCATGCATCAAGCATCTACAGCCACTCTATGCTTGCCCCTGCTACCCTCTGCACGTTGATATGCGGGTGTAGCTCAGTGGTAGAGCGTCAGCTTCCCAAGCTGAATGTCGAGGGTTCGATCCCCTTCACCCGCTTTCAGGAGAACATGCAATCACTTCATAGAGTTAGCCTGTTGAGAGCATCTAAATTTCCTTATCTACAGGGTACGAATATGAGCACTAAATCAGAAACATGTGACGCACGTAGAGCACATATTGCTCTAGTTATTCATATGGCTAAAGCCGGCGACAATCCAAGCGCAGCAAAGTCGGAGTGGGTACGTACTGTGAGTGAACGGCTCAGTATTGAGCCGAAAGATGTTGCTGAAGCAGAGAGTATGACTTTGGAAGAAATTCGACCAATACTTAGTCATTCTATAGGCGATCG
>JAKVBW010000111.1 GCA_022446945.1 Phycisphaerales bacterium | reverse complement strand
CTTTTGCAAGGCTACCTTCCAAGGGCTTATGGGTGAGTTGGGTTCGAATCGAGAAGATCACCAAGATGAGAATCATTGTTGCGATCAGATTCCGAGACCATCGAGCCATCATGCCCGGAAGTGGTCTGAGTCCAACAACAATTCTTGTTCTGGAGACACGGGGCCATGCTGTGAGTAGTACCGCATCATCAAGCATGGCGATGCAAAGGACGAGGGCGAGCCAATTGAAGAAACCGTAGTTGCCGGTCACCGCGATGCCAATCATCAACAGTGCAATGATGCCTGTTCCCCAGGTTCGCAACATCCGAGGCCCGAACAGCAGGAACGGGCAAATCAATTCAATCAGGAACATGGTGGAACAACTGGTCCGTAGAATCCAGGGTGACAGTTCGGATGCGATCCACGCGGGCCACCAAGGGAGAGGTTGTGTCCAGAAGTGGTATGACAACGCCGTGCAATCTGCCCAAGTGGGATCATTGCTCTGTAGTTTCGCGAAACCACCGAAGAAAACGAGTCTTGCAAGCACCAGGACGATTAGCCAATGGACAAGTCTGGAGGGCCGACTTGCAGAGGGGCTGTTCAGGCGAACTGTCGCTGGTGCCCACAATGCGGCGAGTACCCCGCATTCCAGAAGCAGAGCATCCCATTGAAACTGCAGGAACACACCGCTTGCTGTTGTCAGTGACAAATAGGTGATCCAACAGCCAAGTGCAGATACCAGTGGCACCCATCCGAGGACCAGAAGGACCGCGCACACAGTGCCAATGATCCATGTCGAGTTCAGGACAGCGTCGCCACCAAACCATTGAAATGTCGGGAACTGCCACCAGGACAGATCCTGAACGGCTGCTGCTTCCAGGAGCTGTTGCGTCGGTTGAATCCCATTGGATCCGATCAGTCCCATCGCCTGTTGTCCAAAGGACAGAAAGGCGGCGATGTAGATGAGGCCGAGAAGTCGGAGAAACACCCTTCGAGTTAGCAGCAAGGTTGAAGGACGGTGTATGGCGCCAAACATGAGACGAGAAACACTGAGCGAGATCCTTCGGTGGGAGGCAACCCACCTGTAGGCAGCGTCGGTGATCCATCTTGTCGGCGGCACATTGCGATACATCCAGCAAGGCCAATTCATCAGCCCTCCTGTGGACATCATCCGGAATATCGCATCCGCTCCGGAATATCGAGCACCCTCCGGCATCATCAGATGAATCGCGCCTCGGAATTGTTCCATGGAGACGTCTGGAAAGTGTTCAGCAGCGTCTTGATAAGGAACGAAGTCCAACCGATCTTGAGCAAGTGCATAGAGTCTTCGGACCCAACTTCTGCAAAATGCACAATCGCCATCCCATACCACGAGTGGTCGGTCGGACGGAAGTGATGCAGCAGGCGGACCTTTTTGGCACCCATCTGTGCAGGATCTGCATGTGTTGCATTCACTCATCTAGAGCAGGATACGACAGCCCACCTCAAATTCGATTCGAGGTGGGCTGTTGAATGAGTGAAATGGTGGAGTCAGCAGTCCGAGCCGAAGGCGCCCAGCACGGCCAGCACATCATCGACGGTGTATTCGGTTCCATATCCTGCGATGACTGCAAGAATGTCCTCGACATCGACGACGTTGTTTCCGTCGATGTCTCCGACGCATGTCTCGCAGTCGATCGAGGTCATGCGAATGCCGTCTACGCCTGCTTCCACGACCGATCCGTTGAGAGCATCTTCAGCGACGAATGCAAGTCGTATCTGGTCGGTTGGGTCAATGCCAGTGATCGAGGCAAGATCGAATTGCACGAGGTACCAGCCTCCGTTTGATTCAGCGCCGGTGGGCCCTACCTGTTCAAGAACTGACCATGTTGTGCCGCCGTCATCCGAAATGCGCACAACGAAGATGTCTTCATTGGGAGCAGCGCCTGCATTATTGGAGAACCATCGGTAGTACTCCAGCACAGCATTGCCCATCGAGCCGTCAAGAATGGGGGATATCAGAGTTGTCGTACCCTGATCGACATCGCTGTTCCCATCGACATTGTCCGTGAGCCAGCATTGGCCACTTCCGTCAGCGTCGTTTGGAGGATCTCCCCGATCACCGCCACCGACTGGGGAACCACGGTCCCATTGGCCGTCAATACAGTCATTTTGAACCGTCCAACCTGGATCGGTTTCACAGGAGTCTTCAAATGTCGTCACGATGTCGTTCGCGGAGATGATCGAACCGCTCGCGGCACTCAGGCTGAAGCCATCATCTGTCGCCACGATCGCTTCGAATTCGACCATTTCGCCACAAACACTGGGGCCGAACGTCGCCCGAAGGACGGCGGGATTGCCGGGTGTTTCCAAGGTCATAGAGGTTTCCTGCCAGCCACTCCCATCATCCCAACGCAGAACTGACGCTGACAGATCAATGTCGACTCCCGGCACCATCGTTGCTTGTATACGGAAGGAGTCGCCTCCCTCGGGATTCAGCATCTCAGGCATCGGATCAATCACCGTTGTGGCAACGGAAGGCGTGGATAGGGTCCAGACGAACAATCCACGTTCAAGATCGGAACCAATGACCGTCCCACTCGGGAAGAATGGGTAGTTGCTCCAGATGCCATTGAATTGCGGAGAGTCATCCGATGGATAGGTGTCAAACCAGGCGATCTCTTCGGGATTCAGCCGGTTGCTGATATCGAATACACGCAGGCCGCTGCGATAATTCGATTGGTACATCAGATCTCCCTTGATGTAGAGATTGTGATCGATGGCTGAGGATCCCGTTGTGCAGGTGCCTGCCTGGAAAGGGTTGGCCAGATTGCTGACATCGATGATCCGTGTGGTCGTGGCCGATCCGGTGTTCTGTTCGTCCAGTTCGTCGTTCAGATAGAAGTACTGGAAGTCCTCGGTGAGCCAGCCTTGATGTGAATAGTGATTGTTGCTGTGCTCGAGTTCTCCAACAACAAAGATGTTGTCTTTATCCGTCACATCAACGATGGAGAGACCAGTTTCGTTCCAGCCTCCGTTGAAGCCAGCACAGCAAAACGCGATTTCTCTTCCGGCATAGGGACTGCCATCGGGATAGGTCACGATCTGAACGTCGTGGACATACTTGGTGATCCACATGCCGACATAGGGTGGATTAGTCAGACTCGCATTGAGATCGTAGATGCGAAGTCCATTATCACCACCCCCCGAGCGATAGAGAAATCCACTGTCGGTGTTGATGGCGATGTTGTGCGTTGCTGTGGTTCCACCGGTTGTGATGGTTGCCACAAGCGTGACAAGCCCCAGATCGATGTTGGACATGTTGACGATCTGAATGCCGTCGCCGCCCTCACTGACAATGTAGGCGTGGTGTTGAAAGACCTTGACATCGCGCCACAGACTGTTCGGGCCGCTGATCTTGCCCAAGATGACAGGCGCTGCGGGATCGGTGATTTCAACAAAGCTGGTCCCCTGGGAGTCGCCAATGATGGCGTATTCGCGTCCTGAGGGAGACACGTAGCCCCAGCAGTCATTGCCTGTGTCTGCGCCGCCAAGATCAGCCAGCGTCAACCAGGATTCAAGTGTGATTTCTCCGAATGAGGAGAAGCCACCTCGCATGGGAACGCCTTCACTGGCCTTCCATCCAGTTCCCAAGTAGGGGCCGAATCGATCATTGACCTTTGGATCGTCGGAATGCCCATAGGCAAGTCCAGCAACGATGACAGCCAAGCCCAAACCGGTTGAAGCACGCAGCATCTCTATCTCCTCGCAATAACCCCAAAACAGCCTACACGATCAACTCAGGGGGGCCACTGACTATTCGGCTGGAATCTCCACTTGGGTCCCCCCAATCGGGGGTGGCTGGCAAAGTTCGGGCCTAGGGGGTTCCCCCGTCAGCGATATGAGAAAGGCCTCCAAATCCCTCAATTCGCTATCTGAGAAGTCCAGTGGTTTGAGAACATCTTCCGCGTGGTGATGTCGGCGGATCTGGCCTTCGAGGGTGTTGTAGAAGGCAAGGACCTCCGCCAGCGTTTCAAACCGCCCATCGTGCATGTAGGGGGCCGTCAGAGCAATGTTTCTCAGCGATGGTGTTCGGAAAGCGCCCCAGTGTTCAGGACCGATCCGAGCGTTTGCGGCACGTCTGGCTTTTCTGCTTTCGGGAGCGTCGCTCCAGATGCCATCACTTCGAAACTCATTCGCACGAAGCATGGCGTAGCCACCCCCTCGGCCTGGCGGGGGGTTCGCCGGATCAGTGGGGGCAAGAGCCAGATCGTGGAACTCCAGATCCGAGATCGTTGCACCAAAATGGCACTGTCCACAACCCGCTTCATTCGCAAAGAGTGCAAAGCCTCGAAGGGCAGCGGGGGTCATCAGGTTGTCATCCCGTTGATTCGCGTTGATGGAAGCGACCCAGCGATCGAAATCCGATTCTCCAGGTGAAAGTTGCCTCTCGAATGATGCGATGGCTTTCCCCAACAAGACATAGGCGGCGGTCACAGCGTTTTGATCTTCTGGGGTCATTGCATTCCAGGTGTCGGTCCCCGGTTTGGCACCGATAGGGAACCGCTCGAGATCAAAGACATCCGGCATCGTGCCTCCCACTGCAATGAATTGCTTTTTCAATGCAGGGGTTGAGGCGATGTGTCGGAGCGCGTCGGTTCTTGAATTGTCCAATTCCAATTGATGTTCAATCGGGACGAGTGCCTGCGACCACAATGAATCAGCTCTTCCATCCCAGAAGAACCATCGATTGTGCGCGACCCCCAGAAGGGTAGGGGTGTTGAAGTGCCCTTCTGCTGCGCCTCGGGCTAATGGGACACCATCCGTGAACGCCTTGGCGGGAACGTGACATGTCGCACAAGAAGTTTCTCCTGATCGGGAGAGTCCAGTGTCGAAGAACAGCATGTGGCCGAGTAAAGCTGCTTGAGGGTCACTCTCCAGCGCGTTCGTCGGGTCGACGGGTGATGAAGGAACCGGACTGAGTGATTTGGCGAATCGGAGCGCCGCATCATCGATCGGCGCGACTCCAGCGATGGCCATGATGAGAATGAGGGGTGTCACTCGATAACAACGATCTCGCGAGCGCGATGAACGACTCCGTTTGAATCGGTGATATCGAAATCAAGCGCCCACTCTCCGGGCATGTGCATCAGGACATCCTCGACAACCCATTCGTTGGGCCCAACATTGCGTGGTGTCACGACGACATTCATGCCATGTCGATGTGCTGGCATTGTCGCGTCGAATCTGATGGAGAGATCATCTCCACTTCCTTTCAATGTCTCGATCTGTATCCGGATATCACACCATTTGTTGGCATCAATCGGCGCTTCATCAACCGTCGACCATTGGACCGCATAGGTCCCATCTCCGGTTGTGAGAGGAGGCTTCGCAGCGCATCCGCCGACCAAAAGTACAACCATCAATAAATTTCTCACTCCATCTCCTTTACCGCCGGCTCGTTTGCCGACCGCGTCCATGCGCGTCCAGTTCCGAATGTCATGATCCAGGAACCATCGTTGTCAAACATTTGTGCTCGGTGGTTGCCATGATCGAGGACAATGACACGATTTTGCTCATCGACGACCACAGCTGCGGGGCGCCAGAAAGTGCCATGATCGATTCCCCGGCTGCCCCACCTCGTGAGTTCTTGGCCGTCTGGCGCATAGCGGAGCAGTTGATGCCCACCTCGATCGACCACGATCAATGAGTTGTCTGCAGCAACGGCCAGATCAACCGGATCAACCACATCATGAAGTTTCACAGTCGACCCATGTGACTGTACGCCTGGCCAGTCGCCCATCAGGTGGATCACATTTTCTGCGGCATCAAGCACAGCGAATCGTTGAGAATCCTTCGATTTGGAAAGGGCGACTGCAATGGGATCGCGTGCGACATGGATTTCAACGGTCTTGTGTTGACCATCTGGATTGATGGCGAGTGCTCTGCCTTCTGTGCGGTCGATGAAGAAGAGGCCGTCCGTTGTCCGTACAAGTGAGCCTTCCCCCGCATGTTTGAGCGGTACGGATCGGCTCAGGGTCGCCATGGAAGGATCGAATCCCGGCGATTCGGGTGGTGGAGGTTCGAAACGCCATTCGTGGATCCGTGCGTTGCCTGCATCGACGGCCCAAATCCGTTTGAGTTCTGCGTCAATGGCGATGGCTGTGACATGGCCGATTTGTCCAGGTGCTGTGCCAGGCTCGCCAAAAGTAGTGATTCGAATCGGCGTCTTGCGGTCGAGTGTGAACAGATGAATGGCACGGAGCTCAGGTTCCCACGTGCAAAAGAAACGTCCATCAGTCGCTGCAACCGGCCCGAAGTGTGATTGAACGCCACGTGGGGCAGGTTGGGGAGGATCGATGTCAGCGCCGGTGCTACCAAATCGCTGAATCCGTTCTTCGAATGGTTCCGCAATGATGACATCTCCGGATGTGAGGATGGCTGCATCGCTCGGATAGTGAACGCGGCCTTCCCCTTGGCGTGGCTTGACCGCATGCATTCCCCAAGTTTCGATCAGTTTTCCAGAGCCGC
>JAKVBW010000110.1:1608-6535 GCA_022446945.1 Phycisphaerales bacterium | reverse complement strand
ACTTGCGTGGAGTCTTGACATTCCGCTGCTCGGTGTCCACCACCTTCTTGCGCATCTCCATGCTCCGGCCCTCGATGACGAGCCGATCGCGTTCCCGGCGATCGGACTGATTGCCTCCGGAGGACATACTGCTGTTTATCGACTGACCTCCTCTCTGGAAGCGGACTTGGTCGGCGCCACGATCGACGACGCTGTGGGAGAAGCATTCGATAAGGCGGCGACACTTCTGGAAGCGGGATATCCCGGTGGTCCTGCCATCGAGAAACTCGCCGCTCAGGGAGATGCCAATGCGGTGTCGCTGCCGATACCTGGAAGCAAGAAAGATGTTTCTTTCTCCTATGCAGGACTGAAAACAGCACTTCTCTATGCCGCACGTGGTACACCGGTGGGACGTGGACGGAAAGCAACATTCCCTCGCAGCATCGATGACGTGTCCGCTTCGGAACGTGCTGATTTGGCCGCAAGTTTCCAACGCTGCGCTGTGGAAGCGCTCATGCGCGGGGTTGAACGCGCCATGCAGGACAACAATGCAGCAAGTCTGTGTGGTGGAGGAGGCGTGTTGGCCAATCAATTACTGAGGGAACGACTTGGCATCTGCGCGGCATCCGCCGGGATGCGTCTCCGTCTGCCCCCGATGGGCTATTGCATCGACAATGCTGCAATGATCGCCGGATTGGGTGCCGTCATGCTCAGCAAGGGACACGCACATGGGATGGATCTCCAAGCGGTGGCGCGTCTGCCGATCGGTCACCAAGCATGACTGAATCCCCACCACAACCACCGCAACCCCCGATCATGGTGAAGGGCCCCCATCCAGCCTGTCTCGAAGATGATGCGCTGCGAGATCAATGTGAAGAGACATTCGGCCGACACCGCGGTCCGGGGGGCCAACATCGAAATAGTCGCGACACTGCAGTCAATCTCAGACACCTCCCCACCGGAGTTGAGATCGTCGCCGCCGAACGACGCAGTCAGCAGGACAATCGGCGTGTTGCATGGCGAAGACTTCGGCTGAAATTGGCGCGCAGTGTTCGCCGAAAAATTGATACCAACCGCTATCAACCGAGCAAACTGTGGGAATCTCGGCGGCAAGGCGACAAGTTGGGCGTCAACCCGAAACATGCCGACTTTCCACCTCTGCTGGCAGAAGCGATGGATGTGGTCGAAGCCCGCGCATGGGATGTGGGTGGAGCAGCGGGTACGCTGGGTATCTCAATGTCGCAACTGGTGCGACTGATCCGTCATGACCCGGGCGCTTTCGAGCGTGTCAATCGGGGCCGCGTTGCCCGCGGCTGGCATGCGCTCCGCAAGTAGCACAGGAGAGGATTTTCATGGCCACAGACCTTGTCGCGATCCGGCACGATCTACATCAGCATCCTGAGCTTGGATACGAGGAACACCGCACAAGTGATGTTGTCCAGCGGGAACTTGCTGCTGCAGGCGTGGAATTCAAGGGCGGACTGGCTGGAGGCACCGGCGTGCTTGCGCACATTCCAGGAGGAGAAGGTGAACCGATTGCACTCCGCGCGGACATGGATGCCTTGCCCATTCTCGAACAGACCGGACTGCCCTATGCATCCGCTACGGAAGGTTGCATGCACGCATGCGGCCATGACGGTCACACCACGATTCTGATAGGCGTCGCTAGAGAACTCATCAACCGTTCCCGTTCCGGCCAACTCGCGCAGCCAGTCACACTGATCTTCCAACCTGCCGAAGAAGGTGGCGCTGGTGGCAGACGCATGGTTCAGGATGGATGCTTGGATGGCTCTGTCATTGGGCCACCCATCTCCCGGATCTTTGGGCTGCATGGCTGGCCCGCATTGCCGCTCGGTGTTCTGGCTTCACGCCCAGGGCCCATCCTTGCCTGCGCTGATGGATTCGAAGCACGCATCACTGGCCATGGTGGTCATGCAGCGATGCCCCATCTCTGCACTGATCCGATCGCTGCCGCTGCCGCTGTGATCCAATCAGCGCAACAAATCGTCTCACGTCATATCGATCCCGTTCAAGGGGGTGTGCTGTCCATCACCCGCGTCGAAGGTGGAACAACTCACAACATCATTCCCGAGTCGGTTTTCCTGCAAGGCACAACACGCTTTCTTGAAGAGGAAGCTGGGGAAGTACTGCACACGCAATTCGAGAAAATCCTCCATGAAGTCTCTGGGGCGCATGGCTGCGTTGCGGAGATTGACTGGAAGGAGGGCTATCCAGTGACTCGAAATGACGATGCTGCATGGCAAGAGTGGGATTCTGCAGCATCCCAGCGGTTCGGCCGAGACGCGGTCCGCACGATGGCCCCTGTCATGGGCGGCGAGGACTTCTCCTTCTATGGGCAAGTCGTCCCGGCTTGTTTCTTCGCCCTCGGCCTCTGCCCCACAAACACAGACGCCATGCCAAGCCTCCATCATCCTTGCTTCGACTTCAATGATGATGCCATTCCGATCGGGATCGATGCCTTCTTGGCACTCTGCGACCCCAAAGGGTGAGTCTCGCTCCATCGCGACCTTGGAATTCATTCATTGATCGGGCAAGAGTGGCGGAAATGAGACGCTGAGAGCGCCAAACAGTCTTTGTCCATGGATCATGCCATCCAAACCCTGCTTGGCAGGTGGGATACCCCTTTCTTCGAGCGGTTTCTGCTATGATCCCCGGCTCGACATTCAGCGCCGTTTACCACCTGTTCCCGGTGGCCTCTGGCCAGGCCCCGACCCCGAACGTGGTGGGAGGCAGGAGGTTTCCCCATGGCCAAGAAGCTTGAAAAACAGTTCAAGATCGTCGCCCCAGGCGGTCAAGCCACACCGGCCCCCCCACTGGGCCCGGCACTAGGTGCCAATGGCATCAACCCTGGGCAATTCATTCAGAGTTTCAATGAGCGGACGAAGGAATTGAACGGCAAAGCCGTCACCTGTCTGATTTCCGTCTACGCGGACCGCTCATTTGACTTTGAACTCAAAAGTTCACCTGCTTCGGCACTTCTCAAGGATGCCGCAGGGATCGACAAGGGTGCCGGGACCCCACAGGACCCCATCGCCAATGTGACGAGCGAACAGATTCGTGCGATCGCTGAAGAGAAACTGGCTGATCTCAACGCCCCAACGGTGGAGTCTGCGATGCGCATGATCGCGGGGACAGCCCGTTCCATGGGCATCACAGTGGATGGAGGTCAGGCATGAGCGAAGAGACAACCCCAACTCCTGAAGAGACAACCGAAGTTCAGGCTTCTGATACGCCTGTAGAAGGTGTGACTCCCGAGGAAAATGCCTCTCCAAAGCAGGAAAAGGCTACTCCGGCTGCCAGTGAAGAACACACCGCTTGGAAGTCAAGGCTGGCCCGACGTCGCCGTAGGACGCGTTCAAGCCGCTCCGCTGAGAACCGCAAACTGGCCGAGGCTGCTGCTGGGACGCACCCCGCTGCAGAAGCCGTCCAGATATTGAAGACATTCAAGCCCGCCAAGTTCGATCAGGTCGTTGAATGCTGCCTCCATCTGGGCATTGATCCACGGCAGGCAGACCAACAACTTCGCGGGGCCTTGTCGATGCCCAAGGGCTCGGGAAAATCCGCGAGAGTCGTCTGCTTCTGCGCTGAAGACAAAGTGGCAGCAGCTAAAGAAGCAGGTGCCGTTGAAGCTGGCAGTGACGATCTTGCAGAGAAGATCAAGGGTGGTTGGTTCGATTTCGATGTCGCCATCGCATCCCCCGACATGATGCGGGTCGTTGGCCAACTAGGCAAAGTGCTTGGCCCGAAGGGGCTGATGCCTTCTCCGAAAGCCGGAACCGTGACCCCTGATCCCATTACCGCTGTGGCAGAGTTTGCAGCGGGAAAGAGCGAATATCGCAATGATGATGGCGGAAATCTGCATATCGTCATTGGTCGGATGAGTTTCTCAGAAACGGATCTCACTGAGAATCTTGAGTTCTTCCTCGGCACGATCGAAAAGCTCCGACCCGCAGCGGTAAAGGGGCTATACATGAAACGGTGCGTGATCTCAGGCACGATGACACCCAGTGTGGAAGTGAGCGTCTCATGAGCAAGCCAATCAAGAGCATGATGGTGGCGGATTACCGCCGCCGGTTCGAAGATGTTGACAATGCCCTTCTCGTCGACATCCGAGGCATTGAAGCCAACCAGAACAATGAATTGCGACAGAGTCTGCATGCATCTGGCATTCGCATCACAGTTGTCCGTAACACGCTGGCTCGCGATGCTTTCAAGGACACCGCGCTCGAGGTGTTGACAGAAGGTCTCGACGGCCCCTCGGCCATGTGTTATGGCGGCGAGTCCGTGGTCGATGTCGCACGTGAATTGATCGACTGGGCGAAGAAAGTCAAAGCACTCGATCTGAAAGGCGCCTGCCTCGATGGCGAGTATTTCGATGGCCACGATGGTGTCAAACAACTGAGCAAGTTCCCGACCAAGGACGAGGCACGTGCCAAGGTTGTTCAATTGGTTCTGTCCCCCGCCGGCAATGTTCTTGCTGCGGCGAAGAGCGGCGGATCCAACCTCATGGGAATCGTCAAGGAGATCCAGGAACGCCTGGAAAGAGGCGAGGAGATCGCCAAAGTCGGCTGAGATGCCACATTTTCATTCAATACACATACGCGAACGACTGGCCCTTTAGGGGTTAAAAGCCGCACGGCGGCTCCTCTCGATCGCAGCACTGAGTTCTGGAGTTCACAAAAATGTCCGAAGAAGCAGCAGTTAAGGAATTTGATGCCAAGGTCACGAAGATCGGAGATGAGATCGCAGGTCTCTCTCTGAAGGAAGCCGTTGATCTGGCGGACTACATGAAGGATTCGTACGGCATCGAACCCGCCGCTGGTGGCGCAGTCATGATGGCCGGTCCCGCTGGTGACGACGGTGAAAGTGCTGAGCAGACCGAATTCGATGTCATTCTCGAAGCTGCTGGCGACAAGAAGATCCAGGT
>JAKVBW010000110.1:0-1598 GCA_022446945.1 Phycisphaerales bacterium | reverse complement strand
GGTGGCGGCGATGGTGATGATGGCGGTGATGCACAGACTGAGTTTGATGTTGTGCTCGAGGCTGCAGGCGACAAGAAAATCGCTGTGATCAAGGCAGTTCGAGAAGCAACCGGCCTGGGCCTCAAAGAAGCCAAGGAACTCGTCGACGGTGCCCCCAAGGCTGTCAAGGAGAAGGTCACCGAGGACGAGGCCAACGATCTGAAGGCCAAACTCGAGGAAGCTGGCGCCTCCGTCAACATCAAGTGATTGCAGCCGCGATAAGCGGCATCTCAAGCGATCGATTTCATACAGAAGCGGGCTTCATCAAGTACTGGTGGAGCCCGCTTGTCTGATTCCAAGGGCAATGCGCGCCCACAGTTGTATCTATTGCCCCGCAATTTGGCCCCACCACCTCACAATCGTGAACAAATCAACGACAGAGGCTGTGTTATCGGACGAGAATGTCCGCCCTGCCCTTGATGTGTCCCCCTGCTGCTTGAGGATGGCGATGGGGAACGCGATGTAAAGTCATCAATATCAATGTTTTAGAGATTGCTTCCCCTATGGCCCCAACTTTCCTGAGGCATCTGTGACTTGGAACGGAATTTGCTTGCCGAGGTCGGTTGCGGTTTTTCGCCGTCTGGTCTACACTTCGCGGCTCGGCGGAGGCAATTTGACCAACATCCAATCGTTTTTTTCATCGGCAGGACGGCCGCGGTCCAATGGGGTCGTGCAGTGTCTGAAAGGTGAAGAAACGGCTCTCTTCTCTCTACAGAGGTGACCGCATGACTTCTATGACGGTGCGCAACTTCTCTAAACGCGGCGACGCTATTCCCGTTCCCGCATTGACCGAAGTCCAGCAGACCGCGTACGAGCGCTTTATACAACTGGATAAGGATCCCCTCAAAAGGGATCCAACGATGGGCTTGGAGAGTCTTCTGAAGGAAGTCTTCCCCATCGAATCGTACGACGGCACGATGCGGCTGGAGTACATGTATTACAAGCTTGACAAGCCCCGGTATACGCCCGACGAATGCAAGGAACTTCGCCTGACATACGGAAGACCCTTCCGAATCGGCGTCCGCTTTGTTCGGGAAGGCGTGTCAGAGATCCCCGAGGAAGAAATCTACCTTGGCGAGATTCCGATCATGCTCGGCGGCGGTGAGTTCATCGTCAATGGCGCTGAGCGTTGCATTGTCAGTCAGTTGCATCGTTCCCCAGGTGTTGACTTTGGCATCGTGCAGGACCTGGGCGATCGCCCACTGCATTCTGCCCGAATCATTCCGGAACGCGGTTCGTGGATTGAACTCGAAGTCACGAAGAAGGACGTACTGGCAATGAAAATTGACCAGTCGCCCAAGATCGCGGCAACAGTCTTCCTCCGAGCACTTGATGAATCGCTGAGCAGTACCGAATCGATTCTCAACACCTTCTACGACGTGGTTTCATGCACTGTCGCGAAACTGCAGCCTGAGTTCTACTCCGCAGAAACGATTTACACCGATGAGGGGGAGGAACTGTGCCGCGTTGGCGCCCCACTGGGTGATGCTGTCGAAACGCTGCAAGCTTCGAACGTCAAGAAAGTGGATGTCGTACAGGATCCAAGCGATCCGCTCATT
>JAKVBW010000011.1 GCA_022446945.1 Phycisphaerales bacterium | reverse complement strand
ATGTGGCGATGGGGCAGTTCGGATCGATGCGGGTCAATCGGAAGAAGGCGTCTGGTCGACAGGCGCCAATCTGGCTGATGCGCTCAACCTGACAGAAGGCACTCGACTGGGCAAATGTGCTCCTCTTGAGATCTCACGGAAACGATCCGTTCTGATTCTCGGAGTCAACGGTTTCATAGGAAGTCATCTATCCGAGCAATTGCTCGCCAACGACTACACCGTGTATGGGATGGATCTTCGATCAACCAACATCTCTCATCTCGTTGATCGAGACGGGTTCCACTACGTGGAGGGCGATATTGCGATCAACCGAGAATGGGTCGAGTACCACGTTCGCAAGTGCGATGTCATTCTGCCCTTAGTGGCGATCGCGACACCCATTGAGTACGTGAGAAATCCACTCCGAGTGTTCGAACTGGACTTCGAACAGAATCTTCGCATCGTTCGTGACTGCGTGAAATATGGCAAGCGCATCATCTTCCCGTCCACAAGCGAGGTCTACGGCATGTGTACGGATGAATTCTTTGATGAAGACACGTCACCGCTGATCACTGGACCGATCAACAAGCAGCGATGGATTTACTCGTCCTCGAAACAATTATTAGATCGCGTCATTTGGGCGTACGGATCAACAGACGATCTGGATTTCACCTTGTTCAGGCCATTCAACTGGATCGGCCCCCGGCTCGACACGTTGGATGCTGCTCGAATCGGTTCATCAAGGGCGATTACACAGTTGATATTGAATCTCGTCGAAGGAACGCCCATTCAACTAGTCGATGGGGGAGAACAGAAGCGTTGCTTCACAGATGTGACGGAAGGTGTGGATTGCCTCTTCCGAATGATCGACGACACTGATGGCCGGAGTAATGGCGGCATATTCAACATCGGGAATCCGGATAACGAAGCAAGCATCAAAGAGCTTGCGCAGATGATCGTTGCCCGGTTTGATCAACATCCACTCCGTCATCGCTTTCCTCCATTCGCTGGATATCAAGTGGTCGAAAGCGGCAAGTACTACGGCAAGGGTTATCAGGACGTCCAACATCGTCGACCCTCCATCAAGAATGCAGCACGCATGCTCGACTGGGTTCCCATCATTTCAACGGAGGAATCCGTTGCGAGAACAGTCGACTGGTTCATCGAGGATCATGTCCGCACGATGGGAGATGCTGGAAGTGAGCGCCCTGAGGCATCGACAACCGCATGAAACTCGGCCTTCGTATCGACGTCGATACATACCGGGGTACGCGTGATGGGCTACCCGCGCTCTGCCGCTTGCTGGATCGAAGAGGGATTTGTGCTTCTATCTTTCTGACTGCTGGGCCTGACAATATGGGAAGGCATTTGCGTCGTCTTCTCCGCCCTTCGTTTCTTCAGAAAATGCTTCGCTCCCGAGCGGGGAGTATCTACGGCTGGGACATTCTCCTCAGGGGTACGATTTGGCCTGGTCCGGTGATTCATCGACGACTTGCGGGTGTATTCAAGGATGTCGCGAGACAAGGTCACGAAGTAGGTGTCCACGCCTGGGACCACCATTGGTGGCAAATGCATGCTTCACTCGCTTCTTCCGAACGGGTTCATCAAGAAGTTGTGCGTGCGCATGAAGCGATTGCAGAAGCAATTGGAACGGCACCTACTTGCGCGGCAGCACCTGGGTGGAGATGCACAGAATCGATGCTCTCGTCTCGTGGCGGGATGGACTATTCCTATGTCAGCGATTGCAGGGGAGAGGGTGTCTTCCAGCCCTCAGAAGGACCGCCGCAGATTTGCGTGAACTTGCCAACTTGGGACGAAACAGTCGGGCGAAATGGGGTGACCAATGACACATGGAATGAACATGTGTTATCGCTTATGAAGCGTGATGACACGGATGTATTGACGATTCATGCTGAATCGGAGGGTGGATCCATGCAGCCGCTGTTCGAAGATTTTCTGGATCGAGCGCAGGCAGCAGGTGCCGAATGTGTACCACTAGGTTCAATGATCCCCGATCGCATTGAAACGGATTCAATTTCGCGGGGATCAGTTCCAGGGCGAGAAGGTTGGGTTGCAGTGAGAGGGTCAAACGGATGAGTCGTATGCAGACACCATCGCTGCTGGATCGTCGCCGCTTCGCAGTGAAGTCATTCTGGTGTTTGGCAATCGTTTTTATTGCAATCTACATCTTGTGCAGCACCCTGAGACCGCTTGTTGTGCCGGATGAGGCGCGATACGCGGTAATTCCGATGGAGATGATTGAAACTGGCGAATGGATCGTTCCTCATCTCGCAGGCATTCGTTATTTCGAGAAACCAGTTCTTGGTTATTGGATGACCGCAGCTTCGTTTATGACATTTGGAGAAAATGTCTTTGCGTTGCGTCTTCCGCCCGCATTGATGTCTGGACTTTCGATCATCGCCATTGTTCTTTTTACTCGGCGGTGGACATCCAGATGGGATCTTGCTGCATTGTCGGGTCTTGTCCTCGCGACATCTTTGGAGCCGGCCATCCTGGGAACGACTGCGATACTGGATGCGCCGTTTTCAGCATTCATCACGACGACAGTAGTTTGTTTCTATTTCGGTGTCAGAGCCTCAAAAGGCGCACGAATTGGATGGCTTCTCGCTGCGGGCGTTGCATGTGGTATTGCATTTCTTATCAAGGGATTTCTTGCGGTTGCACTTCCAGGTCTCATTCTTGCTCCATGGCTTGCTTGGTCGGGCCGGTGGCGGGATCTGTTCGTGCTTCCATGGATCCCTGCGATTGCCGCGATATTGACCGCTCTCCCTTGGTCTCTGGCGGTCCACCATAGATCTGCAGAGTATTGGGACTACTTTTTCTGGATCGAACACATCCATCGATTCACTGCTGGAAATCATGCGCAGCATCCAGAGCCTTGGTGGTTCTTCTTTCCGATCATTTGTGTTGGTCTGATTCCATGGGTTTTCGCATCGCCACTTGCGATTCTAGGCCTTGTCCGTCGTGGATTCGGCTCAGATGAGAGTCGGCTGTTGGTTTGTTGGCTGATGTTGCCGTTGATTTTCTTTTCCATCTCTTCAGGCAAGTTGCCCACCTACATTCTGCCTTGTTTCCCCGCAGCCGCTGCGCTCATGGCTGTCGGTCTTGTGGAACGATTCACGCATCACGCCCCTCGTGGCAGATTCATCGAACTGATTCCTGGCGGCGTTCTCATCTTCTTGGGCGTCTGCGCCATTCTGTTCACGCCGTTTCTACCGGTTGATGGCGAAAGTGGCGGACCTTGGGAAGACGGAGGGACATGGCGATTGGCGCTTGTGGGTCTGATGTTCATCATCTGGGGTTACATGGATTGGATTTCTCAGCGTACTCATGATGGTCGTCAAAGGGTTCTCATTGGTGGTCTGGCATGCGCTGGATTCGTTGCGATTATGGCTGGGCTCATGCCGACGGGCTGGATGAAGATTTCGAAGTCACCTGTCGCATGGATGCAACCATGGCGACCACTGGCTGAAAGATCGACAGTGCTGGCAGGTCGTGATTTTATACATGTAGCGCATTGGGCATGGCCAGGGTCGGACATCCGTCTGTTTGGAGTCCCAGGAGAGCTGAAGTGGGGAGTTGAGAATTTCCAAGAGCACGCTGAAGATCACATTGAGAAAGACGAGTTCGCAGACATCGTCAGCCAGGCGACGGAGAGTCGTCCTCTGGTGCTGATTGCAACGGATCCTGTTGGCAAAGCGGAGTGGCTCCGCGGCCTTGTCAGCGATGGCAATGTGGAGGCTCCGGCGGTAGAGACAGACCGGAATGTCATTCTTGCAGTTTGGCCAGCCCGCGTTCTCGAGCAGTGATCGACTTCTCTCTAACACTCAAGTCGAAATCACTTTGATCCCGATTGTCGATCTTTGGCTTCCTGAATCTTCAACTGAATCTGCCAGTAGTACTGCGCTTTCAGTTTGGCAAAGACGAAACCCGCGCGTCCATCGAGGAAGCCCCGCTTGAGAATGTATGACATCATGAAGTAAGCAAGTGGAAACCACCACTTCTCGATGCGCCGATACTTCGAACGCTGCCGATCCGTCAACGCGTTCCATTCCGGACTTCCGACATGACCGAGTGAGAGGTATCTGCGGGCTTCCCACGAAGAATAGTCATTGTGCTTGCCGAGATAGGATTCGAGCCCTCTGCGATCATCATGATCAATAGGGGAATGGATCGTTCCGATCGAACCATCAAGAATCGGATGTTCATGAATCTCCATGTCCAGATGACTCCAACGGTCCTCGTCAATCTTTTCATAGCGACCCGCTGAAGGCTTGAAGAGCGCAAGTTTGGCAAATGGATCTCCGTGACGGAGAAATCGACCCATGAACCAGTTGTGAAATGTCAGCCAATATCCGACATGCGAATCATTGCGAACACAGCGGTCGACTTCATCGCAGAATTCAGGAGTCACAAACTCATCAGCATCAAGAAACAGCACCCACTCAGTAGGTAGTTCATGATTTTCGAGAAACCAGTTCCTCTTCTTGGGGAATCTGCCGTTCCAACGAAACTGAACAACTTCAGCACCAAATGAAGTTGCAATCTCTTCAGTGTCGTCATCGCTTCCCGAGTCGACCACATAGATTTTTGCGAATCGCGTCAGCCTTTCAAGACAGCGGGGGAGATTCCCCGCTTCATTTTTCACTGGGAGAACAACAGTGATTGGAATGGGCTCGCTCATGAATACTCCCTATCCGAGACACGAACATCCTAACGGCGTTTGAAGAATACTCGTGAGGCGGACGGAGAGGCTGTCTTTCTAAGGAGTGGTCAGGCCACTGTGAATGACGTCGAGCAGCGTTTCATTTCGATCGGCGGTAATTTCCCAGAACATCACACCGCCGAGATCCAGTGACTGCACATAATCGATCTTCAGCCCGAGGGATTCGGCATCGTCGTATGAGATGAAATGCCCCCCGTGCTGATTCACACTGTAGAGCCATGGCACTTTGGCATCATTGTCCCAGTAGCGCACGTAATCGCTGCCAGCGAGGAAGGACTGTATCTCAGAGAAGTCGTTGACTCCCGTATCGCCGCTCGTCCAGTCGTCCCAGGTTCCAGGGGGCACGAACGTTCCTGGCTGGAACAGGCCGTTGTTTGCCGAAGTGACACCACCCCATGCACGACCGTAAAACGGCACACCCATCACGATCTTGTCACTGTCAACGCCCGCATCAAGCCATGGTTGCACGGATCCCTCTGCGTTGTAGTGCAGCCTGACATTGTCATTCGGCGAAGGATTAGATGGGTTCGCGTGAAGTCCGGAGTGATGGCCAGTCATTGATAGATCCCATGCGCCCATGAAATCGTATGACATCGTATTGACCCAGTCGCAGGCCGATGCGATCTCCAAGAGTTCATAATTCTCGAGTTTGTCTATCCCGCCTGCGGCCGCAATAGTCAAGAGATATTCGCGTCCATCGGTCGACGAAGCAGCATCGAGTTGCTGACGAAGTTCCTGAAGGAGCAGCGTGTAATTCTCTCGATCTTCGGGGCGATAGGTGTTCCCCGGCAGTCCACAGCAGACGGGATATTCCCAATCGATGTCAACGCCATCAAAGTTGTACTGACGGATGAAATCAACGCATGATGTTGCAAACAGAGCTCGGGATTCCGGCGTCAATGCCACATCACTGAAAATCCCCGACCATGTCCAGCCCCCGACGGAAATCAGTGTGCGAAGATGCGGATGTTCCGCCTTGAGTACATTGTTGATCTGGTTGTACGTCCCGCGATATGGCTGATCCCATGTGTCGCCTGGGTATGACTTCTCGATTGCTGCGTATGGATCGCCGATGGCAATGCGTCCATCGCTACCGATGTTGGCAAAGGCATAGTTGAGATGTGTGATTTTCTCGGCAGGGATGTCAGCGGGCTGATAATCCCGACCGTAGATACCCCACTCGATGTAATACGCCACGATCCGATCATCTGGATCGATCGTGCCATTTCCATCTGATCCATCACCACCATCACCACCATCTGATCCATCACCGCCATCACCGCCATCACCGCCATCTCCGCCATCTCCGCCATCACCACCGTCTCCACCATCACTGCCGTCGCCACCATCTCCGCCCCCGTTGCTGCAAGGGCCCCATGCACCGATGATTGACATCAGGTCATTGATGTCAACATGACCGTTGTCGTCAAAGTCGGCCGGACATGGGGCTGGGCATTCGCCCCAAGTGGCAATCAGAATCAGCACATCTTCAATATCGACATCGCCATTCTGGCTGACATCTTCGTTACATGCCGTGTCGTCTGTGCCGTCATCACCAAAGGAAATCGGAATCGGACTCTGGTAATACCGTTGAACTTTTGTTATCCACCAGCCCCCGTCCGTCGGCTCACCTTCGACAGGCCCACTGACCGGTGTGCCTTGGGTGCTTGCGCCGACACCAGCCCCAAAGAGCACTGAGACGATTCCCGCATCTGCCACATTCTGCATGTGCGATCCCCAAGTGATCGTTTCCCCGTCAATTTCCACATTCGGATCATTGGATCCGTTGGAAGAGAAGTGCTCAAATCGCTCGCCTTCAGTTACAAAGGCATCTCCCAGAAAGAATGTTCCAGCAGAGTCTTCATAATGCTGATGCGTGTTGTCGAGTTCAGGGAACAACGCCCCAGCGGCATCGACAGCCTGACTGTGGTTGATGTGACCTACAGGAATCTGCCATAGAACAGTCGGGCATTCTCCTGTTTCACCAACCGATTTGGCCACAGCAAGATAATTCAACCAGTGATCATTGTTCCAGAACCACGCCGATGAAGCAGGGTCAGTTGCTGCAGATTCAGTGGTACCAGCCGCATCAAGACCATACTTGTCTAGTGAGACAAAGTCTGCATTCTGACTCATGACGCCAGCATCGACATACCACTGCGCCATTGCCTGAGCTTCTGCCTGGATCGCTGCGCGGCCTGCTTCGATGCCCATGGAATCCGTCAGATGGACAAGACCCGTACCAGGAATACCGATGCCGGTATGTCCACCTGCTGGAGAAGCCCACAGGTTGAACTGCCAACCGAAGATGGCGTTGGGCAGATCGCGATCGATGATGTAATTGACGGCTTCGACAAATCCATCGATTGAATTGTCGAATGCGGGATCCTCATTCGTCGTCAAAATCGCATTGCCATCGAAGCCCACAGTCGTGTAAGCAGTGTCGACTTGCGGAGATCCCGTGATGCCGACGGTCCATTCTGATTGGTCGGGAGACAGGCCTGCTTGCGCGAAATACCCCAGTAGATCCGGCTCGATAACGAGCATGACAGGCCACTCATCTGCTGTTTCTTCTCGTGCGATGTCCAGCATGAGATCAAGATCTTTCCAGTATGCAGACATGTAGTCCGCATCAAAAAGATGTTCACTGTTCGTCCAATACGATTCGCCGCCATCGGGAACGTTGTACCAGACAAAGCATGGGATCATGCCAAGTTGTCGACTGTTCCGAATGTAGTTTCGAACACGATCGCCTGGCTCGTTCGACCATGTTCTCCATCCGGTGAAAGGTCCGCCATTGAGATAGATGTAGCGAACGTCGACCCGACGATTGAGATCGCCATTTCCGTACTGCCGAAAGAATTCGAGATGTGAGACAGCATCTTCACTGACACTTCCGACCGAAAGATAGGGCGGCAATCCCGGCATCGTCCCATCTGGATTTCTGACAGCAACACCAAGTAGCGCCGATTCCGAAGCCGCTTCATCTGTCACACGAAGTGATGCGTAGCCGGGGCGGAGGGTCTCGATCACCACCTCATTCCCCTCCATCGATACGGCAATCACATCTGCGGCGTTTGTAGATGCAGTTAGTGATCCGCCTGATCCACCAAGGACTGTTAATCGATGTGTTCCTTGATCCACCACCGTTGAATATGCGTTTGTCAATCCTTCAAAACCAAGTTCACTGCCGGAATCCCCGCCGCCTGGATCATCGCCACCCCCCGAGTTGTCGCCACCATCCTGCACGCTGCACTCAACGTCCACTCCATTCAGCGTGACATTAGAGAAGACCGGTGGCCAATCTCCCACAACTGTGAATCCGAGCTCGCAAAATGCGCCCGAGTCAATCGTTCCATTCCATGCTTCGTTGACAACAGTGGTGGTGCCGTCATTCGTTGACAACACACCATTCCAGAGGTTGTCGATATTTGGGCCTGACGTCCAGGCGATCTCCCAACCATCAATTGGTGGGTCATCGTTCGGATTTGAGATGCGTAGGAGGCCGGTGTATCCACCAGACCAGCTCGAAGATTCGAAAACTTCGATCAGCGGCAGTGCGAGTGCCGGTGTCGTCGAGCCTGTAAGGATCATCAAAGCGAGTGCACAACATCGGTGTCGCGGTAGATACATGTTCAATGACTCCATCATCTTCTATCGGTGCCTTCATCAGGCAGGTCCTTAGGTCGGGACAGAACAGATCTACGATTCGAAGGTGCCGAAGGGTTCATCGAAGGTCTTGCAATCTTGCGAAGGGGGCCCCAGAGCCCCTACAAGCCCGATACACGGCGAATTGAATGGTCGGGGGTATGATTACCCGCCATTGGCCTTGTTTTTCAATCCGTTTGGAGGCGTCATGTTGGCAACCATGCTCATTCTTGCTTGTTCAGTCGATTCAGGGGGGTCTGCGACTGTTCCACAGCCTCGCGATGGGGGCCATGCCCAGCGGCACGCCCACATCAACGCCCATATTGCCGATCGTGCAGGTGAGGTGGATCTTGTGTTCGTCGGCGATTCGATTACGCAGGGATGGGAGACAACCGGTAAGTCCGTCTGGAGTGACTTTTACGGTGGTCGCAAAGCCGCCAATCTGGGGATCAGCGGCGATCGGACAGAACATGTTCTTTGGCGGCTTGATAACGGAAATTTGAGAGGCATTGCACCACGCGTTGCGGTGGTCATGATTGGAACAAACAACATCGGCCATGGGATTCACGGGACCGACGAGGTGTTGGTGGGGGTCCAGGAAGTGGTGAAACGAATTGTGTCCCACAATCCAGACACTCGTGTCCTGTTACTGGACATTTTTCCGCGCGGATGGACTTTCAATGAGGCGCGCGGCAGGATCACCCAGATCAATCAGGCTTTAGCAACACTTCATGATGGCGATCGAATCGTTTTTCTTCCAATCGGACATGTTTTCATTGAGCCCGATGGACGGATCTTGCCCGAGATTATGCCAGACGCGCTTCATCTGTCAGAGGCGGGCTATCGCCGATGGGCGGAGGCCATAGAGCCGACATTGTCCAACATGCTTCAGACGCGATCAGAACACGAGACTGCATCGCCATGAATCGTGAGGCAGCGATTGGCAATCGCTTGAGATGGGCATCGAAATTTCTGACGCACGGTCGCAAGATTGCGAGTGTGACGCCATCCAGCCGTTGGTTGTCGCAAGCGATGTGTCGTGATATTGACAGGAGTCGACCGCAGATTATTCTTGAACTCGGATCCGGGATGGGACCGGTGACAGAGGCCATCAGTCGATGCATGCATCCCGAGAGCAGGCTGATCGCGATGGAGATTGATCCGGACTTGCACGCAATGACAATGCGAAGATGTCCTGATGTTGATGTGGTACTCGCAAGTGCAGAAGAGATCGATCAGATTCTTGATGATCGTGGGATTCAAACAGTCGATTGTTTCTTGTCCTGCCTGCCGACCCCGAGTCTTCCCCGGGAGGTCAATCGTCGTGTTCTCGATGTCTGGTCGCGCAGATGCCACTCGAAAGTGTTTACGCAGATCACTCAGATTCCCTGGCTTTATCAGTCGATGTATAAAAAGATCTTTCATCAAGTTGAATTCCAACTGGTCACGCGCAATCTCCCGCCTGCAGGCGTCTATCACTGCATGGAACTGCGTGAAGATTACGCTGATTTAGCGAGACTCCCCGGGAAGTGATCCAATGTGGCGATTGCTCCTCGTTCTCCTATTGATGTCTTGTGGCCATGAGGTCACACCATCTGTTGACTCAGAGACGATGGACAACAGTAGCCCGCGCATTGTCAGCCTTAGTCCAGCGATGACTGAAATGTTGCATGGAGCAGGACTGTCTTCATTTATCGTTGGTCGTTCAGCATTTTGCAGAAGAGCGATGGACGCGCCAGTCATTGGAGACCTTGCTCAGGTCAATATTGAAAGCCTTGTTCGGGTCAGTCCAACGCACGTATTCATTCAGCGATCTGATGGAGATTTGCCAGCAGGTGTCGAAGAGTTGGCTGTCGATCATGGATGGATGATCATCAATCAGCACATGTCTCATTTCGCGGATGTGCAAGCGCTTCTATTCAAAATTGGAGAAGCATTCCCTTCAGCTCAAACTGCTTGCATGGTTTCTAGTGATGCTATTCAGAAAGCACTGCGGTCAAGAGGCGGGACCAACGGTCCGTCGGTTCTGGTGTTGGGGGGAGGCCCACATCCGCTTGCATGGGGTACTCAGACTTATCTTGGAGAGCTCGTTGAAGCTGCAGGGGGCCGGAACCTCATCGATGGCCGTGCATGGGTGACGTTGTCACTTGAGGAGATCGTGCGTGCCGAACCGGACCTGATCCTTGTTCCTGCAGAGGCAGAGGATGTGGATCTCTCTGCGATCCGCTTGGCAGCGCCTCAGGAACGCATTCAGGTGCTGGTTGCAGAAGGGATTGATCTGCCGGGGCCGCATCTTGCGCATTTGGCATCGAGAATTGATGACGTCTTGAGCCGATCTGCGGCGTACACTGAACCGTGATGAATAATCGCAAGGGCATACTTCTTGCTGGTGGTACCGGTACGCGGCTCGATCCTGTCACACGCGTTGTCAGTAAGCATCTGCTACCCGTGTATGACAAACCGATGGTGTATTACCCCTTGTCCGTTCTGATGCTTGCGGACATCCGCGAGGTTCTCATCATTACTACGCCCGAGGATCGACCTCGTTATGAATCCCTTTTGGGTTCAGGCGAGTCTTGGGGTGTCCGGTTCGACTATATGACACAAGATCGGCCCGAGGGAATTGCGCATGCTCTGATTCTTGCTGAGCCGTGGCTCGAGGGGAGTTCATCGGCGCTCGTCCTCGGGGATAATATTTTCTTTGGTAATGGTCTCGGCAGCAGACTTCGAACTGCGTGCGCTCAATCTGATGGAGCGACTGTCTTCGCGTATCCGGTGGCAGATCCTTCACGCTTCGGAGTCGTTCAACTGGATGTGGATGGGCGGCCCGTCGCACTCGAGGAGAAACCTGATCGACCACACTCAAATCTAGCTGTGACCGGTCTCTACTTCTTTGATGCAGATGCGCCTGCCATTGCGAGCAAAATTGAACCTTCACATCGAGGCGAATTGGAGATTACCGAAGTCAACAGGGCCTACTTGGAGCAAGGCCGATTGCATGTGGAGCAATTGGGGCGTGGTGATGCGTGGCTTGATACTGGTACCCACGAGACGTTGTTGCAAGCATCCATGTTTGTCGAGACGATTGAATCGCGACAAGGTCTGAAGATCGCATGTCCCGAAGAGATCGCTTGGCGGCGTGGCTGGATTAACGATGAGGCATTTTCCAGACTTGCAGATGACATGGCGGGAAGTTCTTATGGCGACTATCTGATCGCGCTGATGCGAGAGCAAGGTCAGATTGCTGGCTGATCGCTTTTAGGCGCAGCGCCGATCAAGCGTTCTTATCGATCGCGGTTGTACCAGGCATGCTCGAAATCTTTGAACGCTTGGCTGGATCGAATGGGTCGCCACCAGCATTCGTTTGCCGCATACCAAGCAACGGTGTCTTGCAAGCCGTCTTCAAGCGACCAAGCCCGTGACCAACCTAGGGATTCAGCCGCAGTGGGATTGACGGCATACCGCTGATCGTGATTGGGACGATCGGCAACGAAGGACATGAGTGCGTGGGGTTTGTCGAGCGCCTCAAGGATTGCCTCAGCGATGTCGCAAGCGGATATTTCTAGCCTCGCACCTAGGTTGTAGATGCCGCCCGGTTCACCATGGTGAAGTATGAGATCAATGCCTCCGCAATGATCCTCGACATGGAGATAGTCACGGACTGCAGTTCCCCGACCATAGATGGGCAGTGATCGATCGTCGATGGCGTTGGTGACGAACAAGGGGATGATCTTCTCTGGAAACTGGCGAGGACCATAGGTATTAGATCCACGCGTGAGAACGGTGTGAAGTCCGTGTGATGCATGCGCCGTTTGTACAAGTTCTTCCGCTGCGGCTTTGGAGGCCGCGTAGGGACTTCGGGGCAGGAGCGGATCCGTCTCGATTGAGTAGTGATCGGTTCCTCCGAGATCTCCATAGACCTCATCTGTCGAGACTTGCAGAAACCTTTCAACGCCATGCTGGATAGCAGCATCGAGAAGTACCTGAGTCCCCTCGACATTCGTTCGTTCAAAGGGGCGGCGATCCATCAGGGAGCGATCCACATGGCTTTCAGCAGCGAAGTTGAGGACCGCATCACACCCTGCGACGGCATCGTCCACGACCCCCGGATCTGCGATATCACCGTGAATGAAGGTGATCTGATCCTCGATACCCTCCAGATTGGCGCGATTGCCAGCGTAGGTTAGGGCGTCAAGAACCCTGATTGCCCAATCTGGGTGATCCTGAAGGGACTTCCGGACGTATCCTGAGCCTATGAAGCCGGCTCCGCCGGTAACGAGAATGGTGGATTTCGGGTTCATGATGGGTCCGTCATCAGCCATGATGGGATTTGCGCACATGCGGGCCCCCCAAGGAGCCGATCTGGAATCAGGGGCCTAAAGTGTGTAGAGATTGTCCATGACCCAGCATAGGCCATGGAAAGGCCAATGACGTATGGAAGGTGACCATTGATGAGAAGCGTGACTTCGATTTTTGCACTCACGATTTCGGGCGTCCTGTCCACAAGTCTGCAAGCAGAGGTCATTCTCGAGCATCTCGGGGATATGGGCATCTCGGTTGAAGATTCCACGCGGGATGGTGTTCCGGATCTTGTCTTTCGAGACACTAAATCTGGAGAAGTGGTGATCATCTACATGCACCAGGGGCTCGATCGCCCACTGCGACCTTCGGACCTCAATCCGGAGGGCGGCATGTTCTATGGCCAGGGAACGATTGGCGCTTTGGATGTCCTCGATCCAACGACGGAGTTTGATCGAGATAGCCAGACGGGTACGCTCGTCGTAGACAATTGGGGTACGGGTGGGACCGGCTTTGAAGGTACTTGGAATGTGACCGGCCCGGTTATCGAAGTCGAAATTCTCAATGGTGGTACCGGCTATCACGAGGGCGGTCTTGGCTTCTTTGACATTGATGCGACGGGAACAGGCGGCTCGGGTCTTGATCTGGCTTATGGCACACTTGCCGGCACCGAGGGCGAGGTTCGGAAAGTTGTAATCGTGGACGGAGGTGCTGGCTACACCCCAGGCGCAGAATTGACACTGATGAATTCGGTTCTTGATCCGGAGGGGGTGCCATTCGTGGGAACAGCGCATGTCAACGAGTCAGGTTCCATTTTTCAAGTAGACATTATCGAGCGGGGCGAGGGTTTTGAATCGAGTCCTGATTTGATGATCTTGGATCCAGGTAACGGATTCGGCGGTGAATTCCTTGCGTTCCTAGCGGGCGCTATTGACACGGTTCTCATTCTCGATGGTGGGGCAGATTATGCCGAGGATCCTGGGTTAACACCACAGGGTCCGGGCGAAGGGTTTGAGTATCGCATTGTCCGGCGAGGCCCCATCACGGCAACCGAGATTACGAATCCCGGCGGCGGCTATGACGCTGCACCCGTTGTTGCCATGGATGATCTTGACTTTGGCGCGGTCTTGCAGCCAGTCTTGTGGGAGGATCTCCCGGCAGGTGATCGCCCCCTTGAAGATCAGACGGGTCGGATCGAAGTCGTTCGGACATCGGGCGAGGCGGCACCTCTCGTGCAAGGGTCCAGCGATAAATGGAATATGTATCCCACCGATATCGATGGCGATGGTGATCTGGATTTCATGTGGCGGCGCGCATGGCTGGAAAAAGACAATCAAAGAATGCTGGTCTGGCTCATGGATGGTGGCCGTCTCGCCGAGACGATCAATCTCGATGCGCCTGGCAAGAATTGGACGCCGTGGAAATTCGCAGATCTGAACGACGATTGGAAGGAAGATCTTCTCTGGTGGAACGCCAGTTCGGGCGGTCTCGTTGCTTGGAACATCAATCCCGCACTACCTGGCAATGTGGGCCCAGAAGTCTGGTACACCGACAGTGGGGGTTCGCAGCCAGAGGATTGGCGGCCCTGGGTCGTCCGTCAGGGCCATGCTGATGAGGGGGATCAACTGGTCTGGCGCGGGAAGGGCAATGATCAACGGCTGCGGCTGACTGACTATATCGAGCGCAATGGCGAACTCTACGCAACAGCCACTGTTCCTCAGGATGCCACCGGCGCAGTTGTTGTTCCAGAGAGCAGATGGAAACCCTGGCGAAGTGGCGATCTCAACGGTGATGGGGTTTTGGGGGACATCATTGGTATTGACTGGTCAGATCGAAGTTTGAGCGTTTGGCAGATGAATGGCTCAACATGGTTGGGGAGCGGCGATCTGGCTGCCGAACGAGAGATCAAGGAAATGGGGCGTCCGCGCGCTATCGTCTCGCATGACAGTGGCGACATTACGGTTGGCTTGACCAATGGCCGGCTTGTGACGTTGGGGGCGACGGGACAGGATGTTCCTACAGCAAGTGACGATGAACAAGCTTCACTTCAAGCTGTTGCAGATGCTTTGGCACAAGCGACGGATGTTGCTTCAGTCAATGCAGCGATCACGGAACTAGATTCCATCTTGTCGAGCACGCCAGCGTTGGTTCCCTATCTGGAGCAACCTCGGATTGCACATACGCTCTTTGGTGAACTGTCGGCCTACATTCGACATGAGATCAGCCGAACACTCTTTGCCCGCCGGCCTTGGACAGCGGCATTGGTCAGCGACACTTACAACATCAAGGACTACGTTGCAGTGAATATGAACGGTGTCGTCAGCGACGCGACGCCTGATTTACAGCCTCTGCCGGATGACGATGATTCTGATGGGGGTTCTGGTAGTAACGGATCTGGGGGCAGTCCTTCAGGCGGCGGATCGGACGATGGAAGCGATGGCAGTGATGATCTCAACGGGGGACACAACGATTCAGGTAGCGGCGGCAGCGACACCTTCGATCCTTGTGACTTCGACATCAACGACCCTTCAACATGGCCTCCAGATGTCGATACCGAGGCGGAAGCCGAGGAGTGGCTGCTCGCAAACATCTTCGAATTGGTCGATTGCTGATCATCCGTTCGCAGCGGTTTGATCCGCTTCGTGGATGCACTGTGTCCTGATTCGGTTTCACTGGCGCAGAGGCAGGTGGTAACATGCAGCCCTTACGGGAGCTGCCCATGTCAGAACCGATTCCTCTTCTCGATCTGAAAGCCCAGTACGCGACAATCCGCAGCGACATTGAGCCGCTGATGCGGGAGATCGCCGAGAGCCAATGGTTCATTGGCGGACCACATCTCGAAGCCTTTGAGGCTTCGATGGCGGCGTACTGCGGAACGGCGCATGCTGTCGGATGCGCAAGCGGATCAGATGCGCTTCTGCTGTCGCTCATGGCCGCCGGAGTAGGCCAGGGCGACGAGGTCATTTGCCCGTCCTATACGTTCTTCGCAACTGCGGGAGCCATCTCGCGCTTGGGTGCTCGGCCAGTCTGGGTGGACATCGATCCGGTGACGTACAACTGCACTCCAGATGGAATCGCCGGTGCAGCCTCAGGCTGCGCGTCTCTCAAGGCGATCCTACCCGTTCACCTCTTCGGCCAAGCCGTAGACATGTGCGGCATGTTGCAAGTGGCAGAGGATTTGGGGGTCCCGCTCATCGAGGATGCCGCTCAGGCCATCGGGTCGCGAGACAGTACCGGAGCTGCGACAGGATCCCGGGGATGGACCGGATGTTTCAGTTTCTTCCCTTCGAAGAACCTTGGCGGGTTTGGAGATGGGGGCATGATCACGACCAATGATGAAACAGTCGCGTCCCATCTTCGTCGTCTCAGAAACCACGGGATGGAGCCGAAGTATTTTCATGCCGAAGTTGGAATGAACAGTCGCCTCGATGCGATGCAAGCTGCTGTTTTGAACGCGAAGCTTCCCTATCTAGATGGATGGTCAGAAGGCCGTTCTGCGAACGCTGACGACTACGATGCGATGTTCATCGAATCCGGTGCTGGAACAACTGCTGTTTCGATGCAGGACACATCGCTTCCACTTCTTGTACCCGCTCGTCCAGACGCACCATCGCGGCACATTTTCAACCAGTACACCATCCGTGTGCCCGCATCGGTTCGTGATGAACTTCGCGCACATCTGAATGAACAGAAGATTGGCCATGATGTCTATTACCCGGTCCCGCTCCACAAACAGGAATGTTTTGAGACGCTGCCCTGCGAGCCTCTTCCTGCAAGTGAGCAAGCGGCGGCTGAAAGCATTGCGTTGCCAATCTATCCCGAATTGACGGAGGCGCAGCGCTCACGAGTGGCAGAAACCATTGTCAACTTCGTTCGATCTCACGCAGCAATCGGTGTCTGAGGGGATTTGGAACTGGGCGGTTCTGCGAGCCGGCACGATGCGACTGGATGGCGGTGGCATGTTTGGGGTCGTGCCGAAGGCCATATGGAAGAGATTGATTCCTCCAGATGATGCGAACCGCATAGAACTTCAGACCAACTGCCTTCTGCTTCAGCAGGGTGATCGGCGCGTCCTTGTCGAGACGGGTTGTGGAGACAAGTGGACGCAGAAACAGAGGGATATCTTCGCAGTTGAATCGCGGACAGTGGTAGAGGCACTGGCAGAGAAGGGGATCCAGCCCGGGGATATTGATGATGTCGTACTGACACACCTTCACTTTGATCACGCAGGTGGTTTGACACGTTTAGATCAAGATGGCCATGCGGCTGCGACCTTCCCAAATGCGCACATTCATGTTCAGATGCAGGAATGGGAAGATGCGAAGGCAGGGCGATCGACCATGACGGGGACCTATCTGCATTCCAATCTCGATCCTGTTGCGGATCAAATCGTGACTCATGAGGGTGATTCAACCATCATGTCGGGGATCAGGGTGATGCCTGTTCCAGGTCATACTTGGGGCCAGCAGGCAGTTATCGTTGAGACTGTTGATGGAACGCTCTGCTTTCCAGGCGATCTATTGCCTACACGCCACCACATTGGAGCGTCGTACAGCATGGGTTACGACATGTTGCCGTGGGAGAACATGCGCACCAAGCAGGGATTGCTTTCTTCCGCAGCAGACAAATCATGGTTGTTGGTCCTTGATCATGAACCAGGGCACCCTGTTTTCACAGTGCGACATCAAGGTGAGTGGTTCGAACTTCTTGAAAGTGATGCAGGCTAGTCAGACGGCCGGCAGAAACTTCTCGGGCGCTTCGAGGTGAGCAACGATCGTGTTGAGGAATCTCGCACCTTCGGCCCCATCGACGATCCTATGATCACACGAGAGACTGAGTGGCAACACAAGGCCTGCGTAGAACGCCCCTTGGCGCGTCAGGACGCGTTCTTTGGCTCGCCCGATACCTAGGATTGCTACTTCGGGGTAATTGATGATCGGCGTTGCGAACATGCCTCCATAGCTTCCAACATTCGACACGGTGAATGTTCCGCCACTGAGGTATTCACGGTCGATCGACCGTTCTTTGCAACCCCTTGCCAGTTCGGCAATTCTCTCACCCATCTGCACGACACTCAGTTCATCAGCATTCTTGATGACTGGGACCATGAGCCCATGGTCAGTATCGACGGCGCATCCAAGATTGACGACACTGCGGATTTGGATTTCCTCTACGAAATCGTCAACAGTCGAATTGATTGTCGGGTGTGCGCGGAGTGCTTTGCAGACAGCCGACATGACAAATGGAAGCAAACTGATCCGTCTTCCAAGCAGTTCCTCATACCCCATGCGGCGTCTTTCAAGTTCGGTGACATCCGCTTCATCGACGACAGTGAAGTGCACAGTTGTTTGGACGGAATGCTGAAGCGCTTGTGCGGTCTTTCGCCGGATTCCTCGGAATGGGATCCGTTCTGCCACGCCTTCGATGGGCTGTGTTACCCGTGTCGCCAGCGGCAGATTCTCGGCTTCGCTCTGTGGAGCAGTTACTGGGATAGCTGGGGCAACAGAGGTTTCCGGCGAGGTCACAACACTTGCATGCGCTTGGACATCAGAGGCAGTCACGCGGCCGCCTCGTCCAGTTGCGTTGACCTGATCGATATCGACACTGAGCTCGCGGGCGATGCGTCTCACTGCTGGGGTCGCCAGTGCTTTCCCAGCAGAGGTTTCTTCTATCACTGTTCCGCTCTGGCGCTGAAAACTGGATGGCATCGTCAAGGACTCACTGACATTGCCAACAACCGTGCCGGCATCTTCTCTTTCCCCTGACTCTGCGACATCGTCGGGGGCAGGCGCTACTCCAGATGCTTTCTCCGGCACTCCAATGTCATAGGTGACCAGAATCGCGCCGACAGGAATGATGTCGCCCGCCGATCCATTGAGATCCTTGATTGTTCCGGACCAAGGACTAGGCACCTCGACAAGTGCTTTGTCCGTTTCCATTTCAGCCAGAGTTTGGTGTTCCTGGACCATCTCGCCAGGGCTGACTTTCCAGCTGATGAGCTCAGCCTCCGCGACACCCTCACCTAGATCGGGCAGGAGGAAGTGGGATCGGTCATCAGGCTGCTTCATCGCCATGGGCCAAGTGCTCCAGAGGGGTCAATAGGCTGCCGTTTCGGCGATGGCCTTGCCGATTCGTTCAGCGTCCGGAAGATAGTCCAGTTCAAGTTTGTAGTAGGGCATGAGCGTATCGAACCCGGTGACACGCTGCACAGGGGCTTCAAGGTGCAGGAAACACTGTTCCATGATGCGTGCCGATAGTTCAGCGCCGACACCACAACTCATCGGTGCCTCATGCACAATCACAACCCGGCCAGTTTTGCATGCGGAGGTAGCAACGGTTTCCATGTCAAGTGGGTTGATCGTCCGCAGATCAATCAACTCGATATCCCGATCCGATTGCTCAATGGCATTCATGCACTGCACGATCGTGGATCCCCAGGAAACCATCGTGATCTCTGCGCCTTCACGGACAACACGCGCCTTTCCGATGGGGACCGTGTATTCATCCTCCGGGACTTCCTCACGGAATGCTCTGTAGATCCGTTTGGGTTCAAAGAAAATGACCGGATCCGGATCCCGAATAGCGCTGATCAAGAGCCCCTTGGCGTCGTAGGGAGAGGAGGGCATGACGACCTTGATGCCTGGATTGTGGGTGTAAATCGCCTCTGGGCTGTCACTGTGTAGTTCTGGGGCATGGATGCCGCCTCCGACAGGTACGCGGACTGTCATCGGGACAGTGAGGCCGCCGCGTGTGCGTGTGCGCATCCGAGATGCATGTGTACAGAGTTGATCGTAGGCGGGGCCGAGGAATCCTTCGAACTGGATCTCGGGAATAGGGCGGAGGCCGGCCATGGCGAGCCCGATGGCAGTGCCAATGATTCCCGATTCCGCAAGGGGGGTGTCAACCACTCGATCACCCCCGAATCGCTCATGAAGTCCTTCGGTGACTCGGAAGACACCACCATTGGCACCTACATCCTCACCCATGAGAAGAATGCGATCGTCCTTCTCCATTTCCTGAGCGAGTGCGAGGTTGATGGCTTGTACAAGTGTGAGATTTGCCATGTCGTTTGTCCGCCCTTCCCTCAGTGACCTGATCCGTCAAAGCCCTGGCCAAGGCTACTGGTTCGCATGGTTCGACGTTGCATTTCCAGTACGGGTGGGATCTCCGCATACATCCATTTGAAGATGTCGTCGGTTGTAGGCGCTTCGATGTCTTCAGCTCGCTTGACAATTGCCGAAACCGTTGCTTCGTTCTCGACGCGTTGCGCCTGTTCCTGATTTTCATCCCACAAATCTCGATGCTCAAGCCAGTTGCGGAGTCTGATCATCGGATCTCGTCTGGTCCAGGTTTCGACTTCCTCTTCATCGCGATAGCGCCTCGCGTCGTCGGCTGTTGTGTGATCTCCCAGCCGGTAGGTGACAGCCTCAATGAAGGTGGGTCGGTTCTCTTGTCGCGCACGTTCGGCAGCTTCTCGGACAACTTTCACCATTGCGAAGATGTCATTGCCATCCACCTGGACACTGTGCATTCCATAAGCCAGCCCACGTTGAGCCAGTGTCGGCGCGGAGCACTGGATGCGTGTGGGTACAGAGATGGCCCAGAAGTTGTTTTGACAGACAAACACCACGGGCAAATCGAGGTTGGCCGCAAAATTCATTGCTTCATGGAAGTCGCCCTCACTTGTAGCACCATCTCCGAAGAAAGTGCAGGCGATTCCCCCATCACCGCGGTACTTCGAAGCCCACCCCAGGCCGGCCGCATGCAGCATTTGCGTTCCGATTGGAATCGCCAAAGGCGTCGCTTTGACCGGGATGTTGTTGCCACGCTCATCCCCCATCCAATGCAGGAGGATCTTTTCAGGATCCACGCCTCTCCAGAACAAACCTGCATTCTCGCGATAACAAGTCACAAGCCAGTCTCGATCTTCAAGTGCATAGGCAGCGCCCAGCGAGGTGGCTTCCTGGCCACGGTTCTCCGGATAAGTTCCCATGCGTCCAGATCGCTGCAGCTTGAACGCAATTTCGTCAAAGTGACGACACAGTGTCATGTGTCGATACAACTTGACGACATCCTCGTCAGGGATCAGACCGTCGCCGAGAGTCTCATCAAAGACGCCATGTTCATCGAGAATGGAAACACGCTCGATGGTCGTTTGATAAGCACAGTCAACCGGCATGCAGTGGCTCCTTGTCGCTGGTCGGCTTGTTTGCAAAGCGACGTTTGGCGAATTCAACAGCGGCCAGATGTGTCGAGGAAAGCAATCTTGCCTCCTCTAACACCTCAAGGGTAGTTTCTTCAATCGCGTTGATGCGTTCTTCCAGTTCATCGCGGCCCATTCCGAGCCACAGCCCAGCCAGCCAGATCAGTCCTCCTGCGTTGACCACAAAGTCCGGTGCGTAAAGCACACCAGCCTTGGCGGCGGCGGCAGCATCTTCTTCTGGGTTGACCAGAATGTTGTTGGCGGCTCCACAAATGATGTTCGTATTGAGGCGGCGAATGTCATCTGAACCAATCACAGCACCAAGTGCACATGGAGCCAAGATGTCGCACTCCGCCTGCAGGATGTTTCCAGGATCACAAGGGACAGCATCAAAATCCTGTACAGCCCGTTCGACGCGCTGGGCGTCAATGTCCGCCACAATCAATGACGCGCCTGCGGTATGCAGAATTCTGCAAAGATCCATGCCAACATGTCCGAGACCTTGAATGGCGATCGTCAGTCCTTCGAATTCAATCGGCCTATCTTGATGGCGGAGGCAAGCCAGCATGCCGTTAAAGGTTCCTTTCGCCGTAAATGGTGAAGGGTCACCTCCAGTGGAGACAGTTTCACCTCCCATGACATGACGTGTTTCAGCAGCCATCCAGTCCACAAACTGTGTGTCGATGCCGACATCCTCGGCTGCGATGTAGTCACCAGCGAACGTATCGATGAATCGCCCCATAGCGCGTGCCTCAGCCTCTGTTGCAGGTAGGCCGGGTTGGGGCAATAGGATGACACTCTTTGCGCCGCCCATCGGCAAGTTCGCACAGGCAGCTTTGTAGGACATGCCTTCAGAAAGGCGGAGGACGTCATAGAGCGCCTCTTCTTCAGTTGCATAGTGCCAGCGGCGGGTACCACCAAGCGCAGATCCAAGTTGCGTAGAGTGGACCGCGATGATGGCGCGTAGACCGGTCTCTGCATCCTGATGGAAGCAGACTCGTTCATGGCCGCATGCAGTCATTTCTCCAAATGTGTTCATTTCAGCGGGGCCCTTCCTCGTCGAAACCTTTCAAGCCTGTTGTCCAAAGACTGATTGAATTTCTGCCGCTAAAGATCCGTCGCCGAATTGATCGATATTGTCATGATCGATTGGCCGCCCATTTCCCTGAGCATCTTCGACAGGTGTTTTCTCCGGGACGTAGTAATCTCCATGTGGCATTGCGGCAAGTTCATTCCAAACTACATCAGCACAGGCCTGCATGGTCTCATCTGTGTTCGTATGCAGGCAGCGAATTTGATGGTGAATGTCATTTGATCCCATCGCCATGATATGGTCGACGATCGCTCGATCATGCTCCAACGATGCCCCGTCAAGTCCATTTCGAATATGGCGATCGAACTTAGACAGGACGCAAGACATTGCATGTAACCAGATGACGCACCAACTGAGGCGGCGTTGAACCATTTGTCGCGTGACAAGCTGCTCTTCATGTTCCTTGAAGGCGATTTTCACCTGGTGACTGAATTCTCGCGTCAGTGACTCCAATTCATCTGCATGATCGCGTAGCGAGGGATCCAGAGAGTCAATCGAGGGCGCAGGCGGCCGAATGCCCATAAACAACTGAGCGCCAATTTTGATGGCGTCTCCCATGTGCTTGAAAGGCGATTGCTTGACAGAGAGCATCCATTCCCCAAGTTGTTTCGAACCATACGCGAAGACAAAGGAATGCATGACTTCATTGGCGCCTTCGACGATGACATTGATTCTCGAGTCTCGCCAGAGACGCTCGATCATGTTTTCAGTCATGTAACCTTCGCCGCCCATCACCTGCAAGGCGTTATCGCAAGTGCGAAAGCCCAGTTCAGAACAGAAGATCTTGCAGATCGCAGTTTCAAGCATGATGTCTTCGTCGCCGCGGTCGACGATACCAGTCGTCATGTAGAGCATGGCATCCATTGCGTAACAATATGCAGCCATGGTCGCCAGTCGATCCCGTACCAGATCAAACTCGCCGATGGGGCGATCGAATTGATATCGCAACTGCGACCATTTGAGCGCCTGTTTGTATGCAGACCAACCTGCGCCAACCATTCCTGCTGACAATGTGCAGCGGCCGTAGTTCAGGCATGTCAAGGCGACGTTGAGACCACGGCCTTCTTGATGAAGCAGGTTGGCGCGAGGCACCTTGACATTATTGAATCGAATGCGGGCTTGCCAGGTGCCTCGGATGCCGCATTTCGATCGGTTTCTGCTGAAGATGTCGACACCATCCATGTCGGGTGTGACGATGACAGCTGTGACCTTGTCCTTTTCTTTTCCTGTTTTTGGATCGACGAGGCGTTGTTTGCCCATCACGGTAAACATGCCTGCTAGCGCCCCTGAAGTCGCCCACTTCTTCTCGCCGTTGATGATGTAATGCTCTCCATCCTCGGAGAGGTCAATGCGTGTTTCCTGGCCTCCCGCCTCACCGCCAACATTGGGTTCAGATAGGCAGAATGCACTCAGCATGTCTTTGGAGATCTTTGGCAGCCAATATTGCTTCTGTTCTTCCGTTCCGAACAGATTGACGGCACCACAGCCAATTGACTGATGCGCTGACACCATCACTGCAGTTGAGCCACATGTTTGTCCAATGCGTTCAAGTACGCGGTTGTAGGAAGTGATGCCAAAGTCACCTCCTCCATAGATCTTGGGAACAATCATTCCCATGACACCCAATTCAAAGAGGCGCTTGATCGCCCAATGCGGGATCTCCTGATGGCGATCAATCTCTGTCGAGGGGTGCTCGTTCCTCAAATATTCGTCAAGCTCTGCGAGCAACTGATCACATCTTGCCGTTTCTTCTGCCGTGACCTCTGGGAAAGGGAAGACCAGTTCTTCTCGGTAGTTTCCCCAGAAAAGGTTCTTGATGAAGCCCATCGTCTCAGGATCGGGGCCGAGCATCTCCTCTGCGGCCTTGATCTGCTTCTTGTCTTTCTCCGAGACGTTCTTCAGGCTGTCTGCAAGAGATTGCTTAGTACTCATCAGAGCGCTCCGATAAATGCGAAGTCGAATGTCAGAGGTCAGTTGTTGCGAGAAAGAAATGCGTGCAACAGGGATCGAGTGTGTGGGGTGTTGCGGAGGGACACGAGTCCCTCTCGTTCGATGTCGAGACCAGCATCCATTCCATTCTTGATACCAATCGAGATGCAATTGATCGCCACGTCGGCAGCGTCTTCGAGGGGCGCATCATGTCGAATGTGTTCGACAGCGGACAGGATCGATTCTTCATGGTCGGATGATGCAATTGTTCTGGGGAGTTCCGTGATGTCCAACGAATCGGCAACTGATCTGCACGCATCATCCAGTTGTTCAGGATCGTCGACAACCAGATCGATCAGGCCATCCGGCATGGAGTCGCTCGTAAAGGTTCGGCCATGCGCAATCGCAGGAACGCTGGTATCGGGTGCGACCCGCGCAGGCAGCAATTGGGTACCGCCCCATGCAGGGATCAGTCCAAGGGAGGCTTCCGGCAAACCGATGGGATACGGCTTGCCACGCTTGGAGGTGATGCTGGCGACAATGCCGTGACAATGAAGCGCCAGTTCAAGGCCACCACCGAGTGTCGCGCCATGAATTGCAGCGATGACAGTAAATGGCGACGATGCCAGTCGCCCAAACACTCGCTGGCCCTCTGCGAGATACGCCTCCAGCGATTCGTCAGAAAGCGCGTCAATCTCCTTGAGATCTGCACCCGCGACCCAAACGCGTTCGTCACGGCTTCGGATGATGAGGCAGCTCGGAGGGTCCGACATGAGCGCATCCAGAGAAGCGTCGAGCCGGGCAAGCATCATTCGGTCGAAAACGACGACGGGCTGGTGGGGGGCCTCCAGCCACAGTGTGGCTTGGCCGTCCGAACCACGGTCGATCTCAAAGGTGGGTGCTGTCGAGGTCGTCGTCATCAATACTCCTGAACACGGTCTGGAGGACGGTCTTCGGGAGTGGCCCAACACCATGCATCCGAAGCCGACCCGGTATGGTTGTTGTCGTCGCTGTCGGCCCGTTTTTGGCCTTTTACAGCGGCCCGATAGAGGCCATATCCTCCATCCCACGCCCGATGAGGCGACCCGTCCGATCGACGCTCCCTCTCGAAGCTGTGGCCCCTCATGGTAACAAGAAAGCCCTCAGATCAGGATCCAAAGGGGGATGGCTTGGGGATGATCTGGGCCACCCAACGAGGAAATCAGTGACTTCCAAAGAACGGTCGCAGCCGTGCCTGAGCTTCTTCGCCTGCAATGACTTCTGCAGAGAGCGCTGCCCCCCGATCGAGCATGGCAGCATCGATAGAGCCATCGAGTTCATTGAGCCATTGCTTGGTGACAGCGATCGCATCTGGCCCACCACCTGCGAGTTTCTTGGCCAGCAATGTGACAGCCATTTCCAATTCGGGTTCCGGCACAAGTTCGTCCACGAGACCTTTGCTGGCCGCCTCAGTTCCTGAAAGTTGACCACCCTGAAGCAACAGGGCTCTTGCTGGGCCTGCTCCGATCTTTCGCGTGAGCCATGGCGCCACGACTGCTGGGCAAACGCCGAGTGTCACTTCGGGGTAACCGAGTTTGGCCTCAGGATGGCTGATTGCCAGATCCGTGACAGCACAGAGCCCACAACCGCCACCGATGGCGGCGCCATGCACACGTGCGATCGTGGGTATGGGTAACGCGCGTATTCTCAAAGTCGCTCGAGCCAAATCTTGCAGCATGCCGCCCATGGCCACTGGATCATCGAGAACACCCTGCAAGTCCATTCCCGAGCAGAACGCAGGACCACGACCGCCGAGGATCAGGACACGGATAGTGTTGTCCTGCTCAACAGTGGTGATGGCATCCTGAAGCGATGCAATCAGTTCAGGATTGAGCGCATTGCGTTTGTCCGGTCGATTGAGCTCAAGCGTGACGACATCATCTTGGCGGGAATGTTCAACAAACGGCATGTCGATGACCACCATAGCAAGGGCGAGACACGATTCGTCAATCTGAGACTATTCCCACGGTGTGCCAACAAGGGCTCGAAGTGCCTCACCCGGAGAATCCTCTTTCAGGAGACTTTCTCCGACCAGAAATCTTCGCAGGCCGTGACTAACCATGCGTTCAATGTCTGATCGTGATCGGATTCCTGATTCGGTCACGAGAATGTCACGGTGATCCTCTACTAACTCAAGCATGCGGATGGTGTGACTGATGTCCGTCTCCATCGTCTTGAGATTGCGATTGTTGATGCCAAGGAGCATGAACCCAGGATGAGGAAATCCGATGTGCCGACGTACACGCAGAAGATTTTCCATGTCATGAATCTCCACCAACGCTGTCATCTCAAGTTCATGTGCCAAGATGAGGAGATCCATGAGTTGCCCTTCTGACAGACATTCAGAAATCAGGAGAATGGCATCAGCCCCCGCAGCACGCGATTCCCACACCTGCCAGGCATCGAGAATGAAGTCTTTACGAAGAACAGGAAGGCGAACAGATTTTTTGATCCGCTGAATCGACCCTAAACTCCCTCCGAAGAAAGTCTCGTCTGTCAAGCAGGAGATCGCGACAGCTCCAGCATTTTCGTACTGTAGAGCGATGTCAACAGGATCGAAATCAGTTCGGATCTCTCCGGCAGAAGGGCTACGACGTTTGATCTCTGCAATGACGTTGACGCCACCCGGACCGCTGCCAGTTGATACCGCAGAAAAGAAGTTACGAGGATGCGGCATGGTTGCGACGCGTTCACGCAGTTCATCCAGCGAACAACTCGATCGTGCTGCGTCGACTTCCGCACGCTTGTGCGCGACAATCTGTTGGAGCGTAGGTGTGGTACTCATGTTGGGGGTCTGCCGTTCAACTGGGGCGACGGTTACTCTAGCGGCACCAGATGCACAATCGGCGGAAGAAGCGGGCGGGTTCACTGCGATTTGGCCGGGCATTCTTGGGGTATTGGCTGCCGCGATCTTTCTGTGGTGGTCTTGGTGTCGGATTCGCTCCGTTCCTGTTCGCCCGTGGAGGTTCGGCACGGCTGCAGGGCTTGCGACATTTCTGCTAGCGGTTCTTGCTGGCGGGATTGCCGTAGAAATTGCGATGCAGGTTTTTGGCATCGAATC
>JAKVBW010000109.1 GCA_022446945.1 Phycisphaerales bacterium | reverse complement strand
GCGATTCGCGGGCCCATTTAACGAAGTGCTGGATGGCGGGGGGGCTGGCCTATTCCCATTGAATGGCGATATCTGGTACACGAACATTCCGCATCTCTGGCGCCTGCGTGATCAGGATGGGGACGGCACTGCTGATGAGCAGGAGTCTCTGTTTCAGGGCTTTGGTGTTCGGGTCGCCCTGCGAGGCCATGACATGCATGGCCTTGTCATGGGCCCAGATGGCCGGATGTACTGGTCAATCGGGGATCGGGGCTATCACGTCGAACTTCCTGATGGCACTGTTCTCGAAGACCCCCATAGCGGTGCCGTCTTCCGCTGCGAGCCCGATGGGACGAATCTTGAAGTCTTTCATCGCGGTCTTCGCAATCCTCAAGAACTAGCCTTTGATCGCTGGGGCAATCTGTTTACCGGCGACAACAACTCGGACAGCGAGGACCGTGCGCGCGTTGTCTATGTGGTGGAGGGCGGAGAAACCGGTTGGGACATGGCCTATCAAACCCTCGGAGGTGACAACGATCGAGGGCCATGGGTACAGGAAGGTGTCTGGAAGATGGATCATCCTGGTCGCCCCGCGTGGGTGATGCCGCCACTCTCCTACATTGGCAGTGGACCATCAGGGCTGACTTATCTTCCTGGACCTGGGCATGATGATCGTTATGACGATCGCTTTTTACTGTGTGATTTTCGGGGCACACCTCAGCACAGCAGTGTGCTTTCATTTGGCGTAGAGCCAAATGGTGCGGGATTTGAAGTTGTTGATATCCACCCGTTTGTGAAAGGTGTTCTCTGCACCGATGTGGACATGGGTTGGGACGGTTCGGTCTATGTGAGTGATTGGGTGCAGGGATGGGGGAGCAGCAATACAGGTCGGATGTGGCGAGTGTCACACAGCAAGTTGGGACAAGAGGCTGCCGTGAAGGATGCTGCCTCGATCATTGAAAGGGACTTCGCCGATCGGAGCAACGAAGAACTGGCGTCTCTTCTCCGGCACGAAGACATGCGCATTCGTCTTCGGGCACAGTGGGCGCTGTCTGATCGTGGGACTGAAGTGATTGATTTATACGAGGGGATTGCGCATGAGGATCATCAATTGGCACGATTGCATGCCATATGGGGCCTCGGCATTGTGGCCCGGCGATCGGAGGATCCTTCGCCTGCAGCAGCGATTGTCAGCAGCTTTCTGCATCATGATGACGCAGAAACTCGAGCGCAAGCAGCACAGGTGATCGGCGATGTGATGCATGAAGCTGCAGGCGAGCAGTTGATTGATCTCGCATTTGATCCCGATCCCCGCGTGTCCTATCACGCGTTGATCGCGCTTGGAAAGGTCGGCCATCCTGATTTGATCGACTCTGTAGCAGAAGTCTTGTGGGCGAATGACAACGATGACAAATGGATTCGACATGCGTGCGTGATGGCGCTCGCGGGTTCCGGTGAACCAGATCGGCTCGTCGAACTTCTTGGTGACGCACAACCATCGGTTCGGCTTGGTGCGGTGCTGGCGCTCCGCAAACTGCAAGATCCAGCAGTGGCCTTCGCGCTCGTCGATCCGGATCCATTCGTTGCAGCTGAGGCGGCAAGAGCGATTCACGATGCCGAAATAGAGGCCGCGATGTCGTCGTTGGCCGACTTGGCATCTTCTGTTCCTGAAGGTGATTCCCGGGAGGCTCGATCGATTGGTCGTCGCGCAATCGAGGCGGCGATGCGGCGAGGTTCTCCAAATGATGCAGAATCGATAGCGCGCGTTGCGGCAAATGAGCAAGTCTCACCTATTGTCAGGCTGGAAGCCGCCCGCGCGTTGGCAGATTGGGCGCAACCTGGGCCTCGTGACCGGGTCACTGGTCGATATCGTGACATCGCCCCGCGCGATCCAACACTCGCAACAGGATCCGTTGTCGCCATTTTGCCTGCCATTACCGAGGCGGAAGGCAATCTCGGCGAGTCTGCCCGATCGGCAGCGGAAGTATTTGAAGTTTCTCTGGATCCAAAGGTGCTGATGGCAATGCTGGGGGACATATCTGAGTCGGATGCCACAAGGCTCGACTGTCTTCGCCATCTCGCATCTTCTGAATCGACTCGTGGTTCGGCGCTTGATATTGCCATCATGAGTGAGAGACCGGTCCTTCACGCAGAGGCCATTCGTCTTGCGCCGCCGGAAAGAGGCATTCCTCTGGCTCGATCGGGATTATTGACTAACGAACCGGAGGTTCACCGGGCAGCATTTGAAGTGATCGCTGAGAACGAGGGTATTCCCGCGCTCATGGAAGTCACTGATCGTGTGACGGATCAGACACGTTTGGATTTCCTGCTCTTGTCGTCCCCGGATCATTCAAGCGATGAGATATGGTCATCCGCTCTGCACGGTGGCGATATCGAACGTGGACGGGCGCTCGTTCAACATCATTCATCTGCATCTTGTCTTCGCTGCCACATCGTCGAAGGTGTGGGGGGGAATGCAGGGCCAACTTTAGATGGTATTGCGTCGAGACTGAGTCGCGACAAACTTCTGTCTGCGATCATCGATCCTCAGGCGGAGATTGCGGAAGGTTATGGAGTTGTATCGGCCATGCCCGAGATGCGATCGCAATTGACGCCTCAGGAGGTGCGGGACATCGTTGCCTATCTTGCAACCCGCGAGGATGGTGACCGTTGATTTCAATTGCTTTGATTGCCGCATTCTTGGGGACGACTGCCGACCATTCCATATTGCAGATAGAGGATGGAGACACAATCTCGATCGTCGGGAACACATTTGCCGAGCGCATGCAGCATTTTCCTTACTTTGAAGCGGGGCTCAGGGCGGCATATCCAGAAGCCGATTTGCATGTGCGGAACTTCGCATGGAGTGCGGATGAAGTTGCCCTTCAGCCTCGGCCACTGAACTTTGAAGGCATGGATGCGCATCTTGATCGGGTCGGGACAGATGTTCTCATTGCCTGTTTTGGAATGAACGAATCCTTTGCCGGGGATCAAGGTCTATTGCCGTTTCGTCACAATCTTGACGCATGGCTGGACGCTCACAGTCAGTATCGCATTGTGCTCGTCTCGCCCATCGCGCACGAGACTTTGGGAGAACGTTGGCCGGAAGGGACATCGCGGACGCTTGAGATCGGCCGCTACACACAGGTCATGCGCGAGGTGGCCGCATCTCGCGGGATTCCCTTCATTGATCTGCATTACCCGATGCGAAAGGAAATGTCTGATCCGGATGCGATGACGATCAATGGCATTCACCTCAACGAGGCCGGCTATCGGCTTGCAGCGAGAGAAATGCTCGTCAGGCTTGGCATTGATCCTTCTGGGATAGATGTTCCCAAGGAGAGACTTGCAGACATACGTGAGAAGAACAGATTTGTCTTTGAACGCTTTCGGCCGATCAACACGGAGTATGTCTATGGACGCCGGTTCAAGCCATTTGGCGATGACAATTTTCCACGGGAGATGAAACGGCTTGAAGATCTGGCAATGGCCGCTGACAGAGCGCTTCTTAACAACCGTCCTGTCAATGGTCAGGAGATGCTGCGGACGATGGATCCTGCATGGGCCCCGACTGTGCCTGAACCGGATTGGGAAGCGGTTAATGTGTCACCAGAGGACAGGGATGTTCCCGAAGTAGAAGCACAAGTGCAGAACTTCGTACTTCCGGAAGGTTGGAGCATCAATTGCTTTGCAAGTGAGGAAGACTTTTCCGAACTAGCCAATCCGATCGCGATGAACTTCGACGGGGATGGAAGACTTTGGGTCGTTGTTGCGCCAACCTATCCGCACGTTGTTCCAGGGGAGTCGCCTCGGGACAGGCTCATCTACCTTGAAGATGCAGATCGTGATGGCCATGCCGACACGGTGACGACCTTTGCAGACGGCCTCTACATTCCAACAGGCTTCGCGACAAATGGGGATGAAGCCTGGGTCGTGAGCCAGCCCAATCTCATTCATGTCGTTGATACGGATGGCGATGGTGTGGCGGATGAGCGTGAAATTGTTCTCCACGGATTCGGTCCGGAGGACAGCCACCATGCCATGTCGGCATTTGCGCGACCCCCTGATGGAAGCATCTACTTTCAGGAAGGGACCTTTCATCACACTCAGATTGAATCTCCCCATGGTCCATCTCGATCCACCGATGGCGCGGTGCATCGTTTCAACCCGCATACTGGCGAGGTGGAGGTTGTGTCGTCTTGGCCATGGGCAAATCCATGGGGGCATGTGTTTGATCGATGGGGCAGAAGCATCATCACGGATGGGACCAGCGGAACCTCTCGGCGCTTGACGCACATTGCAGGCGCACACCCCTATCCGGATACGGGTAAGGGTGGTCCTGATGTTCGGAGTATTCCAGCGTTCACGCCTGCAAGTCGCAGGCCATCAGGAGGCACTGAGATTCTGGGTGGCAGTCACCTTCCTGATGAAGTTCATGGACGCATCGTTCTACCCCAGAACATTGGATATCACGGCCTTCACTGGTACGACATGCGTGAGGCAGACTCAGGATTTGCAGCCGACGCTATTGAACCTGATCTGTTGTATTCAACGGATCCGACATGTCGGCCCGTTGATACGGAAGTGGGGCCCGATGGCGCGATCTACATGCTTGACTGGGCGAATCCCATCGTTGGGCACATGCAGTTCAGTGTTCGCGATCCAAGACGGGATCACACACATGGCCGGATCTGGCGTATCACGAAGGATGACCGTCAGCCGGTGAACTGGGAGCCGATTTCCCAACTTGACATCACCGATCTGCTCACGCTTCTCGCGGGCAATCATCCATGGGCAACAAGAAGAAGTCGGATCGAACTGCAAAGACGTCCCGCTGACGAAGTATTGCCAGATGCGATGGCTTGGGGAGTCGAATCGGAAGATCCTCACGCATTGATGGAAGCGTTGTGGCTCCATCAAGCGCATGGGGTTGTCAATGAAACGCTGTTGGATGAGGCCTTGTCGTCAGACGAACCGCGTGCGCGTGCAGCCGCTGTAGCAGTCATGCGTGGTTGGAGCGAGGAGATCGACACGGTTGACCGGCTGAAATGGGCAGTGTTGGATCGCGATCCTGGTGTGCGTGCTGAAGCTTTGCTGGCGCTGGGGTACTGCGACGATCCTCGCGCTCTGGAACTTCTATCACTCGCGATGCGCCTGCCGATGGATCAGGGCATGAAGGCCCTTCGCGCCCGTGCAGTGGCGGCATTGGCACGATTCGGCGAGCCGGGGGGTGAAGGCACCGAAACATGGCGACTCTCAAGGATGGTCGATGAAGGCTTACTGGCCGAACCACTCAATTTCTTTTCAGCGGCAGAACGATTGAAGCGGCCAACCTTGCCGGTTCAAGCGAGACGTGATGCTGCTGAGTGGCTGGCATCAGAATCCGATCGGACAGTTGCCGAGGAGTTATGGAATGCAGTCCGGGCTTCTTCAGAAGGCGGGTCGACCCAACTTCTGCTTGATTTGAGCTCTGAAGAACTGGAGCCACTGCGACCGGAGTTGGAATCCGTATCAATCGATGCCACAGCACCAGATGCGCTCAGGCATGTTGCATGGGCTGCGCGCCTGATCATGGATGGATGGGGGCCCACTTGGGCGTTCGCAGCGCAGCAGTTTGGACCGCAGGCGCGCATGGACTTGCTGGATGCGGCGTTCGCATGGCCAGACACTGCACAAGATGGCTGGGCTGATGTGCAATCACTGTTGGAGTCGGGGCCTCGTCTCGAGGCATCTACGCCCCGCGGTCGTTTTGTTCGCATTGAGTTGGATGGTCCAGGGACACTCACCCTTGCAGAAGTTGAGATTCTCAGTGGTGGGACGAATGTTGCGCTGGGTTCAACTTGCGCACAATCCACAACCAATTGGGAAGGGCATCCGGAGCATGCAGTTGATGCGAATTCGAATGGTCAATGGGCTGCCGGCACATCGACGCATACGATCGAAAACGACCCGGATCCTTGGTGGGAAGTCGATTTGGGATCTGAACAATTGATTGAACAGATCAACATCTACAACCGGACAGATCGTCCCTATCACAAGAGACTTGACCAATTTCGGATTAAGATTCTGGACGAAGACCGTCAGGTAAATTGGGAACTTGAGAGGCAGCCTGCGCCGGAATTCAAGACAGTTCTTGTTCCCGGATCAGACAGTGATCTTCCTGTGAGACGCGCTGCCATGAGGACTTTGGCGCGTGCTGTGCCGAGTTCCGAAACTTTGGCGATGCTTCGTTCCTGGGCAGTGGCGGGCGACGACAATACGCGAATGCATGCGGCCCTGGCAATGGATCTCATTCCAGATGAAATCTGGCCCGAAGAACTTTCTGACATCAGGATCAAACGCATTCGAATCGGGACGATTCCTCACAAGATGATGTATGACATCAAGCGATTTGATGTTGTCTCGAAGCAGCCCGTCGAAATCATTCTGAGCAATGACGATGAGATGCCGCATAATCTGGTTGTATCCAAGCCGGGATCGCTTCGAAGGATTGGCCGCGCATCGGATGCGCAAGGTTTGGAAGGTGAAGCCGCCGCGAGGGACTATGTCCCAGATATCAGCGGCATTCTCCACGCATCCGAATTGGTGCTCCCAGGCCAAACCCGCGTCCTACGCTTCATCGCCCCTGAGCGTCCCGGCAGATATCCATACATCTGTACCTACCCTGCGCACTGGCAGATGATGAATGGGGTGATGCAGGTCCATCAAGCCACTGGCCAATCCACCTCTGACTGAAGCAGGCATACGAGACGCTCTCGGTCATAAGTTGT
>JAKVBW010000108.1 GCA_022446945.1 Phycisphaerales bacterium | reverse complement strand
AACCGGCGCCCAACGGAGATTCAGTTGATCCACCAGACCGCGATCAACATAACTCCCGCCAGTCGTCCGCCAGAAATCCGGATCCCATGCGACGGCGACTTCGGAATAATCGCCATTGCGAATCCGAACGCCTTGCGCATCCAACCCACCGAGATTGTTGGGGAACGAAATGAAGGATCTGTTAGCCGGCAAATCCGGGTGGAGTGCTTGTCCAAAGCCACCAAACTCGAGCACTGCGGGTTGGTGCAATTCAATATCCATGAAACCCGTGTTCCAGACGGGCATGTCCGGCGCAAAGGCGGCGTTGTACTCCGGCTCGGCATCCATCAATCCGAAGTTCTGACCAACGAATGCGAGATCGCCTGGCGTCCAACCGCGCGTGCTTTCCTTGCTTCCCTGATGGTCGTTGGCAATGAACCGAGTCGCGGCATTGGCATTGAAGCGACCCCCATTGTCCGTGATGGACACCCCGACCACCTGACGCGTCCCATCCTGCCCGATGTGCGGCGAGAGCCACCAGAAGGAATCGGTAAAGCCGTCACCATCCGTATCCGTCAGGATTCTCGAGACATGCCACCGGGCAGTGCCGGGACGAAACTCATCCTCGGGGCGTTCACCCCAACGTGAACGTGCGTCATAGCCTTCTGGTTCGGAACCGTCGGGATTCAAAATCGTGTCCGCGCGATAGATCTCGTGATGCACTCCATCGCCATCGAGATCAGACAAGTCATAAAAGTTGGGCGGAATGGTCGCCCCGACGCCCTGCTCAGCCTGTCGTAGCGCTGCGCGATGGCCTTCAGGACGGAACCAGGCAAGCCAACGGTCCCAGAAATCCCATGTCAGATTGTTGTATCCGGTTGGGAAAGCGCCTCGCGCCCCTGATGCGGTAATCGTGACATCATCATTGTCGAAAACAAAGACAGAAGTTCCTGTATCACCATCGGCGCCATTCGAATCCGTCAAACGGCTGCCGATACCACCACCCTGCCCGAAACCGGAAGAGTCACTGGGAAGTTGTGCAGGCCACTGCTCGACCGGAATGTCGAGACGATCGAGAACACCACCGTAGTAGCGTCGGCCATCCACCCACGCCCCTTCACCATGGCGAATCCCATCGACGGTCATGGTGGGCTGCCAGTTCTGAGGATTTGGATCGAAACTCCGATCGCCCGTCACATCTGCGATGTCCGTACAGATTCGCCATCCATTCTGCGGTCTTCCGATGTATGAAAGATGCCGCCAATGACTAAAGGCATCGAGGTACCGATCACTGAAAGGATTGGCGAAATCACTTGATGCGTTTCCATCCCACAGAGTTTGAGAAGCCATGCGCTGCGGTTCAAGGTCTCGAAGCCATCTCGTGTCAGAAATTCCCGGTCCGCCAATGGGATTGCGCCGTGGGCTCAAGATGACATTGTTACCAGAGGGATTCGGCCAACTCTGTCCCCCCGAGTCCCATGCAAACAAATCGAAGGACTCTGCGTCACGTTGTTCGTTCCAGGTCCATAGGGACGGATCCCATTCCACACTGGGATCTTCATACACTTCCCGGGCTGGCCCTGTACGCAGCGGCCATGTCAGCCAATCGGGCGGGTTTGTCCAGGGCGCGACTTCATAGGGCGCCCTGTTCCATGCGAATTGAGCGTCAACATCGTAACGCTCCGCATCTGGTGATAACTGCTTGCGCCGACCTTCATCCACCGGATAACCGAGTGCATACTCGCCATCCGTGTAGTCAATCTCGCGAACAAAGAGGGACTGCGCAATCTCCTGCGCAATCTCCTCTGCTGCGGATTCCATTCGATCGTGCTGGAATGCGGTCTGTCGCTGCGCCGCGCCAATCTCCCGCAAGGTACCGGTTCTGGACAGAAAGACCGCCGCGATGATGACAAGCAGCACCAGTACCCCGGCCACCAGAATCAGCGCATTACCACGTCTCAGTTGGGTCATTCCAGTCGATCCCTTGGCAACTCGACAACGAACTGCACTTCCTTGCCATTCTCAAGATCACCACCCGGACCATGAAGGACAACCGTGATCCGCAGCGCGGTGGGCCAGGGCGTGTAGGACGGATCCGGATCGTCGGTACCGTCCGCAGTGCCGAAACTTTGCCCATCCGGATTGCCACCACCGGTCATCTGGTCGACATCTTCCAGCAATGGCCATCTCCGATTAGGACCGAACACGGCCCAGTACTCACGAACGGTCTCGCCAGGTTCGCCAAAATCTGCCACGACACCATCGATGGCACCCGGATGCACAAGCGAAGGGGCCGCCAGGTCCGGTTTGTCGACGTCAGGAAACTGCCAATCCGGTGTCCCGTAAGGCTGGTTCAATCCTGGGAAACGGTTAGCGAAGGTGCTAAATGACATCACGCGGCGATCGAACTGCGGTGGATCATTCTGGCCAGGCGCGTCTGGATCAACATCATCGCCATCCGTCATCGAGGGCATGCCGAACCAGATGTGCCGACCAGACGGAAGTGCGTCGATGCCCAGACTCTCAAGATCGGTATCAGACACGCCTGCAGGATCGAAACGCATTCCCGGCCAAGTCACTTCATTGAGACGGCCATCCGCAATGGAGGGATTCACGCGTTGCCACGTGCGCGTCTCCGCTACATCATCATCCCACGTCCATTCAACAATGAAACTGCTGCAACCCGTCGACAGCACATGGCTGGTCAGACCTTGGTCATAGCGATTGACACCATGAGGGTGTCGTTCGGCGCGTGGCCACATGGCAAGTGATTTGAGGAGATCCTGCTGCGTGCCCTGCCCGGGAAGTGCACCATCATTGCCCTCGGGTGGCTGACTCCCGGATCGAACGTCTTCCAATACTGCATGCGTTCCATCCGGGTTGTCATTACCGAACCAAGGCCTTCTCGCAAAAGTGTTATCGGGATTGTCATAGGAACGGGAGTGGAGAAGAATCTCACGAATCGCGCCCATGTTCATCGATGCGATGTCCACACGGCCGTTGTCGATCACCGGGACCACGAGATCGAAGCCTGCGTCCTGGGAACTCCTTCGTCTGGGATCCGCAGGAAAGAGCGTCTCGGCTGCAAAGGCCTGATTGCGATAGATCCGCTTGCTGGCATCTGTTGGGTAATCATTGCCACCAGGCTGATCACCATCATCGTCTCCCATGGCCACAGCCTGGCGGGCAAGCAACCAACGTGTGGCATCGGGCTGATTGCCTCTGATCTCGGGCCCATCTGATTGGCTGTAAAGCTGGTTGCCACCAAGAGAAAAACCGTTCACCGTGTACTTCGTTGTCAGACGGGCACCATCGCCTCCCCAATCACCCTGATCTGACACATTCCACTGGTAGAAAGGGCCGATCCGCGATTGCAGATCCTGCCGGGCGTAACGATTGGCCTTGAAATCAATGTCATGTGATCGATATTGCGGCGGGAGTTCACCCAACAGTGAATCTTCTACCTCCTCCACGCTTGGCGCTTCAATCGAGTAGTCAGAGAGTTCCGGGAACTGCAGCGCGTGGCCATAAGTAATCATGGAAGCGCCGCCCATGACGCGTGGGACACCGGTCATCTGGTCAAACGCCGTATCTCCCAGCTTGCGCGTCTGCTCAAATCCACTCTTGAAAAAGACCAACTGGTCGCACCGAACAGGCGCAGACGCAGGCAAGTTGGGATGAATCAAGCCTGGACGCACCCCGTCCCCACTCCAGTTCTTGAAGTTGTAGTCGTTGGGAACTTCCACACTGTGTATGACGAGCGCTCCGTCTGAACTGATACTCGAGAGGTCTTCTTCCATCTGAGACTGGATCAACCAAGCTTCCTGCAACGCATCCCCAGATGCCTCACCCGTGCGCGCAACACCTGAGGCCGCTTCGAAGGCCTGCCCGCAAATCAGAACAATGACCACCAGTACCGAAACCGCCACGAGGATCTCGATGAGCGTGAAGCCTTGCCTACGGTGAAATGGTGCGGGCATCAGAGATTACCTACCGTGGCATAAATGGGAACGATGCGATACGTCGAGCCATTGGTTGCTGTGACATCAGACGGCAAATACCACAACCTGTCGACGACTTCGGTTCCTTCCTCAACCAATCCCGTTGGATAGTGTTCAGAACGTGTCATGTACCGCATGGCATAGGGCGGCAGGAGCGTGCTGGCTGAGTACAGCAAGGGATCATCCGTCGCGCCATCTTCATCCTTGTCCAGACGATCCGCCTGCGTTGCGACAACGGGTGCAGGAACGGGTGCTGTGAGCATGAGCGCGTCGGAGGATTCGCGTCGCCCTGCTTGTACCCGGTGCATCGTTCCGTAGAGATCCAGCAGGTACTGTCCATCTTTTTGCCAACTCCAATCGGGATGCATCAAATTCAGGCTGTCTCCCGACCAGCCACCAGGAATCCGATCTGCATCCTCGGCACCCTGCATCCCGACCGTCCACATGCCGCAGTCCAGTTCTGGATTTGCAAGATTGACCATATGGAGCAGTGGCACGAGTTCGTCAGGCGCATCTGCTGACCGAACAGCCTGTGGTTTCCAAACGGGCTGATTCAAACTGGTCGCCTGCACGCGATAAACGAAGATCGCGACCTGCACTTCTTCTCCGACACGGCGGAAGGCGCACTCCCAGAAATAAGAGGGGCGGCGGCCCGTGACATCCGGCCTCGGCCAACTCCGCTCTTCTGGGGTGATCAGAACATGAGGGATCGACAAAATGGCGTTCTCAGCAGGGCGATCAGACAGGTTGAAAGGAATCCCGATGGGCGATTGATCGGTGTCGTTGATCTGAAATGATTGAAAGCGCAGCCATGGATGACCATCAGCCAGTCTGTGCTCCCCTACCGACTCGCCGACCCCTTCATATGCCAGTGCATTGAAGACATCGATGGTGCCGGGTTCTACCTTCAGGTCCTCGCTGGGTACGTCCGTCAGAACTGCAGGCCGCTGCCATGGCCAGACATCGCGCGCAGTCCATGCCGCAGGTTGCACTTCCATGGCTGAATAGAGTTTGCCGTAGGTCGCCTGCTCCAAACCGTCAGCTGTATCGAAATCTCCCAGGACCTCCGTGTAGTAATCCTGCTGCGCTTCGAAGTAGTCCCACCATGAACCGAAGTCGTTCGGCTCAAGTTTCGAGCGGAGAAAATCAAGCGCGTCGGCCGCGACCATGGGGCCCATGAGCTCATCTTCAGCCCGTTGCTGCAACGTGACCCCGACGGGCAGCAGTGAAGCAATGCTGATGAGACCGATCCCCAAAATGAAGATCGCCATCAACAGTTCGATGAGCGAAAAACCTCTTGGATTGGTGCGGGCCGAACTCATTGCGTCGAGCCCTCCATCACGATCCCGGTGTACCCGTTGAAACGCAGCACCCGGGCAGTCTTGTTGATGATGTCCGTTAGATCATGGCCTCGGGCGGAAGCGCCCTGCTTGGTGTCCGGCCACCGGAGCGCGTCGTATTCCTTGCGCGCAGTATCAGCGTCGTACACCGCCAATGCCGGTGTGACCAGCACAAAGGGTTCGTCCCCATCACGCCGGTGACACATCGGCACCATCTCTTCAACCAGATTGCGATTCGGATAGATCGCTCCACCAGCGTTGTAGAACGCGCCGAGATAGCAACCGGTTTCGGGCGCAAATCCATTCACCGTGCCATCCGGCACATCCTCCGGGCAAGGATCAGGAGGATTAAAATCGGCGATCGCGCGGTAATTGCAATAATCCTCACCTTCGTAACGCATGACGCCGTCATTGTTGAAGTCCACGAAGCACCAGTCTGCATCCTCCACCGTCAATCGCGAAGCGACCGTGCCGTCACCGGCAAACATGACTGCAGGAATGACCCCTGGCGCTTCGGGGATGCCCGATTTGCCGATCAGATGCGAAGTCGGCAGAAACTGCCGATCACCGCTGCATGCCAGCGTGTTGCTGTCATTCATCGTCGAGAACTGATGCCCCATCGCCGCGATGGCGACCCCGCGGGGCAGCTGCGCCGCCACCTCTCCTGACACTGGAACGAAGCGGGCAAGCCTCAGACTCGTCCCTGCGGGAACAGAATTGGTGCCGGTCGGCTCCCAGTCATAGACATCCCCCCCAAACTGAGCGAGGACGACCTCGACCAATTGCTCGCCAGGCGCCGTCTTGATCGGACGAAAGGCAATGAGGGTCGGCTTGCTCGACTGGATCGCGACTGCCCGAGCACGCGCCAGACCTGACTTGACGGCCTCTACTGCGCCTGCTTGCTGCATGTCATTGGCGATCGCCTGATAGGAGGCGATCGTCGCCACACCCAGAATGCCCACAATGGCAATGACCGCCAGCAGCTCAATGAGCGTGAACGCCCTGCTGCCGAGATATGAGCGCATCTTTACCACTGACGCACCTCATACGAATACAGGTTGTCCTGAGTTCTCCGGTAGCGCGTGTCATCCTGATCCGGCACGAAGTACTCGCCAATCGGCGTGTGATGGCCAAGCCATCCATAACGCTGGTCCGGACCCGCACTCATGAAGTAGAGCCGCTGGTTGAGCGCAGGACCGAATGCCCGTTCTTCAAAGGTCCTAATTGTGTCGTCGGCATCGCGCCTGACTGAGGATGCATCGGACGCATTTTCCTCGTCATTGAGCCCGGAATTCCGAGGTGACTTGTCGTACCAGTCACGCCCCGCAAAGATCACCGTGATCGGGCGGCCCCAGGAATCGAGAAGAATCAGATCATCTGGATCAGATCCCGTTCCGATTCGGTTCCAAAAGTTTGGTTCGATCCGTGCCAACATGCTGCGGCAGGATTCG
>JAKVBW010000107.1 GCA_022446945.1 Phycisphaerales bacterium | reverse complement strand
GAGAGCGAGAATTGATCCGCAGGGATTTCCAATCGAGCTTGCCCGGAAACAGTCAGAGTGCCCGCAGCAGCCATTGTGCTGAGTGCAAGGCCGGCCATCATCGCGATGGGGATGAACCGCCTCACTGCAGTTGCCCTTCGTCATTGGGGACAGTCATGAATGAATTCGGTTCTGCTGAAATCACATGACTTCCCTTGGTTTGAAGGCTCTTCTCAAACTGCTTTAGCCGTGCTGCAACAGATCCATCAATGAGTTGATCCCCGATGCGAATGCGCACGCCACCGATAAGATTCTCATCCGTCCAACAGTGGAGTACGGGCTCCTTGTTGAGGATTTGATGCAGTCGCGTAGAGAGCCTCTCGCGAGAAGCGTCATCTAAGGGCGAAGAGGTCCAGACATCGACTTCAATGCGACCCCATGCATCCTGGACCAGATCATCAAAGGATGATTGGATCGATTCGATCTTGCCCAATCTGTCATTGGTATTGAGGACGAGTAAGAAGCGAAGGAGAAGATCCGTCACACGATTCTCGAAAATCGTTCTGACACCCAACCCTCGACGCGATGACTCAATCACGGGAGAATCGAGATACTCTCGGAATCCTTGATCAGCTCGGACCAGTTCGCAAACCTGCTCGAGTTCATCTGCAACTTCCATGATCTTGTCTCGGCCGCCGGCCTCATTGCAGAGGTCGAACAGGCTCTGTGCATAGATCCGCGAAAGTGTGTCTGTCTGGGCAGGCATTTGAGTGATTCATCTGACTCAGCCACTGTTGGCTGAGGCGAACTCCTGGAGTGTCTGGTCAATCAGGTCATGCTGATCAGCGGGAGAAATTTCGCGACGGAGGATGCGGCTGGCAATCGCAGTCGACAGTTCAGCTGCGTGGGAGTTGATGTCCTTGATGGCAGTTTCCCGTGCAGCATTAATTTCTCTGTGGGCTTGTTCGCGGAGCGATTGCAATTCTTCCTCTGCCGAGGCGCGCATGTGACGGGCGGATGATTCAGCATCGGCCCGAGCTTTTGCAATCATTTCATTTGCTTCCACTCGGGCTGCACGGAGGGCGTCTTCCTGTCCACGCAACGCATCCGCCGCTTCCTTTCGGGCTGCTTCAGCACGTTCGATTTCGCCTCGGATCTTCTGATCGCGCTCATCGAGACCTGCAAGGATTTTCGGCCAAACCATGACGGCGGCCACGCCGAAGAAAAGGAGAAAGACGACGACTGTCGTGACAAGTGTCAGCCATTCGACATTGACGGGATTGGCGCCTGCATCAGCAGCGAGAGTGTGCAACATCTGGTTGCTCCGATATGTGCGGCCGAGCTCCTTCGGGTGTATCCCGAAGGAGCCCGTTCGCGAACAATGCTCAGATGATGGCCAACAGGCCAACCACGACGGCGAAGAGGGCGACACCCTCGACGAGGGCTGCCGTAATGATCATGTTGGTTCCGATGGAACCGGTCATTTCTGGTTGGCGTGCAATCGCCTGAACGGCGCCGCTGCCGATGAGGCCAATGCCGATGCCAGCACCTACGGCCGCGAGGCCGGCCGCGAGGCCGCCGCCGATGCCTTTGAGGCCGCTGCCGGTGGCTACACCCTCGGCGGCTTCTGCCGCCATGGCGCTGTCGCCAAAGATGGCGAGGCCGAGGAATGTTAGTCCGATCATGACAATGAGGTTCTTCATGGCTCTGCTTCGTATTTCTCTCTCAGCCCGCAAGGGGCCCAAGGGGTGAATGTTGTGGGAAACATTCGAACTTGGTTTAAACGACTGGAGCGGCCCATCCCACTATGTGGACCGCAAGACTTCTGATTCAATGTGCAGTGGCGGGCGCCACTCCGTCATGTGACTCATGTTCATCATGTTCGTGATGGTGAGTCATTTGTCCGATGAACACAGTTGTAAGGAACATGAAAATAAACGCCTGCAAGAAGGCGACAAACACTTCAAGGAAGGTAACCGGGACAGCTGCAATGATTGAGATCAATGAAATGGATCCGCTCGCCAGCCAACTTTGAGTGCCCGCAAGCGCCATCGTCCCGAAGGAAGCCAGTACAGCCATCAATGTATGTCCCGCCACCATGTTCGCGAACAGACGAATGGCGAGCGCGACCGGTTTGATGAATAGACCGAGCAATTCAACCGGAAGCATGATGGGGAGCAGGTAAAGCGGGGCGCCACCTGTTAAGTGGCTCGCCCAGCCCTTGATCCCAAGGGATCGAAATCCCTGATACTGAATCACGACGAAACTGATCAAACCAAGTGCCAGAGTGACGGCGAGATTGGGAGTGGCTGTTCCACCGAAAATTGCCCACCGTTCCTCGGAGTCGTTGAATCCTGTGATGACATGCTGCACATCAAGCATGGGAATCAGACCCAGCAGATTGCATGTCAAAATGAAGAAGAAGAGCGAGAGAAGAAACGGTAGATACCGCTTGGTGTCTTCCCGAAGAACGGGTCGGATGGCATTCTCGATCAGATACATCGAGATCACTTCAATCAGTTGAGAGAGTCGACCTCGAGTCAGATGACGATCTGTGCCCAGATCTTCTTTTCCAGTTTTGATCGCGGACGCCGCTCTTAACAGCACGGCGAGGCCCACCATCATGGCGACAACAAGCGTCACCATATGTAGGGTCACTGAGCCTGTCACAGGCTTGTCAGTGATGTGGTGGATCGGGTTGTCAGAAGCCAGCAAGTGCAGCATCAGAATGCGTTGTCCAGGAATGACGTGCAGTTCGTCGATCCGCGATCAGGAGGCGTCAAGCCGGAATCGGCGTGACGCGACGATGGTCTCGCCAGCGAGGACCGGGAGGAGCCCGGCAACAGCACCAAAGAGCAAGGGAGCCGCCGGCTGGAGAGCCGCGGAGTATAGCAGTAGGCAGAACCCCAGTGTGGCCACAATGCGACCTGTAGACGCTGCAATCAGGAGCCCTCCCCAGACCAGAATGCGTCGTGGTTTCCAAGGCCGAAGGGCGACCAGAATCCCCAGAGAAACTGCTGCAGCAATGCCAATGGCAGCAAGGCCCGGCCAAAGCCCTGTTTCACCCCAAGTCCCGATGAAGGAAGCTCCCAACCAGAGGAGAGCAGCCCCGGCTGGCCCTCCGATCGCAACACCCAGCAGCGGGACCGTCGGGAGTGTGATCGATGCCTCTGCAGGGCTGGTCATGACTGCCTCCGATCTCGTTCGGCACGACGATTTTCAGCAAGTGCGGCGCGAATAAAGCCCGTCAGTCCAAAAATCACACCACCTAATGCACCCACAATGATGAAGGTCTTCTCGAAACCGAAGACCCAGTCCGCCAGCCATCCAATCAGGGCGCCGGCAGCAACTTCAGTGGCCAGTGTGAAGCCCATCGAGGACAGACGCCATAGGCGGTTCCGGTCTTCGGCGCTTTGTGGATTGTCCTTTGTCGGCAGGGGCATCAGGCCGCTACATGGGCTTCTCTTCACAGGTCTGGTCATAGACCTCGAGGAGCTTGGCCTTGTCGAAAATCATTTCATTGCGGGTGAGTCCGACGATTTCATAGCGTGGGGTCAACTCAATCGCATCGACAGGACATGCCTCTTCGCACATTCCGCAGAAGATGCAGCGGAGTTCATCAATGTCGAATTGCTTGGGATACTTCTCACGGTCTTCCCAAGGTGATTCTTCTCCAACGATGTGTATACAGTCGGCTGGACATGCAGTCGCGCACATGAAGCACGCGACACATCGAACACGGCCATCTTCATCCCGGTTGAGGCGGTGTACGCCGCGGAAGGTCGGCACATATTGACCTCCGTCAAGCACATCCCGATGTTCACGCCGCTCCTCCGGATATTGGACGACGTGGATGTTCTTGGTGTTCTTGCCATCACGGCCCAGGTTGCCAAGGCAGTGCCTGAGCGTTGTGCCCAAACCCTTGAAGACCGCTGGCAGGAAGAGCCTGTCCGCCCGGCTCATCGGGGGCGGGGTCACATCGACAATCTGTTCTGGCTTCACGGACATTGAATGCTGATTGTAGAGGCTCTGGGCCTCAGTGGGCGCTGCCAGCGCCTCGCCAGAATCGTGGGTGGAGAAGAACAAGGATGACAAACACCTCAAGGCGGCCGAGCAGCATCAGCAGGCAGAGAAACATCTTTGTTGTGTCAGAGAACCATGCGAAGTTGTGTAATGCCCCGATCTGGTCGAGCCCGGGTCCAACCGTGCAAAGAGTCGCAAGGCTCGCTGTTGCAGCCGTGGTGAACGTGCAGCCAGTGCTTTCTGCTTCCAGTGCCTGGATCACCAACGCTCCCATACCCAGCAGGAAAATTGTTCCCACGATATAGGTCACGACATTGAGTTTCTGTTCAGGATCGATGACTTGGCCACTGACTTTCAGCGGTCGAACAACCGATGGCCTGAAGAATCGTTCAAGCTCGCCCCACAGCACACGCAAGGCAATCCAGATACGAACCACCTTGATCCCGCCTGCAGTCGAGCCTGCGGACCCACCGACAAACATCAGAATGATGATCACGGCCTTGGCTGCAAACGGCCAGATGTCATAGTTGACCGTCGTGAATCCGGTCGTCGTTTGTTGCGAGACAACGGTGAAGGTCGCCGCGCGGGCTGCCTCACCAGCTGTGAGTGAGACCTCCGATCCATCCGTGAGGACAAGAGGTTGATCCACTCCTATCAGCGCCGCTGTCACGATTAAGGTTCCTCCGAGCAGGAGGAGAAGGTAGATCCTGAACTCGGTATCTCTCAAAGCTTGCTTCCATCGTCCAGCGAGCATCGCCAGCAAGACCGTGAAGTTCGATCCGGCAATCACCATGAAGATGATGATCACGATTTCAGCTGCAAGAGATTCGGGTCGAGCCAAGCTAGAGTTTCGAGTACTGAAACCACCGGTGGCGAGCGTCGTGAAGGTGTGATTCGCCGCATCAAACAGACTCATTCCTGTCAGAACAAGGAGCAGTACCTGTGCTGTCGTGAGTCCGAGATACAACATCCACAGGCGTCGGGCAGTTTGTTTGATCGTTGGCCGAACGCCTTCCGGATCAGGCCCAGGAGATTCAATGCGAAACAGTTTTTTGGCAGCAGTACCCAGGCTTGGCAGGATGGCAACGAAGAGCACCAGAATCCCAAGCCCACCGAGCCACTGGATGAGAGACCTCCACAACAGGAGAGAGCGTGGTACCGCTTCGATATCAGTCAGAATGGATGCGCCCGTCGTTGTGATCCCGCTCATCGCTTCGAAGTAGCAATTGACGACCGATCGAAACGGGTGGTCTGCTGGGGCATCCTCCGCCATCGTTGCCCAGATCAGAAACGGCGCGGCTGCAATGGCTGCGCCAATAATCCATGCACCGGTGGTCACCAGTGCCGCATCTCTACGCGTCATGCGATAGGGACGAGATCCAGAGATCGGTTGTGTGGGTGAGAGGCCGACCGATCGAACAGGTTGCTCCAATCCTGATCTGCCGACACACCAGGCGATTCCACCGAGCAGGATGGTCATGCCCCCTGCACTCAACAGGCTGAGTTCGGCAGGATCAAGCATGATGCCTTTTTCGCCAGGGATCAAGAGAAAGATGAGTCCGATGGCTGTCAGCAGCACGCCGAGCAATGTTGCCATGCGGCCCCATTGAGCAAGTACAAACCGCAGGTTCACCGACTGGCTCCAGATTGAAAGAGTCCGCGTGCTGCTTCTGCGTCGGATGTCGCTGAAAGGATGATCATGTGACCTCCGGGCGAGACCACGAGTTCGCCGCTCGGCACAACTGGTGTGCCATCGGTTTCTTCAGCTGCGAGCACAACCAGTGGTGGCGTTTGTCCAAGCTGCATGAGCGTACGCCCGACAGCGGGCGCATCAGCCGAAACGCGAAGCCGCATGAGTTCCAGATTCCCGTCGAAGAATCCATCAATGCGTTCAAGATCCCGGCAATGCAGTACTCGCAAAATCGTCTGAGCAGCAGCAGCTCGAGGATTCCATGTCTGAGTCAGTCCCAAACCTTCAAGCAACGGCAGGAACTCGTTGTGGCGAATGACGGGCATGACATTCTCGACACCTTGCTGTCGTGCATAAGCGCAAGCCAGCATGTTCTGTTCGTCGGATCGCATGGAAACGAAGGCATCCACGCTCGCAAGATTTTCATCATCAAACACTTCCGGCATCCCCGGATCAGCGTGTAGGACTGTGGCGTGATCCAACATCTCACCAAGGCGCTCTGCTCGTGTGAGATCGGGTTCGAAGAGACGGATATCGAAATCGCGGTGCCCCAGATATCGGCAGAGCCAGACGGCCGCTGCCGGTCCACCATTGATCGCCAATGTGCGTCGCCCATAACCGGCACGGGAAAACAATTGGCGTGCATGGGCCAGGACATCGACTTGGGCGACAAGTGTGACAACATCATCTTGTTCGATGATCGAGTCTGCGGCGGGCAGGAAAGCGTGTCCACGTCTCGTGATGCCGGCGAGCCGTGCTCCCTTCGGCATCCCGAGTTCTTGTAGTGACTGCCCAATGGCGGGGGCGTGTTCTTCGACGCCGATCTGTTGCAACTCGATTCCGCTGTCTGCAAAGTGCTCAATGGCAATTGCTGCAGGATTGCGAAGCCGCGAGGCCATCGCTCTGGCCATCGCGCGGTCTGGAGAAAACATCTGATCGACTGAGAAGATGGAGGCGTAGTTGAGCCGCTCATCATTCATGAACATGCTGTGATCGACTCGGGCCAAAGTGCGTCGCGTGCCCAGTGACGCGGCAATGTCACAAATCACCAGATTGATTTCATCGACATCGGTGGTCGCAATGACGGCATCGGCTGTGGCGGCACCTGCTGCCCTGAGGATGGAGGCCGAACTTCCCGAGCCAGACAGGACTGCGATGTCCAGGTGTGACTCTAAGTATTCGAGTCTCTCATCATCCGGATCGA
>JAKVBW010000106.1 GCA_022446945.1 Phycisphaerales bacterium | reverse complement strand
AGCATGGGGGCCAGCGCCAGTTTCGTCGGCCAGCCGATCAGCAGTGGTCCGACTGTTGTAAGACTGGGGCGATCGGGGCGACCTCCATCCTCGGTTGCGCATTCCGCGCGAGGGGCGTCATAAGTGGCCCACTGGATGCCACTGAGGGGTACGTGCGGAAGTGCGGTGGAGACAGCATTGATGGCAGCAGCAATGGTCTGTTCAGCCGTCATCGCAGACCCTTCCTCTGCGATTGTTCCACCGATCTGCCAGATTGTCGGAGACGTATCTGCCACCGTTGTGATGGTGAGCCATGGACTTGTTCCGCGAATGCAGTGGCCGTTGAGCACGGGCAAATCGCCACGCGCCATCACCATACGCAGTGGGCGTTGCTGCATGCGGGGCGGGGCATCCGTGGATCCACGCAACTGACCATAGAGTTGCTCGGTACCGAGCCCAGCAGTGATCACAATGCGATCAGCGTGGATGAAGTGAGTCTCCGCGTCAATGCTGAAGCTGACTTTCGGATGTTCTCCAGAGATGTCCATTTGTGTGACATTGCCGTGAATCAGCCGTTCTGCATGTCGCTCTGCAAGAACCGTCAAGAGGCTCAGAGGTTCAAGGACGGGTTCCGCAACACGAAGGACACGGCCGGAATGAAGTTGTAATACCTCGGGGCGTTCATCATTTTTCCAGACAGTGGGCTTGGTCTGCAGCGCGAGCTTTGCCCCGAGCAGACCAGCGATGGAGGACGCACCTTCAGTGGCCCAGATGGCGCAGTCATCCGATCGCAGACGCACGCCGGAGAGATCCGGCATTGCTTCCCCGCGAAACATGCTCCGCCAGGTTTCAGGCATTTCGGCAATCGCTTTGGAGGCCGATCCTGCGACACCTCCCAGTGCATATTTCAAACCACCATGAATGATTCCCTGGCTCCAGATCGTTTGGCCATGCCCTAGGGCTGTCCGTTCGATCAGACAGGCGGCGCATCCTTGGCGATGGAGCGCGTCGAGGGTGAGCAGTCCACTGATACCACCTCCCACGACGAGTACGTCAAGTTCGATGGGGGGTCGCGTCACTGCACCATGGTCACGCGGGGTGATGCTGGCGTCAAGCGAAGGCGCGGCATTCACCTCTGGTTGCTACCCTTCGGCTCTCCATGTTCAACATTCACCCTCGCAAAGGCATGTGGCGAGCAAGGAAATCATGACAGTGCAGAACTGGGAATTGCCGGGCTCAAAGGGTCGTCCGATTCGTGGAACCACGCATGTTCCAGAAGGGGACGCGAGATCGGTCGTGATCATTGTCCATGGATATCTCGGCTACAAGGATTACGGCATGTTTCCTTGGATTGCCAGCCATCTTTGCAAGCAGGGCCACATTGTGCATCGGATCAATCTTTCCCACAGTGGCATGGATCATGGCCATGGCGTGTTCGATCTGGAGTCACTTACGAAAGACACTTGGAACCGCGGCGTGGAAGATCTGACAATACTGATGCATGCGGTTCAGAAGGGCACGCTTGCTGGGCAGGGGCGTGGTGTCGTGTTGCTGGGACACAGCCGGGGAGGTTCGACCGCACTGCTGGCAGCTGGCAGGCATGGAGGGGAAGAGGAATGGGGGTCGCTTGTAGGGGTCATCTCCCTGGCGGCACCTGCCGCTCTGCGGCGTATGTCGAAGGAGGACGAACACACCTTGATCGGTGGGGGAACGCTCACGTTGTCCTCTTCTCGAACGGAACAGACGTGGGAGGTGGGATTGGGATGGCTTCAGGAACAGATTGACGACCCGCAGTCGCATGATCTGTGCGCTCAGGTGAGTGAGATCGGATGTCCGATCGGACTGTTGCATGGGGCAGAAGATGCGACAGTTGATCCGGCGGATGCGATCACGCTAGCGCAGGCCAACCCGACACGGGCGCTCGTTCGACTGGTTGCAGGGGGAGATCACGTCTTCAACACCCCCAATCCCTTCGCCATGGAGGCATCGCCATCGCCACAACTGGCTGAAGCATGCGAGATGATGACGCAGTGGCTTGATACCTGGGTGCAATAGGGCCGGAAGGGTTTCAGGAGCCGGTCACAGCGGCGGGGGATTCGCTGGATTGCGGCATCGAATCACCGGATTCGAGAGATTCGGTTTGAGGGGTCTCGGCGGCCCGGCGACTGGCATTGGCGTTGATGCGACCATCCTCACCAACCTCATCGACGCGGACGGTCACCCGCTTGGAAACGCCTCTTTCAGGTTGTGTGACGCCATAGAGTCGATCACAGGAGAGCATGGTCTGTTTGTTGTGCGTGATCACAATGAAGTGACTGTGGTCTAGGAATTGTTCGAGCGTTGCGCAGAACCGGCCAACATTCGAATCATCCAGGGCAGCATCGACTTCGTCGAGGATGCAGAAGGGGGCAGGTCGGGATTTGAAGATGGCCATGAGCAGGGCAACAGCAGTCATGGTTTGCTCGCCGCCTGACAACTGGCTGATGACACGCGGTTCTTTGCCTGGTGGTTTCGCCTTGATCTCAATTCCCGATTCCAGCATGTCGACATGGCCTTCCTCGTCTTCGACGAGGTAGAGAGCGGCGCTGCCTCCACCGAAGAGCCTTCGAAAGAGCCCGGTGGGCCCAGCAAAGTGCTCGCGTACTGCTTTGAAAGTCTCTTCAAACCGTGTGCGGCTTGCCACTTCAAGTTCTTCGATGAGTGATTCAAGTTGCTTGCGGGCTTCGTCAATGTCCGCGACTTGCTCAACAAGATCCTCATTGCGGTGTTCAAGCGTATGTTCTTCATCAATGGCGTCGAGGTTCACGTTCCCCAGTGCCTTGATGCTTTGTCGCAGTTCGAGGACCTCTGCACGGGTGGCCTCACGATCAATGTCCTCATCGTCGCTGGATGCTTTCCATGACTCGTATTCGACGCTGAGATCGATGTCGAGTTCTTCCAGTGTGCGTTCTTCGAGGTTCTCGCGGTTGACTTCTGCTTCTCGGCGACTGAGTTCCAGGGCAGTGTGGTCGCGATCGAGAATGCCCACTTTCCGGCGAGCTTGAGCGAGTTGTTCCCTTGACAGTTCACAGGCCTGTCCAGACTCATCGAGGGCGTCACTTGCATCGGACAGCATCTTGTTGGCTTGTTCAATCGCAGCGAGGCTGGATTCGTGAAGTCGGCTGGCGGTTTCGATGCCCGCGGCATACTGATCCAGTTGTGCTGATCGCCGTGCAAGGTGCTCTTTGGTCGTGCGTGCGCGGTCGGCCTCTGCTTCGCGTGAGGCTTCCAAATGGCGACACTCCCGCACCTTTGCTTGATGTTGTTCGCCCAATCTTCCAATGTCGATCCTTGCGGATGACAGGGCCTCCTGATTCTCGTGTTGAGCAGCACGTGCTGCTTCAGCACTGGAGTCGATCGATTCGATTTCCTGCTCAGTTTCGCTGGCAAGTGTTGCGAGACGTTGGACTTCCGTGTCGAGGGTCTGCAATGTCAATTCCAAGGCATCGGTTCGAGATTGAAGGTCTCTTCGCTCGTCTTCGATTTCTCGTCGTTGATGCTGCATCCTGTCGAGCTCCGCAGCAATGCCCTGCAGGGCATATTCGAGATCGACAACTTGATTGCTTGCTTGCTGGAGCGAATCCGCAGCCTCTCGTCGCCTTTGATCAGCTTCCGAGGAAGCGGACTTGAGGCCTTCAAGGTCGCGTTCCAGTCCAGTGATGCGGACATCGAATGAACAGACGGTGGCCTCTAGGTCCTCCATTTCCATGCGTCGTGTGATCCATCCCGCAGCAGCAGGTCGACCGATTCGAATTCGACCGTCAGGTTCGATCACCTCACCACTTTTTGCCGCGAGTCGCCAGTCACGCATCTCGCCACGCGCTAGTCGCATGGCTTCCTCAAAGGTAGAGACAATGGCTGTCCGGCCGAGGATGCGTTCTGCCATCATTCTCGCTTCGGGCCGTACCTCAACCAGATCGAGTGCATGCTGTACGTCATCGAGACCAGCAGGAAGCTCAACACGATTGGATGTCTCGCTGCCCTCGCCGCTGATCGCGAAAACGATGGAGAGCCCTTCTTCTCGACACCAGCTCGCCAGCGATTGCGCAGAGGCTTCATCTCTGGCAATCAGCACTTCGACATCACGCCCCAGAACACCCTCGATCAGACTTGCCCACTCGCGATCCGTATGGATGCAGTCTCCGAGAACGCCGAGTATGTGGTGTTCAGGATTGTCAAGGACTCGTTTGACATCATCGCCAAGTCCCTCGTGTGCTTGTTGCATTTCCTGCAGCAGGTGCAGTCGAGATCCTGAAGCGGCTCTTTCGTGTCGAACATCCGCCAATGCGTCGGCAATGGCATCGTGTCGTTGGCCAAGATTTGTGGCATCGTCGTCGTGCAGTCGAAGCCGTTTCTCGGAATCTGCGACTTCTTGACGGGCTTGTTCAAGCGACTCGGTGCTGGAATGCTTGCGCTCCTCGACACGCCCCATACGATCGGCCAGTTCAGCAAGTCGAGGCTCGATGCGATCGATCTGCTCAACGATGGCTTGCCGACGTTCCGTTGCGGCAGATTGTTCGGATTGGGCCGACGCGAGTTCATCTGCAATGCCATCGCGCCGGATCCGTGTGTCACGCAATGCAGCCGCAGCTGTTTCAACGTCATGTGCCGCTGCAGAGGCCGCCTCGGCAAGTGAGGGCAATGACGCTTGCGCTGCTTCCAACTGGTCAGCCAGATCCGATGCTTCGATTCGCAATGCCGCAAGGGCATCGGCGATCTCTGCTTGCCGACACTCAATGCCGCGGAGGGTTTCTTGATCAGCCTTGATCTGATCCTCCGCTTCTGCGTGCTGTCGCCGGTGGAATTCCATCTGTTGATGGGCGGAAGCGGATGCTGCTTCATGCTCGCTGCGTCGCCGTTCTGCGTTACTTCGTGACTCAACGGCGTCATGCCGTTTGATGTCCGCCTCCTGTTGTGCCGATTCCAGATCCGTGACCGTCTGCTGCAATTCGATCCTTTGCGTTGACAGCCTGCTCAACTGACTGGTCAGGCCGATCAGACGTTCTTGGAACTCGTGGAACTGATCGAAGACGAGTGATCTTCTGAGGTGACGAAGGCGTTCATCCTTTTCCTTGAAATCTCGGGCTTTGCGTGCTTGTCCCCGGACCATGCGAAGTCTGCGTTCGGTGTTGTCGAGTTGCTCTCGAATCCGAACGAGATTGACTTCGGTCCTTTCCAGTTTGCGTTGTGCTTCTACGCGACGGACTTTGAATTTGGCGACACCAGCAGCTTCTTCAAGGATGCTTCGTCGTTCAACAGGGCTGGCCTGAAGCATTGCCGAAACCCGGCCCTGCTCAATGATGCAGTAGGCGGCATTGCCGATGCCTGTATCGAGAAATAGGTTCTTGACATCCTTGAGTCGCACTTTGCGATCATTGATGATGTATTCACTACGCCCATCTCTGTAGAGACGTCGACCGACAGCCACTTCATCCGTGTCGATGGACAAGGCACGCCTGCCATGACTGATGGCGGCTTTCTGGTTGAGGATGGGATTGGAGAATGTGAGAAAGACTGAGGCCATGCCAAGTGGCTTGCGCCCAGCGGAACCAGCGAAGATCACATCAAGCATCGCGCCACCACGCAGACTCTTGGCAGATCGTTCGCCCAGTACCCACTTCACCGCGTCGACCACATTGGACTTGCCGCAGCCATTGGGACCGACGATCCCGACCGTAGGCTCGTCGAAGTGGAATTCGACCGCATCGGCGAAGGATTTGAACCCAGAGACGGTGACCTTGGTCAAACGCATGATGAGTGGGGACCTCCCTGTCCAACCACCGTCCATCCTAGACGGACCCCGCGAGGGGGGTGAAGTATCGGCGAGTACCTGCTCGCCATTGTTACCCACTATATGTCGTCAGGAAGCGGGTCGATACGCCATTGGAGGATGGAAATCCAGTCTTCGTGGGGTAGGCACGCCTATTCAGGCCGCGATGGCTGGGGTGCGGTCACACTAGCCCGTCTGAGTTCAGCAAGGACGCGGTCTTGCTGGGCCTTGAAATCAGCTGCGATGTATTGCCGTCGCCAGAGGGCGTGTACGGCACCCACGACCTCACTATGGCTTAATGCCAGCCCCGGACGTGGATCTTCCACTGTCGGCCTATGTGCCATCAGCATGATCAATTCGCGGAGATTGGCAGGCAGGCTATTGATTTCCGCGGGCCCCAGAGGTTCAGGGCGGAAGAACACCTCGATTTCGCCATCAGTATTCGAGTCCCGCATGATCAGCGCATTTTCCCAGAGCCCCATGGTCAGGGGCCGACTGATGTTGATGGGATCACCCAGAAGCACAATGCGGGGCTCGTTGATTTGGCTGATATAGATGGTGGGCTTGTCGGACGGAACAATGTGCAGGTTGAATTTGCCAGGCACGCGGTGGCGATAGATGATCGGTGAGCCGAGTTGCTCCAGTGTCTCGTATGCCCGGAGACGCAATTCAACATTCTCATGGTTCAGCAGGGCGCGAAGGGCTTCTTCTGATCGCGGATCTTCGGGAAGTTCTGCAAGGAGATGAGTCGCTTCGAGACGTTCTTCGATGGTTCCACTAAGCAGCATCTTGCGTAAAGAGTCTGCAGCGATGGGATCTCCAAGTGCAGCGCCTGCCCGCAGCGCAGCAAGGCGTGGTAGCGCTTCGGGGTAGTCATACATCTTTCTGACCATTGGAAGTGCTTGCGGTCCCAACGCCACCCATCGCC
>JAKVBW010000105.1 GCA_022446945.1 Phycisphaerales bacterium | reverse complement strand
ATGAAACTCAAGACCGAAGCGAAGATCCGGTCGATCACTACCCCAGTTGTCGATCGCTTCTTTCCATGGGATTTGCGGGATTTTGCCAAGATCCACTGAGAGTAGGTGCTTGAATACACGGCGAATGAAGCCGGTCATGATTCGGATGACTTCATCACGGTCTACGAATGAAAGTTCAAGGTCGATCTGTGTAAACTCGGCCTGCCGATCCGCGCGGGGGTCCTCATCACGTAAGCATTTGCAAATCTGCAAGTACCGATCGCACCCTGCAATCATCAGAATCTGTTTGAAGATCTGGGGACTCTGCGGCAGGGCGTACCATCTTCCCGGATATGTTCGAGACGGCACCACGAAGTCACGCGCACCTTCTGGCGTGCTCTTGATGAGCAGTGGCGTTTCGATCTCGACGAAATCGAGATTCTGGAAGTACTCGCGTGTCAGTTTCGTGAGGTCATTTCGCATTTGCAACGTCTGCTGCATGCTTGGACGACGCAGATCGATGTAGCGGTTCCTCAGCCGTACCTCTTCGGATACTGATGCAGCTTCGTGATCGTCGGGAAGGATGGGAGGTTTTGAAGCACGCGAGAAAATGGTCAATTTTTCTCCCCGAACTTCGATTTCACCTGTGGCCAATTTGGGATTGATGCCACCCTCTCTTGCGGACACTTGGCCGGAAATCTGAACAACATCTTCGCGACGGAGGGATTGGGCGGCCTTCATCACGGTGGGATCACAATCTTCCTGATCGAAGACTGCCTGGGTGAGGCCGTATCGATCGCGGACGTCAATGAAGACCAGTCCCTTCCCCTGATCCCGGAAAGTATTGACCCAACCACACAGTGTTGCGTCCTCACCGACATGATCGCTGCGTAGATCCCCGCAAGTATGCGTCCGCATAGACATTCTTAAAGTGCTCCCAAAAGTCGCCTGTTCACCCCGGCTGGCGAGTCGGGGCATGGTACAGGCTCTGGGGATCATGCTGGGTGTTGGGGTCGGTATGCTCCACGCATGGAGTCTCCTGTCGACACCTCAGTACCCGCTGTCTTGTTCACAGCCTTCGAACCAAGTGGCGATGCTCTGGCAGCACCCGTCATCGAGGCCATGCGTGAATCTCACCCTGAATGGGCGATCTACGCATGGGGCGGTCCAAGAATGGAAGCTGCAGGCGCGCGCATGGCTGGTATGACTGCCGAGGACGGCGCGATGGGCTTGGGGGCGTTGGCACATGCCCGAGAGGTGCGGAAGCACGTAGGGGCCATTCGGCGCTGGATCAAGGGTTGTCGTCTGATGGCGCATGTACCAGTGGACTCGCCTGCTGCGAATTTCCCGATCTGCAAAGCCAGCAGAAAGATGGGAGCAAAAATCGTGCATTTGGCAGCGCCCCAACTTTGGGCATGGGGGGGATGGCGAGTTCGCAAGATGCGCAAGCTCACAGATCATGTTCTTTGTCTGCTTCCGTTTGAACCACGTTGGTTCGGTGAGCGGGGGATCAAGGGGACATTTGTCGGGCACCCTGCGATCAACAGAACTCTTGATGCGGAACTTCTCAAGGAAAGGCTGCATGGGCTTCCCTCAGGGGCGCCCCGGATTGCATTGTTTCCCGGCTCACGTACCCAGGAGGGTCGAAAAAATCTTGGACTCCTGGTGAGGGTGTTTGAGGATTTGCGAGATCGTCGTTCCACCCTGTCAGGGGTGATTGTGGCAGCATCTCCGCAGGTTGCCGAGGTCGTCGCGAAGAAGCTTGGGGAGTTTCCAATCGGGCTGTCGATGGTCTCGAACATGCGTGATGAGGCGATTGCATGGTCGGATCTGGCCATTGCGGTCTCCGGGACTGTGACGCTGGACATTATGCGGCAGTGTCATCCCATGATCGGTGTGTACAGAACGAGCGTGCTCTCTTATCTGGGGTCCAAAGTTCTTCTGAGAACCAAGCACAAGTTGCTTCCCAACATCATCGCTGGGGAGCGAGTTGTTCCCGAGTTCGTGCCGTGGTGTCGTGGGCCAGCAGCAATCACCTCGAAGGCACAGTGGATCTTGAATGACTCCAAGCATGGGGCTGCTCAACAGCACATGTTGAGGCGATCGCTTGGTGCATACAAGGGACACAAGTTCGCCGAGGAGTGTGCGGCTGCCATTGCTGAGACCATCCGCCAGTAATCACGAACAGATTTCCGATCGGGTTCATGACATATTGATCGATCTCTTGGATCGCTTTACGAATTGTGGACCGGGTAGATTCGAAGCGTCCAACAGTTGTTGCCCAGTCGATTCACAATCGTTCCCGATCGCTCAACAGGGGCACCAATCGGCAGCCCGGCCTCCAGGCACCGGTCTTGCCACACGCAAAGATCATGTGTTGCGATTTCTGTTGTCTCGGTCCAAAGAATGATCAGAAGTCCGGCATGGAGAATGCGTCGATCCTTGGCAAGTTTCGAGATGTCCTTTCGGACGGTGCCGAGCAGTTCCGAACTCCACGTGCTATTGGGACCGTTCTCAGTAAACTGCCCGACAATCTTAACTTCTAGCCAGTATGCGGCATCAAGTGAGACGGACTGATCATTGTCAAACAGTGTGGCCGCTGCTTCAGGATCCTGCAGTGGACGATTGTCAGGCGTGAGAACCAGATCACATCGCGGCCCTTCGTTTTTTCGGCGACGGGACATCCTTGGGGTGATGTATCGCTCTTCTCTGGCGACGCCAAATCCATGTTGAAGGAAAGCCTCGGCAAGAAGGGGGTGGATCGCTACTTCATCGAGTGCATCCAGACCTCGAACCGCGTGCTCATCACGCAGGGCCAACTCGTTCGTGATGATGCATTCAGAAGCAGCATTTGCGAGATCTGCGAGATGCCAACGCGGCTCAGTCGCCTTTACGGTGTTCATCTGTGGTCTTGATTTCGCCGTTGCGCAGTCGGCCGAAGTAACTGTGCCAGGCTGTCATCGCGGTTCCAGCGAAGATCAACATGATCGGGATGTTCACCCAGAGCATGAGGCCGGTACCAAGATCAGACAGATTGCCAATTTCCTTCGTGCTCGTCACGATCCCTGTCGTTGCTACCACGATCAGCGCGCAGTAGATCATCTTGTAGGCGCCTACCGCCCATTCACCGAATAGGAAGACGATGCCTTGCTCGCCGTAGTAGGACCATGAGATCATCGTGCTGATCGCGAAGAGCCACGACGCGATCAGAATCAGCCATGTACCCAACCCTGGGAATTGGCGATTGATTGCATAGGCCGTCAGCGTCGCGCCCATATAGTCCTCATAAAGAGCGGGCTCAACGAGCACAGGCGACTCCGAAGTCTCTATGAGTGGAGCCCAGTGGGCAACTTCGCTGTCATCTGATTCGAGAATGTCCCATCGCACGGTTGGAGAAGCTTCCATCTCCTCAGGGATGTGTACGGTCCCGGTCAGCATGACTCGATTGGTCGCAGTTGCTTCATTCGCGCCGCCGCCGGATGCAATCGCGAAGACGTTGTCGAGGTTGCGCCAGGGTCCGCCAAGTTCGATGCCACGCTCAGTCCGATCGGGCAGCGGTGTGACACCGTAGGTCACCATTTCACCATCAATGTTGAATGTTCGGACTTCGCCAAGCGTCCACCCACGATGCGTAGTGCCGTCGGCCATCCATTCGTGCATCGTGACAGTTGGAGATGTGGCAAAGACTGAATCGGCACCGTTTGCGCCATCGCCTCTGGTGAGCGCCCCCGTACTGAGGATGACCAGCGCCGTGAGTGTGCACACAATGATGGTGTCGATGAAGGGTTCGAGGCCTGCCACAACGCCTTCACTGACAGGCTCCTTCGTCTGGGCGGCCGAGTGGGCAATTGGAGAAGATCCCTGACCGGACTCACTGGAGAAGAGCGCCCGCTTCATGCCCCAGAGGAATGCGGTACCTGCAGCACCACCGATGAATGCGCCACTTGCTTCTGAGGGGCTGAAGGCACTGCTGAAGATCGTACTGAACACGCCAGGTATCTCAGGAAGATTGAATGCCAGCACGACGAGTGCAATCACGACGTAGAGGATGCACATGAAAGGGACAAGCGCGCCCGCTACTGAACCGATGCGCTTGATGCCACCGATGGTCACGAATGCGACGATGACAGCCAGCGTGAGTCCCGTCGCCCAACCAGGAAGGTTGGTGGCTTCACGAGTGATGTCACCAACGTTCCATGCTTGGAACATGTTTCCACCCGTGACTGCGGAGATCAGCAGTGTGAGGCAGAACAAAACACCAATGATCTGACCGATGCCACCCAAACCCCATTGCTTCATGCCTTCTGCGACGACGAACATGGGGCCACCATGTGGATTCTCGGGATCTTCCGTATTACGGAACAGCATCGATTGGGTGACTTCAGTTGATTTCAAGGCCATGCCTACGATGCCGATGACCCACATCCAGAAAACAGCACCAGGACCACCGAGCGCAATGGCAATGGCCACGCCGCCGATATTGCCGAGTCCAACCGTTGCGCTGAGTGCCGCTGACAAAGCTTGAAAGTGACTGATGGCACCAGGGTCGTCAGGGTTGTCGTACTTGCCGCTCGTGACAGCAACGCCATGGGTCAGCGCCCGGTACTGGCAAAATCCGCTCCAGATTGTGAAGAGAACACCGGTCGCGAGCAGGATGTAGAGCATCCAGTCGGTCCAGATGAATCCGTTGACAAGTTCAAGAATGTCGTTGAAGCGGTCCATGAAGATCTCCAGCGGGAGGTGTCAGTGCATGAGATGGAAGTAGAGTTCATTGACATCGATCACCTTGATCTTGTCAAGGAGAACGATCACGACGAGCAGCGGGGCAACAAATCGGACAAGGAACAGCCATCCGGCTGCAATCGGTCCAGAAACGTCTGAGAGTTCCGCGTCTCGCAATCTAGCTGGCATGACCCAGCCTGCGTAGATCGCAATGAAGAGTCCGCCGAGAGGCAGCATCCAATTGCTCGTCAGGAGGTCCATGGTGTCGAAGAAAGACTGTCCGTAACCGGGCAGCCAACTGGTCATCTTGAATCCCTCGGAATTGGCGAAAGCGGTGATGAAGCCGAAGGCAAAGATGACGCTACCCATGACCCACGCCGCCTTCACACGAGACCACTGTCGTGAGTCAATGAGGAAGGAGGCGACGACTTCAAGAAGTGAAATGGCACTGGTTAGCGCCGCGAAGACAAGTAATCCGAAGAACACGATGCCGAGAAGCGATCCAAGTTGTCCCATCTCCGCAAATGCCAGTGGCATGCTCATGAAGACGAGCCCAGGACCACCGCTTGGATCCTGCCCATATGAAAAGATGATGGGGAACATCATGAGACAAGCAAGCAGGGCAATGGCCGTATCAAGCGAAGCAATCGCGACCGATTCTCCGAGCAAGCCGCCACTTCCCGATCTCTGGTAGGAACCATAGGTCAGCATCGCTCCCATTCCGAGTGAAAGCGTGAAGAAGGCGTGGCCCAATGCCTCCAGCACACCTCTTGCCTCAAGTGCGTTTGGATCCGGATGAAACACGAATGAAAGTGCCTGGCTGAAACCGGATTGGAAAAATCCATAGACGACAAGGAAGATGATGAAGAGGATCAGGAGGGGCATCATGATGCGGCACGTGCGTTCGATGCCCTTGCCGACGCCGGTGGCAACGACCAGAATCGTCAGGAACATGAAGATGCTGGCCCAGAATGTGCTCGTCCATCCATCACCTAACAGGCCCATGAAAACGGATGTCACTTCAGCGCTGATCAACGTGCGACGCTTGAGGGTCGTTGCTTCTTCTAGGACCTGATCATCCGGCATCGATGCGACAGCATCTCTCACCTCATCGTGAATAGCGGCAACGGCCGCATCTCGTTCAGCCGTCAGTGGTTGAACCTTCGCGACTGCTGATGCAATTCGAGGAAGACCTAAAAGACGCTCTCGTTCTTCAGATGTGTGGGCTGCTTGTTGAAACTCCTCCCATGCTTCAATAGTGGAAGGGGCAAACTGTCTTTTCCATTTGCGAACAGCTGAATCTGCAGGCGCCGTCTGACGGTCTACAACCAAGGCCATTCGCATGTCAGCAATCGATGCTGATGCTCTGTATTCCAATGATGCCTGTTCGGCTTTCTCCGCAATCGGATCTGTGAAACCAACGACCGACTTGAGTGTGTAGTCCATTGCCCAACCGGCAACGACGATGTAGAAGGATAGGATCAGGAATCCCGCAACAACTCCAAGCCAGCCGACGGCAGACCATCCCGTGCTTCCGCCCTGCAGACGTTTGAAGGCCTCGATCGGTTGAGCTTGAGCAGCGCGACCGATCATGATCTCTGAAACCAGAATCGGCAAGCCGACTAGCGCAATGCATGCGAGATAGATGATGACGAAAAGTCCGCCACCGTTTTCGCCAGTGATGTAAGGAAACTTCCAGATGTTTCCCAAGCCAACAGCTGATCCAGCAGCGGCAAGAATAAATCCGAATCGGCTGCCCCAATGAGTGCGGTTGCCTTCTGTACGTACACCGGCAGACGGGTCGCTACTCATCGTTCCTCCGTGGCCTCCTTCGCTCGGCAGCAGCCATCATAGATTGACCTGCGTGCGCCTGCCGAGTGGCCCTACCATACAAGAATGCAGCCTCCATATCGTTTGCGAACAGATCTCGCCCGCGTGGTCGAAGGTGGATTCGCTTACCCACTCGGCATTGAGCGGGGAGGCATGCGACCTCGTAAGCCGGGTTGGTCTCGAATCAGTTGGAATGCCGAAGTCACGGGCGCGCAGACGCTCACCTACACGATTGTCGTTTCACACGAACTGGTTCGTCCTCTGTTGTACGAATTGATGCGTCTTCTGCCCATGAGGGTGGGGGGGATTCTCGAGTTGGGAAGCAGAGATGCATTTCGTGAAGTCGATGTGTTCATCGGCCCCCCAGTAGACCGCGAGCAGTTTCGGGCTGCATGGGACGTGTTCGAGCCCATTCTTCTGGAAGACGCCACCTTGGGTGTCGGGGCGAGTTCAGAGATGCCCTTCGTGGAAGTGTTTCTGGATCCAGACAAACGGATACTGGTACACGTAGACCCCGAAGCATCGGGGAAAGTCCAAGGCATTCTCCGGCGATTTGGTATCCATCGTCGGGAGGACGACGAAGTTCAATCACCGCGTTCAGTGTCGTCGTTAGTCGTTCGTCCAGTTCTTCGCCAGATCCCCGGTTGTCTGTGTGACACGGATCATCTCTTGATCGAGTTGCGTGCCGCATGGGAATTGCAGTTGGACGATGATCCAACAAGAAATCTGGATGCTAGAGGACGTGATATTGGATG
>JAKVBW010000104.1 GCA_022446945.1 Phycisphaerales bacterium | reverse complement strand
CAATTTGGGGGCCATGGCGCTGATCGACGCGCCGAGCCAGCAAGCCACGACTCCAATCAAGCCGGAAATCGTCACGAGTCGATTGAGGTCCTCAGTCCAAAATCGGGCGGCTGAAGCCGGAATAATCAGAAGCGCAATAATGAGAATAAGACCGACAGCCTGCAGCCCGACGACTGTGACAGTAACTGCCAGCAGCATGAGTCCGAAATCAAGTAGTCCTTCCGGTCGACCCAACGCGCGACCAAATGTCTCGTCGAAACAGAGCAATCTGAACTCCTTTGCCATCAGAACTGCAATGGCAAGAGTCACAAGACTGATCACCCCGATACCGATCGCGTCGCCTTGCACCATGGATGCTGTGCGTCCGTAAATGAAAGATTCGAGCCCCGCCTGGTTCCCTCCAGGCAAAGCCTGCGCCACGCCCAACATGGAAACGCCGAGTCCAAATCCCACACCCAAAACGATGCCCATCACGCAATCGTCCTTCAAGCCGGTCATCCGCCGAAGAAGTGGAATGATCAATGCTGCAAGCGTCCCGGCGATGGCCGCACCGCACAAAAGCACGGCGAAGGACTTCCCATCGCCTCCCAACGCCCTCATCAACAAAAATGCGCCAACGACGCCTGGCAACATTGCATGGCTGATGGTGTCACCAAACAACGCCCGTTTGCGGAACAGCAGATACGAACCGATCACCCCTGCGGCAAGTCCCAGCATCGCCGTACCAAAGACGACAACGCGTGTATTCCAATCGGATAGTTGAAGAATGTCGATGAACGATGTGGCCAGCACCATGGCGATCATCCCCCTCGAGTCAATTGCCCGAGTGCGGTCGCTGCCTGTTCGAGAAGCGTCAACCGACCTCCGTAGGTGGCCGTAGATTCTCATGGGTCAGCGTTTCGGCCATGGGTCCACTTGCGACCACACGCATATTGAGCAATATGACATGCTCGAAATACTCCGCGACAGTCTGCAAATCATGATGCACCACCACGAGCGTGGCGCCACTCTGCCGAAGTGCTCGCAGTACTTCCACAATCGCCTGTTCCGTGGCCGCGTCCACCGAAGAAAATGGCTCGTCCATCAAATACAGATCAGCATCCTGCACAAGCGCTCTTGCTAGAAACACACGCTGCTGTTGACCGCCAGACAATTGACTGATCTGGCGATGGGCATAATCAGCAAGTCCAACCCGATCCAGAGCCTGCATCGCTGACTTTTTCTGTTTCCTGCCAACCGGTCGCAACCAACCAAGCCGTGCGTAGGTTCCCATGGCCACCACATCAAGAGCGCTGACTGGAAAATCCCAATCAACCGACTCTCGCTGCGGGACATAAGCGACCCGCTTGCGAACCGCTCTCCAAGTTTCACCAAAGATGCGCACATCACCCGAAATTCTCGGGAGCAGATCAAGACACGACTTGATGAGTGTGCTTTTGCCTGCACCGTTCGGGCCGACAATGGCAGCAAGACAGCCTCGGGGAACATCAAGATCGACGTCCCACAAAACGGGCCGTCGATCGTAAGCCACCGTCAAATCGTGGATGGATAGTGCGGCATCTGGATCATGCTCTGCCCCCCTGGGAATCGGCGCACTAACTTCAAGCGGCACCGACATCATTCGATCTCCGACTCGCTTGAGTTGGATCGAAAGCCGCCCTTGGGAACCGTTCCTCCCAGCGCCTTGGTAATCGTGCTCGCATTGTGATCCATCATCCCTGCATAGGTGCCCTCCCAGGTTGCAGGCTTACCCATGGCGTCGGAGAAGAGTTCACCACCAACGACAACCGAATGTCCCTGAGCTTCTGCCCCTTCAATCAATGCGCGAATGTACTTGTCCGGCACACTCGACTCGATGAAAACCGCAGGTATACGACGCGTAACAAGCAGATTCACCAGCGCATTGACATCCGCAAGCCCCGCTTCCGATTCCGTGGATATCCCCTGGATACCCATGACCTCAAGGTCATACGCTCTGCCGAAGTAACCGAATGCGTCATGTGCCGTGACAAGCACCCGTTGAGATTTCGGAATGCTTGTGATGACTGTTCTCACGAACTTGTCCAACCGTTGGAGTTGGACAAGGTAGTTTTCAGTATTGATTCGATAGATTTCGCATCCATCCGGATCAACTTGGCAAAGCGCATCCCTGATGGCTGTCGTCACGGCGATCCATGCCTTCACATCCATCCATACGTGTGGATCGGGATGGCCAGTCTGGCCGTCTGGTTCGAGTAGATAGCCCTCGTCAATCACTTCTGCAACAGGCTTCACGAATCGCCCCCGCCCAGCCGCGCGTTCAAAAAGATCACCCATGCGACCTTCCAGTTTGAGGCCGTTGTAGAGGATGACATCCGCCGCCAGGATGCGACGCACATCGGACGCGACAGGTTTGTAGAGATGAGGATCGACCCCTTCACCCATGATGTTGGTGACGCTGCCACGATCACCGACAATTTGGCGCGTCACATCACCGATCATTCCGGTTGTGGTGACAATCTCCAAAGCAGCCGCAGGAAGGGAGATGGCCATGCTGATCGTGAACAGACTGATGGCCCTCAGACTTCGCCACATCGATTTGGCTCCTATTCAAAATTGTAGCTATTGCTACAATATAGTAGCCCATGCTACACTTTGGAAGCCTACTGGTCAACCCTGCCTTCCCGGAGAATTCACCATGTCTCGTCGCGCCAACAGTTTCGCCAAAACACGCCAAGATCATGCGACCGAAACAGCTGAGGATTATGTCGAAGCCATCGATGAGATCCTGCAAGAGCAGCCCACTTGCCGCGTCAAGGATCTTGTCGGAAAAATGGGGGTCAGCCATGTGACTGTGACACGGATTCTGCAACGTCTCTCAAAGGAGGGGCTGATCAAGAAAGCGCCATACGGCCCCTGCACACTCACTGCGAAGGGCGCATCCATGGCAAAACGATCAAGCAAGCGGCATCAATTGTTACTCGACTTCCTCCTGCACATCGGCGTCCCCCCTGCTGACGCCGCACGAGATGCAGAAGGGATGGAACATCATGTGAGCGACTCCACCCTCGCGGTCATGCGCTCGATGCTCCGTCAGCGTTGAAAGAATCCTCAGGCCGTCGTTTCACGGCCTGCTGGACAACTAATCCCATACCTCCGAAATGGCTAAACAATTGACTTGATCCATCTTCGATGACCGTCCACAATGAACCCTCTGAACCGGCTCAGTCCCTGTGAAAAGTGTTGAAAGGACACCTCATGCCGTGCCCCAGCTTCATTCGCCTGTCCGCTCTCTACGCCATCCTTGCGCTGGCGAGCGATCCGTTGAACGCGGCCAATATCGAAGTCCCTGGCGACTACCCGACTATTCAAGAGGCTGTCAATGCCAGCAGCAATGGCGATGTGATCCTCGTAGGCCCGGGCACCTACACAGGAGAAGGTCAGCGGGTCATCGAAGTGCTCGGAAAATCACTGACAATCAGAGCAACAGACGGACATACAAAGACGTTCATCGATGGTGAAGGGGTCCGCGGATGTGTTCGCATCAACAACAGCGCTACCCTCAACCTTGATGGATTCACCATCCGAAACGGCTTTGCTGACTATCCATCAACCTATCCCTATGGCGGCGCGTTATGGCTTGCCAGTGGCGAAGCGGCAATCAAGAACTGCGCGATGATTGACAATTTCTCCGGTAGCGCGGGAATGGGCGGTGGTGCCATTGCTGGTTTCAGCTGCATCGCCGATTTTGAAAACTGCCTCCTTGCAGACAACTCGACGATGGGCCCCTTTGGAGGCGCAGCGGCATTCGGTTTTGCGGTGCCAGTGTTTCAAAACTGCATCATTCGAGACAACGTCTCAAGCGCGAACTACGGCGCTGTCTTTGTCGACTTGAATGCAGGCGGCATTGATTCTTCCGTCGTCTGCAACAACAGCGGCAGCCAACAGACGTATGGCCCCAGTTTCAGCGATGACTCGATTCTGAGCGGAGACTGTGAAGCCTCGGCATGCGGTGATCTAGACGGCAATTACTTTGCTGATGTGAATGACGTCCTTATTCTCATCTCTGCTTGGGGGACAGGTGGACCTGGCCTGACATCCGCAGACTTCAACTTCGATGGTGTTGTTGCGGTTGAGGACTTGTTGTATCTCATCAGCGTCTTTGGAAACGACTGCACCCCTCTCGGGGCATGCTGCTTGCAGCCAGGCTGGTGTGAGGAAAACGTCAGCGAGGCATACTGCGATGCCAATAATGGCACCTGGTACGGACCCGGATCCGATTGTGGTCAGTGCTTCTAGTCCTGAACGAGACGCCTCCCCCGAATTCGCACGGGATGACATGAAGGCTGAGGCCCTCTCCCCTAGAACCGCGACTAATCTAGGCAAAGCACCTTGATCCGCACCTCATCTGCTGGTCCAATAAGTGGACCATGATGAATCTGACGATTGCAGTAGTGATGGCAACCAGCATTGGCGCGGCCTCTCCTCTCGTTCCGCACGAAGGCAAGCCGGGGCTGTACACATTCGACGCGGTGGCAGCCAGTCAACTGCCGCCAGGCGAGATCACACTGGACATGCGCATCGGCGAGCGAACGTGTCAACTCCAACTAGAACGGTTCTCTGTCACTGATGCGCAAACTCGCTTCCTGATCGGTCATCCCAGCGGCAAAGATCGCCCCATGGATTTTGATCCCACCTCGGTCATCCTGCTGCGCGGCACTGCAGGCATGCAGGAGAGTGATGTATTTCTCGCCATGAGCCCGCATGGCGTCATCGGCACCGCCAACCTGCCGGATGGCTCATGGGCATTGACTCCGATCGATGGGAGCCGCGGCCTTGCTGATACAGATCTCCGTTGGCATCCACTCACCGCTGGCGAGCGGCCTCCTCTGGGTGTACCTGTCTGCGGCGCGACGCTCGGCGCCGCCCCGCCGCCGATGCGCGGCCTCAATACAAAGCAGGATCGACTCCGACTCGACTTCGCCGTAGAAACCGATTTTGAATACTTGGAATTGTTCTCAGGCGACATGACTGCGGCAGCTGAATACCTCGTCGCCATGTATGGCGCCGTCGCGATGATCTACGAACGTGATGTTGATATCGACATGATTCTGGTGTGGTCACGCCTTTGGGAAACGCCCGATGATCTGTTCAATGATGAAGATCCGCTTGTGCCGTTCAGAAACTACTGGAACAAGAACATGGGTGAAGTCGATCGCGATCTCGCCCAGTTTCTGACAGGCCGCACCAACCTGCCATACGGTGGCGTCGCGTGGCTCTCGTCAACCTGTGGCGACCATGCTTACTCGGTTTCCGGGTACACATTGGGGTCCTTCTATTCGCCAACCTCGCCAGGCTTTGGCAACTGGGACATCAACGTCGCTGCCCATGAGTTCGGGCACAACTGCGGCACGTACCACACGCATGATTACGAAATCGACAATTGCGCCGGTGGCGATATCAATCGTGGCTCGATCATGAGTTACTGCCACACGAGCACAGGCGGCAATGCCAACATCGATCTTCGATTCCACGAAATCACGCAAGCGGCCATGCGCGCGCATGTCAACGAGTCTCCTTGTCTGATTCTGGACTGCAACGGCAATGGCGATGATGACACGATCGACATCACCTCCGGAGCCAGTGCCGATCTCAATCTCAATGGCGTGCCGGACGAATGTGAAGATTGCAACAACAACGGAATCTTCGATGACATCGACATCGTTGATGGCAACAGTCCCGATCTTGACGCAAATGGTGTCCCTGATGAGTGCCAACCCGACTGCAATGGCAACGGCCAAGTTGACACCTTCGACATTTCTGAAGGCATCAGCATTGATCTGTGGGGAAACGGCATCCCTGATGAATGCGAAACCGATTGCGACAGTGATGGGCAAAGCGACTACAACCAGATTCAAAGCAACATGGATCTCGATCTGAATCGCAATGCCATCCTTGATGCGTGCGAAGACTGCGATAGCAATGGCACGCCGGATCACTTGCAACTTGCCGGCGGAAGCGCTTTGTGGATTGCGGGCACAACCAATGGCGAAGCGCAGGCCTTTCACGCCTCCAGCGGCGTTCCGATTGCGTCCGCCTCGGGTGACTCCATCACAGAAGCCAAAGATCTTCTGGTGATCGGCGACGAAGTACTGATCTCTGATTTTGCGAACAATCGAGTCGCCATCTTCGATCGGACGAACGGTCCGCATATCGACGATCTCACAGAAGGACTGCTCGAACCAGATGGCATGGCGACGAATGCTGCAGGTCAGCTACTGGTCGTCTCGCGCGGCACCAACAGTGTCGAGCGATTCGACGTCCAGAGCCGGACGCACCTTGGCGCACTGATTGACAGTGGCGAAGGTGGCCTGCTTGATCCCCATGCCATTCTCGTCCTTTCCGACGGTCACATTCTCGTCAGCACTGACGAAGATGCTGTGCTTGAGTTCACTGGTGGCGGCGCTTTTGTGCAGGAACTGATTTCGCCGTCGAGCGTCGGGCTCGCCTGGATCCGCGGCATGGCCGAGCGGCCAAGTGGCACGATCCTGATTACAAGCAGCAAGAACAACGCGATCCTCGAATTCGATCGTGATACCGGTGATCCCCTCGGCCGCTGGGATCGCGGCGGACTGGAAGAGGGATACTGGGGACTTGGTCGCCCATGGTCGATCCGCATTGGCCCGGACGGTGACGTGTACGTCTCGACCTTCGAGGCGAATACAGCAGTGCAGGTCTACGAGGAGTCGACCGGTCTCTTCAAACGGCGGTACTACATCCTTTCACAACTCATCCCTGGACCTACCGGATTTGATTTCGCACCTCCGGACGATGATGACTGCGATGGGAACCTCATCCTCGACACCTGCGACATTGCGGACGGGACGCATGCCGACTCCAACGGGAACGGCATCCCCGATGTTTGTGAGTGTGACGCAGATCACACCGGAGACGGCATCGTTGACGTGGATGATCTGCTGTACGTGACCGCAAACTGGGGCAGTCCATTCGGCACAGACGACCTGCTGGCTGTCATTGCGAGTTGGGGCGCGTGTGGAGGCTGATCACAGCGCTGGCTTCCTTCCAACCCCCCCAAGATGAATCCCCCATCTCCGATGAACTGGCGAGAGCCCCCCGACAGGCCAAAAAACAGGCCTCAAGACGTCTGATCCTTCATTTGGGCCATTCTTTCTGGAACCAACCCTCCCGATGCCTTAGTTTGCAGGGGAGGTCATGTCAGGTGATCTCTGGAGAGAAGAGAAGGAAAGTCCTGATGATCAGACCGCGTGTTCACCTTGCGCAGCGCAGAATCCTTCACGGCATTT
>JAKVBW010000103.1 GCA_022446945.1 Phycisphaerales bacterium | reverse complement strand
GGACACCTTTTCCGCGCCATGTCGTGACGTGCGAAGCAATTTCGAGATGGGGAAGTTCACAAGCGTCTACCACAGCCATCAAGGCATTCCAGGTCACCGACTCCGGAACAATGGCCGAGAGATCTCGCTCGATGGCAGGATGCTCGGGCAGCCGCTGGGCTTCTCGAACCTCGGGCGCGGCGCTCATGAAGGGCGCTGGGCGGATGGCCGCGGCGAGTACCGGCTGGTCGATGTTCGCCGCTTTCATAGTTGCCGGGGAAAGGCGTCCGATCACGCCGCTTTCGATCCCATTGATGTAGACGGTCCCTGCTGGGCTCAGCCAAGCAGGATTGTCGCAGGGTTCAATGGTGACGCGCGCATCGGCGCCAGCAAGTGTCTGCGCGAGATGGTCGATCACGCCGCGGAGCGGCGCAATGCCTGCGTCTGCATCTGTGATGTCCATGATGAGGCCGAGTTCAAGCGCCTCATGGTGTCCTGATGCGTCATTAAGGAAGACGCTTCCCAATTCAAACAGCTGAAGTTTGGCAACACCCTTATCGGCATTGTGACACCGCACTCGCAGAAGGCTTGGGATGATGGAGGGGCGCAGGGCGGGCACGCCTGCTGCTCGGGCTTCGATGACTCTTCGTGCCGAGGCATCTGCGGGCATGCACAGCGCCGCTTCGGCATCCGCAATCAAAGAGTGGGTGATGCTTTCAACAAAACCATCCGCCACAAGGGCGGCGGACAAGGCTTCACGGATCTGATGGTCACGGTCGGCCAGTGCCGGCCGAATCGTGATGGTGTCATCGACAGGGACGGATGCAAAGCCATGCATCCGCATGACTTCTTCAATCAGGTCGACTTCTCGTTCGACGTCTCCGCGGTGCCAGGGAACAACCGTCTTGATGACGCCATCATCAAGGGTGGGTTCAAAGCCCAGGCGGGCGAGCCACTCGACCATCTGCCCGTCCTCGATTTCCAGACCCAGTAGATCCCGGCACCGCTGCGTTCGCATGGTGACGGTGAGGCGGTCGGGCATGGAGGCGCCGCTTTCGAGCACACCGGGGGCCAGTGTGCCGCCCGCAGTTTCGAGGATCAGTGCGCACAGTCGCTCGGCTGCATGGTCAACCTGACCCGGTGACACGCCACGCTCAAATCGGAAGGAGGAATCACTGGCGATGTTGTGCAGGCGACTGGTGTGTCGCACCATGGCCGGCGCGAATGTCGCGGCTTCCACGAGAATGTTGCGCGTTTGATCGGTGACGGCGGTCAGCGCGCCACCCTTGACACCGGCAAGGGCCACCGGTTTTTCTGCATCGGCAATCACCATTTCGGTTCCGTCGAGTTCGATCTCGGTTGCGTCCTCACCGATGGGAAGAAAGCGTTCACCCTTTTGGGCCATGCGGATGATGATGCGGCCGCCTGCGAGTTTGTCCAGATCGAAGACATGCGTCGGTTGCCCGAGTTCAAAGAGCACGAAGTTCGTCGCGTCGACGACGTTGGAACGCGGCACATCGCCCCGGGCGCGAAGCCGCGCAGCGATTGACTCGGGAGAAGGGGAAACGGTGATATCGCGTATGACGCGGCCGGTGTACCAAGGGCACGACTCTGGAACCTCATTGGTCACGGATGCCAGCGTGTCAGCCGCTGGACCGGAGCATGGAGGATCACCAGAGGGGATGCAGAGCGTGCGATCGGTCAGTGCGGCGATCTCACGGGCCAAGCCGGTATGACACGTGCAATCGCCACGATTGGATGTCATTTCAAAATCCTGCCGGACGTCATCCTCGACGTCCTCTCGCCCCTCCAGCGGGAATCCCGCATGGGTCAGGACATCTGCCTGCTCTTCAGCGTCCGCAGGGCGGTCCAGATAGTCGTTGATCCAGGCAACAGAGGTGTCCATAACCGACAAGGTATCTGGCTCCGCCCGCCCCCGCGCTGCGGCGCGACCGTACCATTGGCTGCATGATGCGAAAGAGTCTGCTGCTCCTGAGTTTGATGGCAGTAACGGGCTGTGCCTCCACGGTGCAACGGGTGGACCCGTACGGCGCGGTTCCAGACGACTTTTCAGTGGATCTGACCATCCTTGTCCGCCCCCAGGGCGAGCGAGCAGACCAGCGATCGAGCCGAATCATGGTCGAGGCCGACGGGACCTTGCGGTATCAGGCAGATCCGGACATGGGTCCCAATACGGTGCCGCCGATGGTCCGACGCTTGGATCGTGAACAACTGGCGAGAATCTGGGACTCCGCAGCGCGGCTCGGACTGACAGATCCCGCGCAGGCGGATCCCACTGCGAATCTGCTGATGGTGGACAAGCCGGACAAGCGGGGGAGCATCTGGATGCTTGTCATCACTGGTCAGGGAGATCGTTGGAATTTCACAAGACGCGCCGAAGGGGACAGCCAACCCGATGCAGCGATCGTCACGTTCGGTCGTGAGTTAGCTGCATTGGCATGGGCGCCCGATGAATTGGCGCGGACGGCACCCGCGGAACCCGAGCGTTGGAATTACGGGGATGACCCTTGGGCTGCATGGCGCGGGGAAGAAGTGGAGCCCATGTTGGCATCAGCGGCGTCCACTGATCTTGCCGAACCTGTTCTGCCACCGGAGACACGAACGCCCCAACGGATTCCAGGTCCTGTGATTACGGCATCAAGCCCTTTTGAGGAGATTGATCAAACGACCGAGGGGCGCGTTCCTCCGCCAACTCAGGAGATATTGCCACCCCCGCCACCGGCCGAGAGACCACCGGCGGTCTTGCCGGCTGAGGCAGAAGAAGTGCGTGAGGTTCGGCTTCCGCCACCTCCTCGGCAGCGCACCTTCGTTGTCACGGAACGACCCGAAGAAGTGCTGACACCACCTTCATCAAGGGTCGCCACGCCGGCAACACCCACGCCCGTGGTGAACAAGCGTTGGCCCATCGACTTCGGAAGCATTCGCATTGCATGGGCGATGTCACATCCGGATCTGCCCGCGCAGATGGGTTGTGATGCTTGGCCGCTTCGGATCGTTCTGCGTGACAGGGTGTACATGCCCGCGCGTGCCAGGACGACCGAGCCGCCAATGTCCATTCGTGAAATCAATGCGCTTGGCGGCGGTGTGGCTGATCGAGCGGTGATGGAATTCATGCGTTCCGGCATTCAAACGTGCGCAGAAGCGTCAGGACTCCTCGGCGCTGATGTGGAAGCGAAGATCCAATGGCCGGCGCAGCCCAACGATCGTGCGGTGATCTGGTTCCTGGTATCGGTTCCCCTCAGCGGGACTACGGCGCCGGAACTGCCTGCTGATCTGTCCGATCTTCCCAAGGGCGCTTCGCCATGAAGTATGCATGCATCATCTGGGGCGCCATCGGTTGCATCTGTTTTGCAGGCGGATGCGCATCTTCTTCCCATTCAGCGCACATCGCGCCGCATCTCGACATCCTTCTTGAAACGGAGGACGGCCGAAGTGTGCGTTACGACGTTTCCGAAGACGGCACGCTTCGATTTGCAGGTGGGCGTGATGCTCGAAACAGTGATTGGTCGTGGACGGGACATCTCGATGCTGCACAGGGCAAACGGCTCCAGTCGTTGATTCAGGAGGGGAAGTGGTTGGAGACCACACCGCATGGCATCGCAGGTGATGGAACACGATGGGAGATTTCGGTGCGCGAGGGAGGCCGCCGCAAAAACTTCCGGATCGATGGCGAAGTGCCGACTGTTCGCGCCGCGTGGGGCATACTCGAAGATGCAGGCAGAGCGCGCCTGCAGGAGGATCTCGACCGTCTGCCGCGTCCGGACATGGATCAGTACATGAGGCGTCGCCACATCGAGCAGTCAGATGGGGATGACTCGTGAGACGCGGATTCTCGATGATCGGTTTGCTCGTCGTGATTGCGATCATGGCTGTGTTGTATGCGCTGACCTACGAGTCATTGAAAGGCATCACGAGCGGGACAACGGAAGACGGCGTGGGTGTGCAGGCGAACAAGGGCCGATTGCAGGACATGTTCACGCTGCAGCAACTCGCGCAGGGGGCAACGATTGCGGGGTTGGGGGGCCAGGGCTTTGTCCGGCCAAGCGATCTGACCGACGAGTTGGAAGACGATACGACTGCGAATGTCTACGCGCTGCTGCTTGCGCGAGGTGTTGTCACGCCTGAGATGCTGGTGTCCCCGATGGATTACGCCGATGTGCGCATCTTTGATGGGCCAACGCGCGGGGGTCGCGATGTGCCATGGAACGATGCATTCGAGGCGGATCTTGAGGGCGTCAGCAATGTCTCCTATGCGCACCTGGTGCTGCACGGGGATCGGGCGAAACACTGGAGTGGCCGGAGTCTAGATTCCACCATGCCGCTTTTTTCCAGTCGGGGGCCGCGTGATGGTGAGCAGAGCGTGGATTCGATGACCTGCGATCCGAACACCGGGCGATGGGCCGGTCATGTGGCTTATGCCGATGGTCACGTATCGCTCATTCAAGATGCCGAGAATGCGCGTCGTCGTGGGAGGGACGGTATCGATCATTTCTTTCGTATGGATGACGAGGACCGGCATGCGGATGCGATTCTGGGATTCACATGGGGTTTCGATTCCGAAGGACCGATTCTTCAGTGGGATTGAGATGCGCATGCCGCGCGTGCGGTGTGGCATTCCGATCGTCCACGCTTGAAGCGAGTCCGATGCGCCAACTTCCGGTTCCTGCGTTTCTGTTGCTGATCGCCCTTCCGTCCAGTGCCGCCACACTGCTCGTGGCTCAGGATGGCAGTGGGGACTTTCTGACGATCGGCGATGCCGTGGCCGCAGCATCCTCCGGTGACACCATCGACATCGAAGGTGGCATCTATGCCGAGGAGATCAATCCTTCCGGCAAGGACCTCAGTTTGCGCGCGGCAGATAGTGGCGATCCCGTGACCATTGATGGCGAAGGCGCGCGACGGTGTCTTGTTGGCGCATCCGGCGAAACTCTCGTTCTGACGGACATGCGATTCACGGATGGCTTCACGGATCAGGATGGCGGTTGTGTGCTGCTCAGCGATGCTGTTGCAACATTTACGAATTGTCAATTCGATGATTGCGAAGCGGTGGATGGCGGAGGCCTCTGGTTGGGACCCGCAGGGACAGTCACATTGACGGGATGCACATTCAGTGCTTGCGATGCGGAAAGTCGCGGCGGCGGTCTTCATGTCGAAGGGGGAACGGCAACCCTTGACGGTTCATTGTTGTGGGACAACTTCTGCGGCCTTGCCGGTGGGGCACTGGCAGTGATGGACAGCGGTGGGCCATCATCAGTGACGGTGACATCCAGTTCTCTGCAGTCCAATTTCGGCGTGGGACTTGGCGAAGCCATCTGGTCCGATTCGAGCGCGCCGATCCTGATCGATGGAACACAGTTGTGTGATCACGATGCGGGCGTTGAGGTGTCCGGTTCGCTGACGGATGGTGGGGGCAACTCATTTGGTGAGTGGTGCTGTCAAGGCGATGTCGATTGGGATGGTGACGTCGACGGGTTTGATGTGGACGCCATGCTGACGGCATGGGGGAACAGTTTGATCAGCGCGGACGATCGAGAAGATGTGGCGCGTGATGGGGACGTTGATGTGGAAGATCTACTTCTGCTGCTTCAGAACTGGGGCATGTGTCAGTAGACCTGCCTGGTCAATCACATCACGGCAACTGTTTCGTGCGCGCTGCCAACACACATCATGCAGAAACGATGGTGGAGCAGATTGCTCCAACCATCGTTTCCAGTAGGCTGGGCAGGATTCGAACCTGCGACCTGGCGATTATGAGTCGCTTGCTCTAACCCCTGAGCTACCAGCCCCGTGGCCGCATGGTATCGCCTGCGAATGGTCAGGCACGCTTCGGCGCGTGCGGTGCCAGCACCTCGATGAGAGGCGCGTGCAGGGCATGGTTGCTCGCGAGACCCGGGGAGTTGCAGGAGCAGTTCGGATGCTCGCCATGCCAATCTGTGAAGTAGCCGCCGGCTTCATGCAGGACGGCAATGATGGCACTGATGTCCCAAGGTTTGAGAACCGGTTCGACGACAGCATCGATGCGACCGGTGATCAGCAGCAGTTCGTTGTGACAGTCGCTCCAGCCCCTTGTGCGGTGGGAAGCCTTGGCAAGCGCGACGTAGGCATCTTCCCAGGGCTCGTTGCGAAAGAAGTCGAAGGAGGTGGTGCACACCATGGCATCCTTGAGTGAGGCGGTCTGTGAGACGTGTGCTTGCTGCGGCGCGGCTGTTCCGATCCGGTGCCACGCGCCAGCACCGGCCATGCCCCAAGCCCGCTCATCCAGCGCAGGAAAATTGATGACGCCTGCGACGGGCACACCCTCATGTTCGATGCCGATGAGTGTGCCGAAGACTGGCACACCATGCATGAAGGAGACCGTGCCGTCGATCGGATCGATCACCCATGTGTAGCCGGATGTCCCGCTTTCCGTGCCATGTTCTTCGCCGAGCATGCCATCGTCGCCGAAGTGTGATTGGATCGCGCGTCGCATCAATGTTTCGGCGCCACGATCCGCTTCCGTGACAGGCGAGCCATCGGACTTGGTATCCGCTTCGATGCGCGTATTGCCGAAGTGCGTCATGATGAGTTCGGCGCTCTGATCGGCCAGTGTCATTGCCAGATCAAGGCGTGCCGCAAGCTCGGTTTGATTGTGCTTGATGGCGTCTTGGCAAGTGTGCATGGGATCATGGTACGTTGTGCCCATCATGAGACCTGTCACCTACGAACACGATCAGCCCGGCTGGCTGATTCGCATCAGTCTGGGCGCCTTCCTGATTGCCTTGTTGATCATGGGGCAGACAGCGACCCAGTGGCTTTATCTGCCGGGCGGGATCCTTCTGATCTGCTTTTTTCTGTTTCACTCATTGTGTGTGCGCATCGATGACGAGTTCATCCATTTGTCATTTGGGATCGGCATCATTCGCCGGTCGATTCCCCTGACGCGCATCGCATCCTGTCAGGTGAAGCGAACACCCTGGTACTTCGGTTGGGGGATCCGGTATGTGTTCAACGGGTGGATGTGGAACGTGTCCGGCTTTCACTCGGTCGAGTTGACCTATGTGGATGAGGGTCACTTCCGGATTGGGACGGACGAGCCGCAGGCACTTGAGGCTGCGATCAATGCGGCGATCGCCGGGAACGCTTGACCGCCAGCATCTGATCAAAGCCGGTTGGTAAGAGTGGGTAGAATCCGGGTACTGCCCCGGTAGCTCAGTTGGATAGAGCAGCGGACTTCTAATCCGCAGGTCGCATGTTCGAATCATGCCCGGGGTGTTCGGGAAGGGGGTTTTTGCCAGAGTGGCATGCAGATTGGCATGCAGCAGTTTACCACCTGGTACCAAGGTGGTCATTGGCACGCA
>JAKVBW010000102.1 GCA_022446945.1 Phycisphaerales bacterium | reverse complement strand
ATTCGAATTGGAACACACCCGAAGTGTCACCTCTTCTGAACAGGTCGAGAACTTTTTGATCGTCCAGAGGAACCCGATCAAGATCGAGTGGATGTGCACCATCCCCAGGAGTTCGTCCCACGGCTGCCCAGATGGCTTCTTCTGTCAGGGTGTTTAAGACCAGTTCCCGAGCGAGTTCCAGAGTCGACAAGGTGCGCAGCCCAAGGAAGTCCATTTTCAGGAGACCGACTTTTTCACATGTGGGCCCGTCCCATTGCGTGACAGCCTCTTCATTTCCGCTGACACGACACAGAGGGACGATTGTGTCGAGGGGCTGTGTTGCAACAACGACACCCGCAGCATGTACACCCGCATGTCGGGCATGGCCTTCGAGACGCCTTGCCTGATCGACCACACGTTGCACAGTCGTGTCACGTTCGTACTCCGACTTGAAGTCAGGCGCCGATTTCAAGGCAGCATCGATTGAGATGTTCAACTCATCAGGAACTAGATTGGACAGGCGTTGCCCTTCGGTCGCTTCCAAGCCAAAGACCCGGGACACATCCTTGATGGCGGCCTTTGCCTTGAGGCGTCCGAATGTGATGATCTGGGCGACATGTCCGTACTTTTCTCGAACATATCGGATGACATCGCCACGGCCGTTCTGGCATATATCGATGTCAATGTCGGGATACTCAGAGCGGTCAGGATCTGTGAACCGCTCAAACAAGAGCCCGTATTTGACAGGACACGCATTGGACAAACCGAGCACATAGCCGACCATCGTGCCGACTCCGCTTCCACGTGCACTTGCAGGGATACCGCGCTGTCTAGCCCAGTTCACGAAATCCCAACAGATCAGGAAGTAGGCGCTGATTCTCTTCTCAGAAAGGATCCGCAATTCCCTTTCGCATCTCGCGCGAATGTCCTCAGTGATCCCATCAGTTCCATATCTCCAGATGAGACCCGCTTCAGCAAGCAGATGAAGAGCGCGATCGCACTCTGCTTCAAGTTCATGTCTTTCGATGCCAGCGTCCTGTTCTGCATCGAATGGATGCAGTTCAAATCGTGTACACCAATCCTTGAACCAGTCAGTCAGATCCGATGTTCCATCCCAACTCGGCGGCTCCATCGGTGCTGTGACGCGAACAATCGGCGCGTGGCTCGTGTTCAGATCGATAGTCGTGTTGCAACGTTCAGCGATTCTGTTTGTATTCTCAACCGCTTCAGGGAGATCAGCAAAGAGCGCGCCCATCTCTGCGGGGGACTTCACGTAGAGCGCTTCGGGGTAAATCAGTCTGCTCTGATCACTCTTTGTCTTGCCCATTGAAATGCAGCACAAGGTGTCATGCGAGTCATGATCTTCAGCAAGGAGAAAATGGGCGTCGTTGTCACAGACAATGGGAAGATCAAGTGATTCCGCTAGCCGAATCAGATGCGGATTGATCGCAGTCTGATCTTCTACTCCCGCGCGTTGCAATTCGACATAGAAACTCGGCTCGCCATGCTCATCCGTTCCAAAGACATCTGCGTGCCACTTCGCTTCGGCAATCGCCGCTTCCCAATGTTTGTCATCGCCCTTTTGTTCGAATTGCAAGAGGTGGTATGCAAGAGAAGAGCCCAGATGGCCATTGATGGCAATCAGGCCAGATGACCACTTTGCCAAAGTCTCCTTGTCCATCCTTGGCTTGTGGTAGAAGCCATTGAGATATGCATCACTGCTGAGTTTGAGAAGATTCCCCCAACCTTCATCCGTTCTTGCCAGCAGCACAAGATGAAACCCCCCCGCTGGGCCGTGAGGGGATTTACTTCGTTGTGATCGTGATTCAGCTGCTACATAGGCTTCGATACCCAGAACCGGCTTGATGCCAGCCTTTGTTGCAGCTGCATGAAACTCGGCTGCCCCGAAAAGATTGCCGTGATCTGTCAAGGCGACCGAGGTCATTCCGAGTTCAGCGACGCGATGCACAAGTCTGTCGATGCGGTTGTGCCCATCGAGCAGCGAATACTCGCTGTGAAGATGCAAATGCGAAAATCGCGGCTGGTCAACTTTCGGGGCGGTCATGAGCTGACCGATCATACCTCGCGGAGGGGCACTCCCAAGCGACTTCTGCATGATCGTGGACGGTTCGTGGACTCAATCAGCGTTTGACTCGAACACCCTTACGTCCTTCGAGATCGTGATCTCGCCAGTCAGGCGTGCTCCTTCCCGTCAATCGGGACCAGCCCGCCAACACGAGGAACACTATCAGTGAGATCAGTCCCGCCACAAAGGCGAGCAAGAGCAGCGGCAATGCCAGAATGACAAGAAAAACGACCATGGCGATCCGAGAGGGGCCGCTTGGTTTCGACTGCATCATGCGGAAGACCTGCCCACCAGGAAACCCGCTGCCAAATGGGCTAGAACCACCCGAACCACTCTGAGATCCGTTCGGCGCCTGATCGCTCATGAGGTGACACTCCCATCGCATTCTGACGCGATGAGTTCAAGCAACGCTGCGCGCAGATCAGCGGTCAGCGTACCCACGACACCATCGGAGATCGGATGATGACCAAGCGTCGAGGAGCCATCAGGTTCTTCATCGTTCTTAGTCGGAAGGCCGAGCCCTGTGACCGGCAATACCTGCCAACTCGAGTTCGTGAGAAAGACTTCATCCGCATTCAACACATCATCAAGAACAGGAAGTCTGCATTCGACAGGAACTCCCATTCTCGTCGCTATTTCCATTACAGCTTCTCTTGTCACACCAGGTCTCACTGGAGGAATTTCCTCACCGCGAGGCTGTTCGCCACGCGCAGGCGGGGTAACAAGTGTTCCATTCTTGGTCAGGAACAGATTGCTGACACTTCCAGATGCAACATGGGCTTCTGGCGTCAACCAGAGAGCCTCTCCAGCGCCGACGGATGTTGCAGTTTGCAATGCTGCAATGCGGTTCCAGTAATCAAGAGTCTTGTGGCCGCTGGTCACTTGCCACGGGTTCAACCGCCCTGCGGCAAGTGTCACGGCGATTCCATCCGTAAAGAAACGATCTGGATACTCCGTCGGCGGTTGAACAACGATGATGATCGTTGGATCATGTGGTCCAGTGCCGGTGCTCCGGAGCAGGTTGAGATCCCCTCCCGTCACAGTGATCCTGATGCGCGCATCAGAACGACCAGAGTGATCCAAAGTCTGTCGAACGGCTGCCACAAGCGGATCGACATGGAGTTTGTCTGATAGATGCAGAATCTCTGCTGATGTTGTCAATCGCTCGATGTGCTGGCGAGTTCGAAACACGCCACCATTTCTAGCAGCCAAGGTTTCAAAGAGTCCAATTCCATGTTGCAGGCCAGCATCGAAGACCGACACCTGTGCTTCCGCATCGCTGACGAATTTTCCATTGATCCAAACGTCCATTCAGGCAGGCTACCGCACGCTCAGCATTCGGACAGCGACAATCTCACTGATGGCGTCGTCAGCAGCGAAGACAATTTCCATCGCATCACCTTCAGTAGGCTTCAGAACGAACGTACAACCATCAGGATGGTTTGTAATGTCGCATTCGAGCCTTTGGGTTCCTTGACCGCACCACCCCAGAATTCTTGATTCGAACATCTCCCGCAGCAGTGGTAATCGCCAAGTGATATCCGCATCCGGAAGCAGCTCACTTGCATTTTGGAACCAGGTCGATCCAGGGCACAGCCGTGTGATGGCAGTCATCAGCTCAGCTTCACGGGCAAGCGAAAGATCATCGGAGCTTGTTGTCTTAGTCGAGAACCCATCTCCGTACCACAATGCAAATGCGACAATCAGGATGAGAACTGGGCCGATGATTCTCCGTCGACGCTTCCATTGTGCATCACGCTCCATCACGGCGATGTAGGAGGATCCGCCGCAGGCGATGCCGGTGGAACTGGCGTTGCAGGCACGGGTGCCGCCGGTGGCGCGGGCTGCGAGCCTGGTGGAGGCGTTGCAGGGTTCGATGTTGTCGCTGGGGGCGCAGTATCAGCAAACAGAACCCAGCTCGTCATGCTCGCAAAGGCACGATCGGAAGCCAGAATCAACTCACCCGTAAAGGGATAAGGAACCTCAGGTCTGGCGTTTTCGATGATCACGGTTTCCTGACCGATCTGGTTGTCATGCGCATCTCTGAAGACAAACGCAACGCCGATGTTGCGAGTGATCGAATCGCCATTGAGCAAACTGCCTGAGATCGTCATCTTCGAATAATCGATTTCAGATCTATTCTCGATCGCAGTCATCGGCTGCATGATCCCAGTGGGACCCTGTTGATAGAAGACCCGTTGTTCAGGCACAGTCTTGGAGGCGTATGCATAAGCAGATTTGCTTAACCAGACGTTGTCACCGATTTCTGAAAATCCGAGGTTCTTGAGTCTGCGGTTCTTTGCAGTGGCCTGCTGCTGTTGATTCTTCTCGGAGGATTGTTTTTGTCGGGCCGCCTCTCGGCGCCTTTCTTTCTCAAACCGTTCCTGCTGCCTGCGCGTAGCGTGTTCAGCCTCAGTCAATCGTTTTGTTTCGTCGATGACTCCACGATAAGCCGTGTAGTCGGCGCCAAGTTGTTCATGATCCTCAATGAACTGGTGAAGCTTGGCCAAATCTTCAGCTAGCGAATCCATTCGAGCTTTAAGAGTCCGAATTTCATGCCGTCTTTCGATCAACTCCTTTGTGCGTTCCAGCAGAGCCGACCACAGATCGCTAGCAAACGCGTCTTCACGCAGTCCATCAGTATGGAGCGACTGCTCGGCCATTCGATCAAGTGTTTCTGGGGCAATGGGAGCAACCTCTGTCGCGGGTGATGGCTGCGGGGCTGTTTGAAGCAGGAAGCAGAGGATGATCGAAAGCATGGCATGTCCATTTCCCCCCCCTCAACAATAGGCCCATTGGATGTTCAGGGCGTGCTCGCACCTTCAGGGAAGGCCCCCGCTTCATCACGAAGCGCATTGGCGCGTTGAAGAAGTGCTTCATGATCTTCGTCTCTGGGAACCAGAGGGATCCGCCAGACGATGAGATCGTGGGTTCTGATAGGCAGCACTTCAAGCATCAAGTCGATGCCAGGGGTGCCATGGAGGGAAAGTCCCGTCGGCATCGGACCAATCATCGGCTCCCAACCATCTTTGCGAAGCATCAGATCGTAGGTGCCGTAATGCGTGAAATCGACTTCAACAGGTGTGCGACCGATCTCGCGGTGATTGAGCCAGACAAGCGCACCAGGTGGTTCGGACTCGATCCGAATGGTGCGCCGCGAACAGCCCGCGGCGGGCCACATCATCAAACACACCAGAATCAGGGAAGGAATTCTCACAGCCACACTGTACCCCAGGCGATTGATGTCGGGAGACACCGTTTCATCAGGGTTTGCAGATGATCAGTCAAATTCATCACCCTTGAAGGTGGAAGCGAGATAAGCCTCACGCACCTGCTCATCATTGATGATCGTGCGTGGATCACCATCTCGAAGATTAAGTCCATGATGAATGATGTATGCCCGGTCGCAGATCCGCAGTGTCTGTTGAACATTGTGATCCGTGACCAGAATTGAGATTCCCAAGTCACGCAATTTTGAGACCTCCTGTTGCAATTCTTCAACCGTATGAGGGTCGACGGCAGCGAAGGGCTCATCCAACAGGAGCATCGCGGGTTCCGTAATCATCGCACGCGCAATTTCGAGGCGTCGTCGTTCGCCACCGGAGCATGTTCTTGCTGTTTCACTCGCCTTGTGCTCAAGTCCGAATTGAGAGATGAGTTCATCGCAACGTTCCTCTTGTGCAGACGGCTCAAGATTCCGTGTTTCGAGGATCGCCATCAAGTTGTCACGCACGGTCATGCGTTGGAAGACACTTGGTTCCTGACTCAAATATCCCATACCCAAACGGGCGTGCTGATACATCGGTTCCCGGGTGACTTCCTTGCCATCGAACCAGACTTCCCCAGCTTCCGGCGTGATCATCCCAATGACCATACGAAAGGATGTTGTTTTTCCTGCGCCGTTGCGACCGAGGAGACCGACGATCTCTCCACGATCGACGTGAAATGAAACGCCATCAACGACTCGGCGCCCCGTGTAGGACTTGACAAGACTCTTGGCTTCAAGAAGCGGCATTCTCGCCATGGTATCCGGGGGCTCAGAGAATGCGGAGTGTCATGGGGTAACGGTAATACTCGCGATGAGACGCGACATAGGCTGCGCGAATGCTGAATCCCAGCATGAGCGCCAGTGGGATCCAGGAGAGAACCGTGCCGATGATGGAGATAAAGAGAATGACTGACAAGAGAATCATGGATATTGCAAAATTGCATGCTTCACGACCATGGTCATCGATGAATCCACTGCGATCACGACCCGCAAGCCACAAGATGGGGGGCACAATGAGGAGGATGCCGCCGAAGATGCCCAGCCCCACGAACAGATGGCAAAGCATCGCATTGCGCGCATCTCCCAGAGCGACGCCTGGTTCATGGAGTCGCCCGCTGTCGCGTACTTGGCGGTAAGGAGGAGGTTCAGTCACTGTGGGTCCCATGCCACCCTCTTGTTGGGAGGTGGGAGTAGGAGATTTCACGCATCAACATCGCTGTTGTCGGGTTTTTTGACCGGCTTGGCTTCTTCAGTCCATTCCTCGGGGTGTTTTTGAGATGCGAGGATGCCGACGATGCGGTGGACACCCTTGAAGACGTAATCGTCCAATAGAACACGATGCCCATCGGTGTGCACAATCCATGCTTTGCTGGTGCGCATCCAACGACTCATGTCGATATCCGCAATCTCATCCGAAGACCACTTCTCGCCTGCAAGATCCAGACTGCCATCCGGATGCAAACGGAAAACTTTCGACCGATTGCGCATGACATTCCATGCATACCACGGCACAAACGGCAAACAGATAATGAATAACCATTGCACGGGCCTGTCGTATGCGGAGGGCTTCTCAATTTCTCCGTACAGACCCAACTGATTTTCGGCACCTTCCAATCCGCTGCGGAGGAAATCGCTTGGTTGACCATCCCCTCTGAGGGGCAATCTCACACCCCGGACCATGTCAGCTTCGGCTTTCAACCAGATGCGGCTGCTTGTAGGCGCATTCGAGGCATCAGTTGCTTGGAGTTCTGCCTCAGGCAGGACTCTGTCAATCATCAATGGCTCCAAGCGATCGATGGCCGACACGCCTTGCGAAGCGACAGATGCCTCCAGACCGGCGATCTCTGATTCGACGTCATCACCCATTTCGTTGGACAGGTTGTCCAGGACTGACGTCAGGAAGTTGGTCACAACTTCTTGGTCGGGTCGTTCGCCTCCGCGGACGATGGGTTCGGCGAAGAGCCGATAGCTCCGGCAAACCTCTGCGCGGGAATAAAAACGTTCCTGTCTGGGAATGATTTCCACATAATCCCACACGCCCCAAAGCCCCAGCACAAGAAACACCAGCCCGATGACTACTGATCGAATCGTAAAAGATGTCGCGAGTCCGGCCTCAATGCTCGTGTTCTTGTCCACAGAGTTGGAATCAAGATCGCTCATGACTGTCATCCTAGCACGCGATCAGCAAATGACAGAGAACTACATGCAGGCCATGCGCCCGTCGATC
>JAKVBW010000101.1 GCA_022446945.1 Phycisphaerales bacterium | reverse complement strand
CAGACGCAGTTTGACATCGACCGCTGGACCATTGGGCTCATCGATGCGCAGGTGGCAGCCAAGATTGTTGAGATTCCAGCGATCCCCGGGCTTGTGCCCACAGCGATCAGTGGCTGGATCGATGATGGCATGAGGTCCGGTATCCCCGAAGAAGATTGGCCAGCCGTCATCACGCTTTACGGATCGGACGCTCATGAAGTGGCGAAACTGACGGGGACCGAAAATCCCAGAAACACCCGTGTGCTTCTGATTGATGATGCCGGTGTTGTGCGGTGGTTCTGGGATCAGGGATTTTCAGCATCTCGTCTGATCGAACTCCGAGGCGTCATCAATCAATTGTCCAATCAGGATTCCGGAACATGAAGTTTGCGCTGGCTTGTCTATGTGTGTGTCACATGTTGCTCATCGCAGCTTGTGATTACAGAACTGTCAGCCGTTCGCAGGAGCAGGAGGGTAGCGCCATTGATATCTACAGTCATACGGTTGATTCATTGAATGGCACATCCGTGAATCTTGGCGAGTTCCAGGGCCAAGTGTTGCTGATTGTCAATCTTGCAAGTCAGTGTGGCTACACGAGTCAATATCGTGATCTGCAGGCACTGCAGGAAGATTATGCAGACAAGCCCTTTACTGTGATCGGGTTTCCGTCCAACGACTTTGGGGGGCAGGAGCCGGGTGGTCCAGAAACTATCCAAGCATGTGCTGCTGGATATGGCGCGGACTTTCCAATCATGGCGAAGGTAGAGGTCAAAGCAGGAGAAGCACAATCGCCTGTGTATGCAGATTTGGAATCCGCACTGGGTGTCTCGCCTACTTGGAACTTTGGGAAATATCTTGTGGATGCACAGGGAAAGCCTGCTGCGTTTTTCGGGTCTTCGATCAATCCGAACTCTGATGAAGTCCGTGCTGAAGTTGATGCGTTGATGGTCAGTAGGAAGGCGGGCGGATCATGAGATCAAGAGTGATTCACTACCTCATCGTTGCTAGTGTTCTTCTCGTGCTTCCATACGCACAAGCGCATTCTGATCAATCGGATCAAAGATCCCAAGATCTCGCGCTTGTTGAAATGCTGGTGAGATCCATTCAGAGAGGCGTTCCGCTGTTCAACGCAGGTCAGCATGAGGCCTGCGCATCCATCTATCAGACAGCAGTTGACGCGCTCTTGCTGGGTTCAGGATGGGGCTTGAGTGTGGATGAGCGGAACAAACTTAAATCCGGGGCAGTTTCTTCAGCAGCAGTGGAAGATCCTGTAACTCGGGCTTGGGCATATCGGGAGTTGATCGACGCGATTCTTGAGCCGCGGCGCGCTTTCATTGCGGCAATCGATTTCCCAGACAAGATCCTTTTCAGTTTCAACACAGAAGCAGACCAATCTCGGTGGCGGGTTGTGCTGGATGGCGTGATGGGCGGACGCTCGACAGGCAGCATTGATATTGAAGATGGGAAATTGATATTTACCGGCGAGACATCACTTGCGAACAACGGGGGATTCTCATCGATTCGCGGGCCAGTTGATGTCGGCGCGATGCAGGGGCTCGATACTTTGCGCATACGTGTGAAGGGTGATGGGCGAACCTACATTGTCGGCACACGAAAACGGTCCGGCCTCGGAGGCGATAGTTATTGGCACCGATTCGACACTGTCGCCGATCAGTGGATGACGATCGATGTGCCACTGCAGGTCATGCAGCGACATTATTTCGGCCAGCGCATGCCCGGGATGATTCAGTCTTCGGACGTGCGAGGGATCGAGTTCTATATCTATGACAAGAAAGCGGGCCCATTTCGACTCGAGGTCGATGCCATTGAAGCAGTGGCAGGCCGCATCTGAACATCGCCAGACAACGAGAATCGATCAGAGGATGGTGAGGGCGTCCTTGCCCCTCGCTCGATTCAGCCATCAAACACGCCAAGCAGAATCAGTAGATCGTTGACGTCCACGATGCCATCGTTATTGAGGTCGCCTGACGGGTTGTTGGTGCCCCAATAGGAGATCAGCAGCAGGAGATCGTCGATATCGGTGTCGCCATCGCCGTCAACGTCGCCCTTGGATGGGGGCGTGCAATCCAGATCGGTCGTGATGACGCCTGAACCCTGTTCGCCAATGTCGTATCCACCCACTCGCAGCAGGTACACCGTGTTGGCTTCAACTTGCGCTTCAAGAATCGAACTGTAGCCGGTGCAGTTTGGTGAATCATCGTTACAGGCCACAAGGGTGAGGTCGCCACAATCGCCCGTGTACAAGACCAGATCCGTGTCATAGTCCGCCTGGTTGCAGGTGGAGGCAGTGAATGTACCGCTGCAGTCCGGCGTGAAGACGTACCAGATGTCGTCGACAGTCACGCCACCATCGCCGGCAGTTTCGCAGTCGTCCGGGTGTGCAGGCCCATCAGTTGTGGCCTGCACCGTGGAGAAGGCAGTATCGCCAAGGCCAATGATGTCAGCTTCCTGACAATCATCATTGAATGGCCTCACATCAACAAGAAGACTGCCCGTCCCAACATCACCTGCTGAATATCCTCCAACGCGGATGTAGTACGTTCCGCCAGCTTCTGTCTCGACGGTCACTGTGCTGTGGTAATCGGGTGAGTTTCCGCAAGGATTCACCGGGTCATCATCGTTGCAGCCGAGAGGTGTCTGCAGACTTGAGCATGATGGGTCCGGACCATAGACGACGATGTCTGTGTCGTAATCCGCTGAGCCGCCCAGATCTTCACAAGTGGTGACAACGAGCGTTCCAGAGATCGGCGCGACATATTTGAACCAGACATCATTGTAAGTCTGGCCGTCATATTCGCATTGCTCGTGTTCCTGACCATCCGTGATGGCCCAAGTCGTGTCAAACGCCGTCAAGCCATCTCCAATTGTCTGGGGGAGACAGGCGTAATCGTTGCTGGGCCGATCAACACCATCAACCGCCCACAGACTGGCGACAGTGTTGTTGGTAAGGATGACATCAGGTGCATGAGTGATCTTCAGGCAGAGATACCATGATTGTCCCACTACTTCCTCGGGAGCAGGAAATGAAATTTCAGAGGTGCTCGTTTCCCCGCCAAGTATGTCGCTCCCGTGGGTTACTTCGCCGATGAACAGATCATCATTTGAGATCGTTTCGTCCAATGACAGGTAAATCGCCAGGTCGATATCTAAGGCTGTAGCAGCGCCATTGTTCCGGAGGAACAATTCAGCATAGAACGTTTCGCCGTTGTCCAGTTCACTCGTCAGAGGCGTGATCGCCAGAGCCTCTATCTCAGAGACTGCCGTCACTGCGACTTCGATGGCATCCCATCCATGTGTGGCATTGTTCGAAGTGACACTGCTGTCATCCACGATGGATCCAATGAAATAGTCGCCCGTTGGGGTATTGACGGGAATGCGAACATTGATCGGCGTGACATTGACGGACGACATTGCGTCGAAGGTCCAGTTGAAGTTGGAATCCATTAAAAGAGTATCGGTTGCCGAGATAAAGTCATTTGCAGACAAGTGCACGCTGAGCGGCCAGTCTGTAGAGGGCGCAGATCCATTCGTCGGATTCGCTGAACGGAAGGAGAGATCTGTGATCAAATCGTACGCATCGACTGCGATCTGTTTGGCGCCATTCTGATTCATGTCAAGTGCTTGAAGGTCCAGGTCCTCTCCGCGAGCGATCGGCATGACCTCATCAAAAATCCATTCCGCGATTTCGGTCCATAACTTTCCATATCTGGCATGGGTATTGTCATCAGGCGCATTGCTGCAAACTGCGAGACAATACCGAGTGCCACCATCGATGTAATAGGCGCTGCTTCCACTCATGCCGCCCCATGATGTATTGAAACAGTTGGGATTCGGCGTATCCATCTGCAACTGCGTCGATGTGAAGCAGCTGTCAAATGTGCCGGACCAGTAGTACATGTCCTGGAAGTTATGAAGCGGGTTTCCTGCGCCATCGGTGCCACCACACGGCTCACCGGGATAGGCGAAGTTGTGATAGGTCTTGTCGAGTACTGGGCCACAGTCACCGCCCCAAGCCAGTCCATGCCAGCCAGTGAGCATCCCTGATGCGCGGTCGACAGCGATTGCGGCGACATCCCAGTCCCAGTCTCCCCACGCATTATTTTCTGCTGCATCGGTGTAGCCCACTGCCGCGCCAATCCAAGTGGCATTGCAGGAGCCAAGATTGTTGACGCCCTGATGAGTGGCGGGATGAACAACGATTGTGTCAGCAAAGTCGTTGACAGTGCGACCGTCTCGAACACCGTAGTACACGCAGTGGGCAGCTGTCAGCACTGTCTCAGGATCGATAAAGGTCCCCGAGCAACCAGTTGAGAATTGCGCGCCGGTGGAGTCTGTGAAGGTCATCGTCAAGCGGCAGTTCACATTCGCCGGGAAAGATTCGGGGTTGTTTGCAAGCGACATCGTTCCGAAGTTTCGATCACTCCACGGCTCTGCGCCATCAATGCGAGATCCGGTATGCATCTGTCCTGATCCAGATAGTGTTGGTGGCAAGCCGGGCGACTCCCAGGTTTGGCCGGTGTTCAAATCCTTGATTAGAAATCCGCCCCGAGCTGGGGGTAGTTTGCGAGGTGGGTCTTCTGCCACGGGATGGTCAATGATGAAATCTTCGATGATGGGGGCAGGTTTGAGAGGCTGGTCGGTATCAGGTTTCCACATTTCCGGTTCAGCATCGATTGTCGTGACGGGGGCAGCCATCGCAACAGCAGCATTCAATCCGACGACGGCGCACAGGTTCATGGCCATATTTGTCATGGTCTTCTCTCTCATGGGATCCCTCCAAACAGCATTCATTTCCCGCACACAAACTAACCCAAACCAGTCGGGATCAGAACGAAGAATCTGCGAGTATCAAACTCCGCTACCTGATGAGGGCGTCGCAGTGAATAAATGACGTTCTGATTGCTGGGGACCCCCAAAATGAGATCCGCCTGCATCCACTTGAGTGGACATCTTCTGACGGGCAAGAGGCCCATAAGGGGATCTCGGCACTAGTGTGTGGCAATGGGCCAGACGCAATCCAGTATGCGGATACCGGGCTTGCTGCTTTTGGCATGTTGTTGGATGCTGGCTTGGGCCGGCATGAAGTTGTCGCTTCCTGCGCTTCCGGAACTGGAGCGGGTCTTTAGTACATCTGGGGCGGCGCTGCGCACGACCGTCATGATCTTCTTCACCTTCTTTGCTCTGGGACAGCTGGGCTGGGGGATGTTGAGTGATCGCATCGGCAGGCGCAAGCCGCTATTGATCGGACTGGTCATGTCTGCTGTTGGGGCAACGATTGTCTTGACAAGTGAATCAGTCCTGGTCTTCGGGATTGGACGCAGCCTTGAAGGACTAGGCCTCTCGGCGATCAGTCCAGTGGGTCGGGCGATCCTCTTTGAAACGCGCTCCCACGAACGTGCCAAACATGAACTGGCGCGTGTGAGCATGTGCACTGCTGCCATCCCCATGCTGGGGCAGGTGGTGGGCGGCTATCTCGTTGCTTATGCATCGTGGCGGTGGATCTTTGCGGGGTTTATCGCCTTCACAGTGGCAGCGATCATTGCCATTTGGAAGCGGCTTCCCGAAACACATACAAGTATCGCAAGGGGACAGCCGCGCGCAACTGCTGCGGCCCTCCGTCACATTCTGACGAGCAGGGAGTATTGGGCCAGCGCCACCTGCTACATCGCGTGTTCAGGGACATTGCTTGGCTACTACGCAGCCATGCCATTCTGGTACTCGAAACATCTGGGTATTCCCGTGCAGTTGTATCCGTGGCTGGCTGGCTTCACGGTTGGGACATACATCCTCGCGGTGGCGTTGTCGAAACGGATTGTCGCGCGCAAAAGTACTGTTAGCGTATTTTGGATTGGAATGTTCCTTGCGTTGATACCCGGCCTGGGATTGATGGCATTGTGGTCGGTCGAGTTGTCTCTGTTTGCAACCATTGTCGTACTTGTTGGCGCAAGTATGGTGCTGGCACTGGCGGCGGGTTTGATCTTCCCCGAAGCCAATGCAGGCGCAGTCAAGCCGTTCCCTGAAAATCGCGGATTGGCATCAGCGGTGACGGTCACTTGCGTTTTTCTGATGGCGGGTCTCATGGCATTTCTGGAAGGTCAGTTGCACCCGCCTGATCTGGGATTAATCGGACTGACGCTGGCGGCCCCGTTCCTGCTGGCCATTCCGATTGTGGTGCTGTTGAACAGGCGCCATGGATCGCTGTAACGCGCGCATGGCATCCATGCCTCCGCGATGTTGTATCGTTCGGCCATGTTCACGATGGCCATATTCTTAATGCTTCAGGGCTTGATCGCTCCTGTGGAAGTGGATCTTGCTGACAAGTCCGCCATGCACATCACCGTGGACCGGGAGGAGGGGCAATATCTTGGTCATCCCTCTTCGGTTCTACTTGCAGATGGGAAAACCGTCCTTTGCGTGTACCCCAAAGGTCATGGCCGGGGCGCGTTGATACTGAAGCGCAGCGAAGATGGGGGCGTACATGGAGTGACCGACTCGATGTGCCCGCTTCATGGTCATCCTCGAAGGAAACACCTCACGTTTACGAAATGCTTGATGCAGCAGGCGATCGCAGATTGATCCTCTTTTCCGGTTTGTATCCCATCCGCACATCGATCAGCGAAGATGACGGTGCCACGTGGTCGGAGCTTGCCCCAGTGGGTGAATATGGCGGAATTGTGGCCGTTGCAGATGTGATGCCGACAGGCAAAGGAACTTATGCGGCTTTCTTCCATGATGATGGGCGCTTTCTGAAAGAAGGGGGACGGGGCACACCGGGATTCGAGGTGTATGCCATTGACTCACTTGATGGAGGTCTGACCTGGAGCGCGCCGCGAGTCGTGGCTGTCGACCCTTCGGTGCATCTGTGCGAGCCAGGTCTTGTTCATTCACCCGATCGCACCCGATGGGCCATGCTGCTTCGCGAAAACAGCAGGACGAAGAACAGCCACTTGTGTTTCAGTGAGGATGACGGCAGGGAATGGTCTACGCCAAAGGAACTTCCGGATGCGCTCACCGGGGATCGTCATCAAGCGGTCTATCTTCCCGATGGCAGGCTATTGATTTCGTTCAGAGATACCCATGCCGGAAGCCCTTGGCAGGGAGACTGGGTCGCCTGGATTGGCACTTGGCAGGATCTGGAACAGGGCGGTAGTGGGCAGTATCGGATTCGTTTTAGTGACAATCACCACCGCTGGGACTGTGCATATCCCGCACTTGAAAGACTTCCGGATGGAACGGTTCTGGCAATCACCTATGGACATTGGGCCAAAGGTGCGGCGCCCTTTATTCGGGCGGTGCATCTGTCTCCCGATTGGATCGCCACCCACTGCCCTCCGACTGCAGGAACGGTCAACACATCGAACCGTTGAGTTAGGACAATTTGCTCGGATTCTTGCGCTCGTTGAGAGATCTTGTGATCGAGAGATTTTGTGATCGCGTGCATGCACTCGCCCGTCGGATGGCGAGTTCCTCTGCCGTGTAGGATTCAGATAGCAGGTCGCTATATATGGTGGCGGCGTGGAGGCAACTATGCACAAAGACTTTTCTCAGTCGCAATTCCTCAACACATTGACTTTTATTGCGGTCTTAGGGCTCATCCCAGTTATGGCCGGTTGC
>JAKVBW010000100.1 GCA_022446945.1 Phycisphaerales bacterium | reverse complement strand
GTTCCAGGAACGGAAAAGTATGCCGAAGCGGAGCACCGGCTGAAGAAGGCGATCATCGACAACGAGGGTTATCTGGGGCTCTCGCAAAGACGTGAAGCGCGGACCAAACAGCGAGCAGTTCTGCGCATCTACAACCATATTCGCGAATCAACAGGTACGTTGGCGGACCAGAATGGTTACGGGCTCATCATTCTTGATGATTCGGCGATCGAGATCCAAGCCGATTCAGCTGATGTGCTCGGTGATATTTCGGCAAGAAGGGTGCTCTTCGCGAGCCCAACGATTGATGTCACGGATGAGTTGATCGAATTGATGAACGCCCAGTGGCAAGATGCCCGCGGCGGGTGATGAGAGCACGCTGATGCTGACGGTCTCTGAAATCGCCTCTCAATTGGGCGGTGAAGTTTTCGGCAAGGCGGATCTCGTCGTCACCGGATTTGCGGGGCTTGATGATGCTTCTGCGGATGATTTGGTGTTCATTTCAAGTGCGAAATGGGCGGGACGATGGTCTGATAGTGATGCCAGAGTGGCGCTTGTCACACGTGGTGTCGAGGTGCAAGGGCACGATTCAGAAACATCCGCATTGATCGTGGTTGAGAATGCGGAGATCGGCCTCATGCTTCTGCTCGAGGCAGTCGCGGCTGAGTTGCGTCCAGCTCCACCTGCAGGTGTGCATTCAGATGCGAGCGTGGATCCCACTGCTGTAGTTTCTGACTCGGCATCCATCGGTGCTCGAGCAGTGATTGGTCCCGGTGCCAGAATTGGACAAGAAGTGGTCATTCACCCCGGTGTCGTCATTGGTGAAGCCTGCGTGGTCGGAGATCGCACCATCGTGCACCCCGGCGCAGTGATTGGTGCAGAAGGTTTCGGATTTCGGCCAGATCCCGAGACAGGGTTGCCCCGTCGTGTCCCGCATCTGGGATCTGTAGAGATAGGTTCAGATGTCGAGATCGGTGCGTGCTGTTGTGTGGATCGAGGGAAGTTCGGGCCAACGCTGATCGGTGATGGCACCAAGATCGACAATTTGGTCCAGGTTGCCCACAACGTGAAAATAGGCCGAGGCGTCATCATTGCCGGTCAAGCTGGTTTGGCTGGCTCGGTCGAGATTGGCGATGGGGCGGTATTGGGCGCACAGGTGGGGGTGGCTGAGCATGTCAAGATTGGTGCTGGTGCACGAATCGCCGCAACCAGCGGTGTTCTGCGGGATATCCCCTCTGGAGAGGATTATGCGGGTACTCCAGCGAGGCCCGCACGACAGACTTTGCGAGAGGTCGCGGCCCTCCGTAGACTGCCCGAACTCGTGGCATCGATGCCGCGTCGGGAATCGTCCTGACGTCCGCATCCGATCCTCTCACTCGACGACGTATGGAAGATTCTCAATACATGACAGATTCTGGTCAATCCGGCCAGACGATGAGCCAGCAGACTCTCTCGGCAGCCACCGAGATCACGGGTCGTGGACTCATGCATGGCCAGGATGTGACGCTCCGCATGCTGCCAGCGCCTGTCGATCATGGGATCGTTTTTGAGCGTGTGGATCTCGATCCACCTGTCCATATCCCTGCCATCGTGGATTACGCAGTCGATCGTGATCGCCGAACAACCCTCCGCAGCGGTGAAGCAGTCGTGGAAACGATCGAACATTGCATGTCAGCGATTCGAGGGGCAGGTGTGGACAATGTCCTTCTTCAGATTGATGGCCCAGAGGTTCCGCTCGGTGACGGGAGCGCGCTGCCATTTGCGGAAGCGATCGCGGCGGTGGGCAGTGAATCTCAGGATGCTCCACGCGACATCATCCAGGTGGTCGAGCCCATCATTCTGCGTGAAGATGACGCAATGCTTGCCGTCTTCCCCTCTGTGGGTGATGAGTTTCGAGCGATGTATGAACTCGATTACTCGACACAACAGGATCGCATTCCACGCCAATCATTCGCTTTCACCCTTAGTGAGGAAGCCTACAGCACACAAATCGCTGCCTCGCGAACATTCAGTCTGCGAGAGGAAGCAGAAGCGTTAAGAGAACAAGGGCTCTGCATGCACCTTTCTCCTGAGGATGTTCTGGTTGTGGGAGATGATGGGCCGATCGACAATTCCTGGCGCTTCGACAATGAGCCGGCCCGACACAAGATTCTTGATCTGATCGGTGATTTGATGCTCGTTGGACGTCCGGTATCAGGTCATTTTGTCGCGACCCGGTCAGGACACTCATTGAACAGACGCATGTGCAGAGCCATTCGCGAGCAGGTTGACCATCGTGATCGTCAAGCGCGTCTCGAAGTCGGCAGAACCATGGACATCAGAGCGATTCAGCAGATCATGCCGCATCGTTACCCCATGTTGCTTGTTGATCGTGTTGTTTCTGTGGACGGCAATCAGAGAGCGATCGGTGTCAAGAATGTCACCATCAATGAGCCGTTCTTCACAGGTCACTATCCCGGTACGCCGATCATGCCTGGTGTATTGATCGTCGAGGCCATGGCTCAACTCGGCGGGCTGTTGCTCAGTCAAACGCTTGAACACACGGGCAAAATTGCGGTCTTGCTGAGTCTGGACCGTGTCAAACTCAGGCACCCGGTGACCCCCGGAGATCAGTTGGTTCTCGAAGCAGAGACTGTTCGAGCAAGTACCCGGACGGCTTCGATCAAGTGCACTGCGCACGTCGGTTCTCGCGAGGTCGCAGAAGCGGGTATTCGTTTCATGATGGTGGACGCCGATCAGGCGCATGGATGAGGAGCGCGGAGACGCGATCAGTGACATGACCTTGATTCATCCAACCGCTCAGATCGATTCCTCGGCGCAACTCGGTCGAGATGTTCGTGTCGGCGCATGGACTGTCATCGGTCCTCATGTGGTCATTGGGGACGACAGCGAACTTGCGAACCACGTCACCATCAAGGAACGGGTTTCGATGGGCGCGAGAAACCGCTTGCATGCTGGATGTGTGGTGGGGGGAGATCCACAGGATCGGAAGTATGCGGGCGAACCGACGGAGTGCCAGATCGGCGACGACAATGAAATCCGTGAGCATGTCACTATTCATCGGGGTACTGGGAACGGGGGGGCTCTCACAACGGTTGGTTCGAACAATTTGCTGATGGTGGGTTCCCATATCGCGCATGATTGCGAAATCGGGGACGGTGTTGTCATCGCCAACCAGGTCATGTTGGCAGGGCATGTGAAGGTGGAGAATCATGTTTCCATTGGTGGCGGTGTGGGCGTTCACCATTACGCGACCATCGGCACCCTCTCCTTTGTAGGAGGTTTGGCGAGAGTTTCACGCGATGTCCCACCATTCATGATCGTCGAAGGTCATCCCGCGGAGGTTCGGGCGGTCAATGTCATCGGCATGCTTCGGCACGATTGGTCACAGGGCGATGTCGACATGATGAAAGAATGTTTCCGCAGCCTGTTTCGCAATACAGGTGGCGGAAGTGCTCAGATAGAAGAATTGCGGGCACGATATGAGGCCTGCGCGCCGATTCAGATTTTGTGCGATGCCATCGAACGATCTGCTGCTGGTACGCATGGTCGTGCTCGGGAACGCATGCGGCGAGATGACAAATGGTCTGCTGAAGCGCAGCCGAATGTCACATCAGCGGAATCTTGAATCGAAGTTTCATGTCATGTGACGTCCGCAACCAGCTCAGTTGAGTTGGCCGCGTATCACTGGGGCTTTGTTGTTTCCATTACCCGAGGTCGTCTTCGTCGTCTTCGTACGCGTTGTCGTCTTTGGATAAGCCGTATCCGTCTTCTTCTTCATCCTCATCATCAATGAGGCCAGGGTCCATTTCGAAATAGGCTTCATTCTCATCCTCTTCGATAGGAGTGGCCAAATCGGACATACATGCCATCAGGAAATGGATCCAGTTGGAGACGGTTTGTTGAGTCGTAAGGATGTGCGACATGGCGTTCAATCCCGTGCGGAGTGTGCCGAAGCACGCCTTTCTGAGGGCGGGATCAGCCGCACGTGCGGAGTCCGACCCCGCGCGGATCATAGCGAGGCGCACGCCCCTGTCGAGTCAAAAAATGCATTGTGTTTTCGACCTGGATCGCGCGATTCTGGATTGATCGCTGTATCCCCGTTGTTCAAGATCCGGGGGGGCTGATGAGCTCCACCAGTTCGACGGGTCCCGAGAATCCCGCGTCTGGTCGCCACCCCCACTCCGAAAGTGTTTCAGCGATCGTGCTCGTGTCGAGATAGCGGAGCGAGCCGCTGATCGAGATGTCGCTTCCTGGGCCCGTTCCTGCAGGGAGGACGATCGGCAACTCGGCAGTTCGGTCAAATCCCGGCGAGAGCACCGTTCCGCCAGCATGGCGTCCCACCCACTCACTTCCGTCGGAATCGCGGACGGTGTAGCGGTACTCGACCAATTTGATTGATCGGGCGTTCGGGTTGCTGACCCGAACAGGGACCATGGCGGCTGTGGCATCGAGCGTTTGAGCCGTGATCGGCGCAACTTCACCAACCTGCACATTCGGTGCCGACATGCAGCCGCACAAAACCAAGGTCAGCCCTGAGATCGTAAGACCTGCATTCATGCAGACACGATAACACGGGCTGGACAGGTTGATCATGTGGATCATTCGGGACAGACATGTCACTGCCGGAAAGACAGCGCGGATCCCTCAACCGATGCTCAGCCCGGCTGGAAAGGGTGCCGATGACGCAGAGGAGCTTCAGCCAGGGAGTCATGACATGCATCTGGATGCCATTTTGCATCAAGCCTCGATGGCAGGTGCCAGCGACATTCACCTCGTTCCCGGCCATCTTCCGATGGTGCGGATCGACACGATTCTGCAGACACTTGATCTGCCGGTTCTGACGGTCGATTGCATTACAGCTGCTGTGCAGTCCCTGACGACGGGGCCTCAGCGAGCTCGTTTGAAGGCGGCGAAGGATTTGGATTTGTCCTACGCGGTGGAAGATCTCGGTCGCTTTCGTGTGAACATCCATCAACAGCGGACGGGGTTGGCAATCGCGATGCGATCGATTCGGGAGCACGTCCCCCCACTGGCGTCATTGAACCTTCCTGAAGTTGTCCAGAAGTTCGCATCACTGCCGCGTGGACTCGTTTTGGTGACCGGAGATACCGGATCAGGCAAGTCGACAACCATCGCGTCGCTGATTCAGGCCGTGAACGAAAGGCAACGCAAGCACATCATCACTTTGGAAGATCCGATTGAATACACCTTTCAGTCACGTCAATGCCTCGTCGAACAACGTGAGCTCGGTGAGGATCTTCCCAATTTCGCTTCTGGTCTCAAGCATGCACTGAGACAGGACCCCGACATGATTTTTGTTGGCGAGATGCGAGATCTTGAAACCACTGCGCTGGCGATGAGTGCGGCTGAGACCGGCCACCTTGTTCTTTCGACATTGCATACCGTGAATGCAGCGCAGACTGTGGAGCGGATTGTGGACATGTACCCCGCCGAGCAGCAGAATCAGATTCGTTCGATGCTGGGCGACACGCTGCAGGCTGTCGTATCTCAGACACTCTTTGCAAGATGTGATGAGCCTGGCATGGTTCCAGCTGTGGAGGTCATGCTTTGTACGCCGGCAGTTCGAAATCTCATTCGGGAAAATCGTACCTTCGAGATTCCGAATGTCATTGAGACGAGCCGTGCGCTTGGGATGTCGACGCTTGATGCGTCAATTGCCGAGCTGCATATCAACGGATTAATCACGCGTGAGGACGCATTGTCACGCGCCACATATCCCAAAGCGCTGGAGCGGGCGTTGGCCGCCTGATTGAACATGCCTCACTATCAATGGGAAGTCCGAAGTTCTAGTGGTGGCATCGAGTCAGGCAGGCTCATGGCCGAGTCATCCTCAGCAGCATCGACAATGCTGAGAAAGCAGGGTCATCATGTTCTGAAGCTATCGAAGATGGCCGATCGGAAATTCGAGTGGTCCAGAATCAGAGAAGTTCTCAATTACGGGACCGGTCCATCTCAGAAGGAAGTTCTCGACTTCACGGTTCAACTGGCAGTGATGGTTCGTGCCGGCATCAATCTCAGGCTCGCGCTCGACGGCATTGCCGACCAAACCAAGAATGTGAAGTTCCGGAGCATCATCAGACAGGTTCGAGCTGATGTGGAGTCGGGGCTGTCATTTTCCGATGCGATTGCAAAGCATCCCAAACTCTTCAACTCGCTTTATGTGAACATGGTGCGAGCTTCCGAAATGTCCGGTTCCTTTGCAAAGATGCTCGATCGCATTGCGGGGTTCACATCTCAGCAACTGGAAACTCGCAAGATGGTTGTCGGGGCAAGCATCTATCCAGGTGTGATTGCAACCATGGCAATCGGCGTGACGGTTTTTCTTCTCACATTCGTGTTGCCACGATTTGCAGGAGTCTTTGAAGGAAAGGAGGAAGTGCTTCCAGGGCCAACGACTTTCCTGATGGGCCTGTCAGGATGGATGGTGAACAACTGGCAACTATTGATCGGCTGCTTAGCGGGTCTCGGTATCGTTCTGGTGCTCGGACTGAAGACCGCTCGCGGTCAGTTGTGGCGGGATCTCTGCAAACTGAAAGCGCCGCTGTTCAAGCCCATGTTTAGAGCGTTGTATGTGAGCCGATCCTTGCAAACGATGGGGGAGTTGCTCAATGCAGGCGTGCCTGTGCTTGACGCGCTCGGTGTCACAGCCGATATCTCGGGCAATCGTCTGTACCGCAATCTATGGCGGCGGGTGCAATCTTCCGTTCGGGAAGGCCGCAAGATCCATGAAGAACTTGAACAATCGACATTGTTGCCCAGTTCTGTTGTGCAAATGGTTTCTGCGGGCGAGGAATCAGGTCGATTGGGAGAAGTACTGGAGGAGGTAGCGGAGTTCTATCAGCGTGCTTTGCGTGATGCGATCAAGGCAATGACAAGCATGATCGAGCCGATTCTCATCGTGGTCATGGGATCCATTGTCGGGTTTATTGCCATGGCCATCATTCTGCCAATCTTCAAGATGAGCTCGCTGGTGTCGGGATGAGATACGCGCACCTACAGTCTGTACGTCGAGGATTCACGCTCGTCGAGACGGGATTTGCCATCATCATTGTTGCAACAGGCATGTTGGCGATGGTCGCTGCTCATGAGGCTTTCATTCAGCAGAACGACTGGGGGAATCGCGCTTCACAGGCAGCAAGGCTTGGTGGAGAATTGAGAGAACGCAGCATGTCGCTTCCCCCATTTGATCCCGTCACGGGAAACGCGAACTGGGGCGTGGAGTCCGGGGAACTTCTTGTGACGGATTGGGACGACATGGATGATTTTGATGGACTTACCGCATCTGGATGGGCAGGCACAGGTCCCTTGGACGCATCCGGATCAGTGATTCCGGGTATGCAGAACTGGACTCAGACTGTGTCGGTGACCTCCGTCGATGAAAAGGATTGGTCAACAACGGTTTCAAACGGAAGTTCGGACGCGTTGCGTGTATCGGTGGACATCACCTGGCACAATTCAGCAAGCGATCCGGGCGAGGTTGTCACGACTGTGACATGGGTGCACATCCGATGATTGCTTCACTGAAAATTACATCGCGAAGAGGTGTTTCCTCGGTCCTGGGGATGATCTTTCTTGCAATCGTCGCATCGCTCACGGCCGTGATGGCGATTGTGTCCGAAGGAAATGTTCGAAGCGCCGAGTCGGCAGTCCGTGTTTCGAGAAGTCTGAGTGCCGCAGAAAGCGGACTGCGTATGGCACATTGGCGG
>JAKVBW010000010.1 GCA_022446945.1 Phycisphaerales bacterium | reverse complement strand
GAGAACCAGATGTGATTCCCGCAGTCCTTCTAGTCTCAAATGGGGGAGCGCCACGCCTCCCGTCACAGGCGTTGCGCCAAGCTGGGTGCCCTCAAGAAAGCCTTTTTCAAAATGATCGGCACCGCGGCCCGTTTCACTCGCCAGCGTTTTTGCGACAAGGCTCGCCAACCTCTGGAAGGTTGTCCTTCCATCCGCCTCGAGCACACGGGCACGCGCAATGATTTCATCGAATGGGTCTGCTGCGCGCAGCCCCTTCTCCTTGATGATGCCTCGCAACTCGGTATCGAGTGGATCGAATCGATGTTCGCCCAACCGGGCGAAGACGTGATACATGGCGCCGTACCGACGTGTTCGCTGGAGCGCATAGCATCTGTACCAGATTGCGGCGAGGACGATCAGCCCAGTTGAGAACAGCACAGGGATCCATCCCAGAAGGATCACAGCGGTGATGCAGAGAACGATGCCGATCAGTGGTGTCCATGGGTAAAGCGGTGAACGAAACCCCGGATCGTATGAGTCCAGTTGACTTTCTCGCATCACGATGACACCGGCGCACAAGGCAGCAAACAACAGCAGTTTCAGTGCTCCGGCGTACTTGGCGATGACGAGTGGATCCAGCAGCAACACTTCAAGGATGACAAGCGCCACCGTCAAGCAGATGGCTGGAAGCGGTGTGCCGAATCGTCCAAGTCGTCTGAAGATCGAGGGGAAGATGTGATCTCGACCCATTGCCAGGGGATAACGCGAAGCGCTCAGAATGCCTGCATTGCCGACAGCAAGGAACGACGCGATCGCCGCAATCGAGATGACCAGTTGGCCTGTGCTTCCTGAGAAGATGGCAGCCGCTGCCGCAGCGGGGGTGTACGTGCGTTCCAACTCATCAGCCGGGATGGTGCCGATCATCACCGCAAGTCCCGCCATATAAATGAGTACAGCGGCAAGCAGGGCGAGCAAGATCCCCGCGGGGATGTTCTCTTCTGGATCGCGCACTTCCTCTGCAACACTGATCACCTTGGTGAGACCCATGTAGGAAATCAGCACTACACCGACCATGGACGCGACCGCAGTTTTGTCAGTGGGCCAGAAGGGTTCAAATTTGGCACTTTGAATATCGACAACCCCACGAAGAATGAACCATGCCAGAATCGCCAGAATCCCGAGCACGAGTGTGGACTGCATACGAGTCGCCTTTTCGGCGCCGAGCAGATTGATGCCTCCCAATCCGATGGCAAGCAGTGCTGCAATCAGTCCGACTGGTGGGTCCTCGAGATAGATCCCCAGATAGAACCCAATTCCAACGAGGGCAAACGACGTCTTCAGCGTCAGCGTGATCCAGGTACCGATCCCCGCAACAGTCCCTGCAAGCGGACCGAAAGCACGATCGACGTAAAAGTAGAACCCCCCGGCTTTCGGCATCGCTGTCGCGAGTTCCGACATGCAAAGAAGAGGCGGCAGCGTGACGATGCCTGCAAGGAGATAGGCAACCAGGATCGAGGGGCCAATTTGTTCAAATGCCAATCCTGGAAGTAGGAAGAGGCCGCCTGCAATCGTGGTTCCCAGCGCAATGGCAAAGACACCGAAAAGAGATATCTCTTTGCGAAGCGTGTCGGAATGTCCGCTGCTGACCATCTGTTAATTCATGCCGTGATTCCGCCCAAGATGGCGGAATCGATTGTATCCGCTGCGGGACTTACAATGCGATTTGACCAACGGAGGACGCCGCTTTGACACAGACTTGGTTTGAAATGCATCAGGAAACTCTTGAGGGGGCTCTTGCCGCGTCTGAGTCCCGAGGCTGTTGGTCGGCTTATCCAGAGATCCCCAGTGGTCGAATCTACGGGGAGAATGCTCGAGATGACGGCATGGCTCAATGGAAGTCAAGGCTGGGTCAACGGTTCGAAATCGATCAACCCGAACCTCTTGAATGGATTGCGACGGAACAATCTCCGTATGGCATCGAAACCGGTGTCCAGTATCCACGACTCGATGTTGATGCCCTACTTGCTGCATCGACAAAGGCGTCCACAGGTTGGCGCAGTGCATCCATTGACACACGTACTGGCATCTGTCTTGAGATTCTTCATCGCCTCAACAAGCGATCCTTTGAACTTGCATTTTCTGTCATGCACACGACCGGCCAAGGATTCATGTTGGCATTTCAGGCAGGGGGTCCCCACGCTCAGGACCGTGGTTTGGAAGCAGTTGCCTATGCCTATCGGGAAATGCGACGCTGTCCGGAGACTGCCACGTGGACTAAGCGTGTATCCAAGACCGACACGGTCACACTGGAGAAGCGATGGCGCATTCTGCCACGCGGCGTAGCAGTCACTGTTGGCTGCTCGACATTCCCGACATGGAACGGATACCCCGGCTTGTTTGCCAGTCTCGTGACCGGCAACACCGTGATCGTCAAGCCACATCCAGGAGCTGTGCTTCCACTGGCCATCACGGTTGAGATCGCCCGCGATGTCATTGCGGAGGCCGGCTTTGATCCGAACACGGTTCTATTGGCATGTGATTCACTGGATTCACCTGTTGCTCAGGATCTCGTCCTTCGCCCCGAAGTGGGCATCGTCGACTTCACAGGCGGTAATGCCTTCGGTGATTGGATTGAGGCAAATGCCACACAAGCACAGGTTTACACCGAGAAGGCCGGAGTGAATTCAATCATTCTCGATGGGACGGAGAATCTGAGAGACACGACTGGAAACATTGCCTTTTCGCTCTGTCTCTATTCCGGTCAGATGTGCACAACCCCTCAGAACATCTACATTCCGAAGTCAGGGATCGACACTCCGGAAGGCAGGATCGATTTTGACGATGCGGCAGCAGCCATCGTCAAAGCAATTGATTGGTTCGTGTCTGATGCGGCTCGTGCTGCGGAAGTTTGCGGCGCGATTCAATCGGACAGCACAGCTTCCAGAATCGATGAGATACGCTCAGGAAGCGATGTTGTTCTGCGCGAATCGACGTCGATCGAGAATGAGCGGTTTCCTGAGGCGCGGACTGCAACTCCGATGATCGTGCAGGTCGATGCGTCATCGACGGATGTTTACAAGCGCGAATGCTTCGGTCCCATCGTTTACATCGTTCAAACCGAGGACACTGACGCGTCGATTCGCTTGGCCTCTACCACTGCACGGGAGATGGGAGGTCTGACAGCCGCAGTCTGGAGTCGAGAACAGTCAGTTGTCGATGCAGCCGTCGATGCACTGACCGAAGCAGGCGTTGCTGTTTCCTGCAATCTGGCCGGTCAGATCTGGGTCAACCAATCTGCGGCCTTTAGTGACTTTCATGTTTCAGGCGCCAATCCCGCAGGCAATGCGACTCTGTGTGACGTTGCTTATGTTGCGGGGCGATTTCGAATGGTGGCTAGCCGAACGCCGATGCCAGCGCCAGTGGAGGCTGCTGACTGATGCCCTGCTACGAATATGAAGGTGTCCGTCCAGTCGTTCATCCAGACGCCTTTGTGCATCCCACAGCTGTGCTCATTGGGGATGTCATCATTGGTCCAAAATGTCTGGTGGGTCCAGCGGCAGTTCTTAGAGGTGACATCGGAAGATTGGAAATGCGTGCTGGCAGCAATGTTCAGGATACGTGTGTCGTCCACTGCTTCCCCGGCAAGGATGTGCTGATCGAAGAAGACGGTCATGTGGGCCATGGCGCGGTTCTGCATGGTTGCACGATTGGTCGCAATGCGCTGATCGGCATGAATGCAGTGCTCATGGATGATGTGGTCGTTGGCGAGAACAGCATCGTTGGCGCACTCGCGTTCGTCAAAGAACGCACGGAGATTCCACCTTCCACATTGTGGGCAGGATCACCTGCTCGGCAGATTCGCGAACTTTCCGATCGTGAAATTGATTGGAAGACGCGAGGCACAGAAATCTATCAGCATCTTGCTGCACGACATCAGGCGACGGAGAAGGAGGTTGATCCTCTGTCAGAAGTCGATGATCAACGTCTCGAGAAGCGTGTCCCTGATGTTCTGTATGAAACGAAACGCACGAGTCAGGATTGATCGGTTTCCTGAGCTGGCTTCTAATCCGCTTGAGCTGACGCCTGTTCGAAGCACCATTTCGGGCCCCGCAACAAAGTCCCGTTGATCTTGACGCTGCGGCCGCGATCCGTGACTCGCATTGCTGTAAACGGAATGCTTGCCGACCGTGCTCCCAGCGCGCGCCAGATCATGATCGGTTCAAGATGCAGGTATTGATCATCGGTTGACGCATTGATGCTCAAGCCCATATTGACGATCCCCCAGGAAAAAGATTGAAAGGATCGGCGGGACGCGTGTCGTGAAAGTTCCTGTTCAGGGAACTCAGCGGCAAGGGGATTCCAGATCATCCGGAATGCGGCAGCCGCAATGACGATGATTTCCAGAATCGATGCGATGGTGAGCAGCAGCCAGGCTAGGCCACCGGCCAGTCCTTGAAGAACCAGAATGAAACTGCCAATGAAAATCGCTTGGCTTACGATGAGGATCACAACGAACCAGATAAGTCCGGATCGACGATTCATGCGCGGGCGATCGCTTGACGGGCCGCTTCGTAAAGAAGTTCTGATCTCGTTGGATGGGCGCACACGATGTCTGCGAGATCCTGAAGCGTGGCGCCAAGTTCAATCGCCGTAGTCAGACCATCCGCGAGTTCAGCAGCGTCAGCCCCGACAGCACCGGCACCGGTGATGAGTCCCGAAGACTTCTCCCATCGGAGCAACGTCTGTCCGTTCTCTCTTCCGGTCGCGACTGCAAGGCCACTCATGGCCCACGGCACGACGATCTCTTCGCTGTCTGAGTCTGAAACACCGTCACTTCCACCGCACCAGACGAGATTTGGGTTGGTCCATACCACTGTCGGAATGACGCTCGGATCGAAAGCAGCCGGTTGACCCGCGATCACTTCAGCAGCGACACGTCCCTGTGCCATGGCCGCACCCGCAGTCCAACTACCACCGGTGCAGTCGCCTGCAGCAAGGATCCGCCGCTCAGTCGTGACGCCTTGCTGATCCACTTGAATCCACCCCTCCGCATCTGTCTGGACACCTGCAACGGAGACATCGAGCGCGTCGTGATGGGATTGCGGTGCACCAGCATCAATCAGGAGATCCGCCTGCCATGCATCTTCGTCACTTGTTGGCATGGTCCAGTGCCCATCGATGAACGCGGGCAGTGATGCGACGGTGTCATCGATCTCAAACCCACAGTGAAGCCGTAGGCAGTCGACGAGTGACTTCGGGACACCCGATAGCAGGGGCTTGCCAAGTGTATACAAGCGTGCCTCTCCGCCCATGCGGGCCGCGATGGTTGCCGCTTCCAATGCATTCCCATCGTTGCCGATGACAAGAGTTGCCTTGGAGGCTCTTGCAGGGGCTGCTGACAATTCGCTGGGTGTCATGATCGTTCGGGCAGATTCCCTGGGGATCGTCTCTTTCGCTCCGCTGCCGACACAGATCACGGCTCTTTTGAAACGAAGTCTTACGACCTGCTCGCCAGCCACCTGAAGATCGCGATTACTGAGAAATCTGGCTGTTCCTTCAAGGACGTCGATGTTGCGGGATCGCGCAGATCCAGAAAGTCCGGCAGCCAATCGTCTTCGCGCTCGTTGGATCTTTGAAGTGATGTCATCCGCACTCATGTCGGGATCGGTTGCCATGGCATGCAGCAACGTCTTGGTCGGTATGCAGGCGTCATGAAGACAACTTCCGCCAAGGGCGGTCTGAGCATCGATGACGGTGACCTGACGGCCCAATTCTGCAGCGCGAAATGCGCAGCTGTACCCAGCGGGGCCGCCGCCGATCACGACGACATCGGCATCCTGAGTAAATTCGCCAACCACCATGATGGAAGTGTACAGACGGCCCGCTGCGAGGCAGCAGGCCGTCTGGAAATGTGCTCAATGAAGACTTTTTTACTCGGGGGACTGATAAGACGCCAGTGTGGCTTCGAGGCTGGGTTTCATGCGCTCATCAGCCGATTCGATAGCCTGCGTTTGCAGTTCCACAGCGCGGTTTCTATCGCCCTTTTCCCAATAGACGCGAGCAAGTGTATCCAGAATCGAAGCGTCTTCGTGCTTGGTCAACTCGTCTGCACGTGTGGCGACTTTCAGGGCGAAGTCAAGATCTCTTCTGGCGACAGATTCATCATCGACAACCATCCATGCGACCGCATTCAATAGTCCTGGATTGTCCCATTCCTTTTCAACCATCGATCTGCCGATCGCGTAGCCCTTGCCGGCGGTCGTGGGATCACCAATGTAGAACCCGAACTGCATCATGTTGACATTGAGGTTGTTTGGAAACTCATCTGCCATTTTCTGAAGGGCAGCAGCGGCGGCTTTTCGATCCCCGCTTCTTTCAGCGGTCATGAACTCCATCGACAACTTGCGGCCCAATTTTGCAAATCGCAATTCTTCGTCGAATGTGGCCTTGGCAGCGGCACGGTCCCAAGTGCCTGCCATGTAAGCTTCAAGCACTCCATCAAGTGAGGCAGGATGTCCAATCCACTCAATGTGACCTTCCTTTCCGACAAGAAAGGCTGAAGGAATGCCGTTTTGCCCAGCAGGTTCCATCCAATGCTTGGCCATCCACCCATCGTCATCGATTGCGACGGTGTACTGCATTTCCTTGTTGCGTTTCTCCACGAAGGCGCCCACAGCAGCTTCCTTGTCTGCCTGTGTTTCTTCGCGCTGCCAGATCGCCGTACTGACGAACTGCACCCCGCGGTCCTTGTATGTCTTTTGCATCTTGGAAAGATGCGGAATCTGGGCGATGCAGGGTCCGCACCAGGTGGCCCAGAACTCCATGACGTAGGCCTTGCCGGATTCAAACCCATTGAGGGGTTTGCCCTTGTAGTACTTGGCCACTTTGACCGAGGGGGCTTTGTCCCCAATGGTGAGATCCTTGACGGATTCCGAAGATGCCGCATCTTGCGCGATGGCCAAGCCAGATAGGGCGCACGTGATTGCAAGTGAGGCTGAGATGAGTCGTCGCATGGTCTTCCTTTCGCATTGCTCCGCACCGTGGAGCGGGGCAACGATAGCAGAGTGGGGCAGAGAACTATAGCGCAAAGCGCATGGGGTGTTCCAGATCGTCGATCACATGCCCGATAAATGGGATCTCCCGCCCTCCATCGACGAGCCGGTGGTCCATCGAGTGGCTGAGTGGAAGAATAAGTCGAGGGAGGATTTCATCATCCACGACCCAGGGCATCTTGCGTGCGCGGCCCACGGCAAGGCAGGCCACCGTACCTGGCGTGATGATCGGCGTTGAGTAGCGGGTGCGACCCATCGCACCCGCATTAGAAATGGTATAGGTCGCGCCCCGGGTGTCATCTACGCTGAACGATCCGGTTCGCGTGTTGTGAGCCATGACGGCAAGATGGTCGGAGATTTCACCAATACCCATGAGATGCGCATTGCGAATGACTGGTGCGATCAATCCACGCGGTGTTTCGACGCCCACTGCGATGTTGACATACTCCCGATAGACCACTTCATCATGTTCCACATCCAGCATGGAATTAAGAATCGGATGTCTGGTCAGGGATCGGCAAACTGCACGAATGACGAACGCAAGCGTCGTAATGCGACGATCAGGATGCTCCGTATCGACGAAGTCTCCCCGCATCTCTTCCAGAGCTGTGATGTCCGCATCGTTGCTGTCGGTGACATGGGGAATCGTCTGCCACGACGTCTGCATCACTCGGGCAATGGTTCGGCGCGCTTGCGAAAGACTTTGGCGCACAATCTGTCCAAATTGATCGGTATCTGCCTTGCCCTCAATCTCAAGGGTGGGGGACATTTGCGGCGGCGCGAGTCGGGTCGCGGCGATGGGAGCGGGTTCCGTCGCAGCCACGACAGTTTCTCCAGCAGTGACTTCCGGCGCACGGTCGGTGACGGCTGCTTCCACATCGGCCCGGGTAATTCTGCCGCCAGGCCCAGAGCCTCGGACAACATCCAGTTCGATCCCGTACTCCCTTGCCAGTCGACGCACAGAGGGCGAGGCCGCACGCCGCTTGCCGGATCGCGGAGCAGGGGTCGTTGACGTTTCTGCAACAGGCTTTGAAGGAGCGTCAATCGTTTGGGTTTCGTTGGGTGGTGGAACTTCTGCGGTTTCCGTATCGAATGTCACCATGACCTCGCCAACGTGAACGAGTTGCTTCTCCGAAACATGCAAAGTTTGAATGCGTCCGGTGACGGGTGACGGGATCTCGACAGCCGCTTTGTCGGTTTCGACTTCCATCAAAGGGTCGTCTTCATGAACTTCCTGACCAACCGCAATGTGCAGGCGGATGACTTGTCCTTCATGGACACCTTCACCGAGATCAGGAAGTTTGAACTCCTGCGCCATGCCTAATCCCACTCCATGAGTTCCTTGGAAGCCGTCATGATGTCATCGGCGTCTGGAAGGAAATGCTGCTCGACTTGGAAGTAGGGGAACGGGATGTCTGGTGCAGTCAGTCTTTTGAGCGGCGCAACGAGGTACTCAAATGCGCCGCTTTCCGCCAATCTTGCTGCGATCTCCGCGCCGATACCACAAGTCTGATGGCCTTCATGCACAATGATGCAACGGCCGGTCTTCTTCACGGATTGCACAATCGTCTCGGTATCGATCGGGGATATGGACAAAAGATCGATCAGTTCAACCTCGATGCCGTTCAGATCGGCAAGATCTTCGACGGCTTCAAGTGCCGGTCTCATCATGGCTCCATAGGAAATGATCGTCAGCGCATCGCCTGTTCGGACGACTTCAGCTTTGCCAAGGGGCAGTGTTTCTTTCGATTCAGGCACGTCCTCACGGAACGCCCGATAGATCGCCTTGGGTTCATAGAAGATGACAGGATCCGGATCATCAATCGCCGCAGCGAGCAATGCTCTGGCATTGCGGGGTCCCGATGGAATGACAACCTTGAGACCAGGAGTATGCGCCCAGTAAGCCTCTCTCGATTCACTGTGGTGTTCGACCGCTCGAATGCCGCCGCCATAGGGTGTGCGCATGACCATCTGAATCTGAAATCGACCCTGAGTGCGATTCCGGAGCCTCGACATGTTCTGCTCAATCTGGTCAAAGGCCTGCATCGTGAAACCAGAAAACTGAATCTCCGCCACAGGTTTCATGCCATAGACAGCCATTCCAACTGCGGTTCCAATGATTCCACACTCCGCGAGTGGTGAATCAATGACACGCTCTTCGCCATACTTCGCTTGCAGATCCTTCGTTGCGCGGAAGACACCGCCGTTCACTCCGATGTCCTGGCCCATGAGGCACACGCGCTGATCGTCGGCCAACGCTTCATCCAGCGCGATGTTGATCGCTTCAACCATTGTGCATTGGGGCATCACTCAACTCCTTTGGAATCGAGTTTGCGTAGATAGGCCATTCGTTGATCCTCCAGTTCCTGGGGGATCGACTCATAAAGATGATCGAAGATGGTCCGAGGTGATGCTTTGGCTTCTTCGCGGAAGCGTTCTCGAGCGTCCAGAACCTCCTGTTCACACTCCTGGCGAATGCGATCGGGATCGGCCTGTTCAAGCCGCCCTGTGCGAATCAACCAACTCTCCATTCGCCGAATGGGACAACGCTCTTGCCAAGGTTCGACGAGTGCGTCGTCGCGATACACCTTGGGGTCATCCGCGGTCGTATGCAGGCTCATCCGGAAGGTGACAGCTTCGACGAGTGTGGGACCATCGCCCTGACGTGCACGTTCACAGGCTTCCTGCATGACTGTCATCATTGCGAGAATGTCGTTTCCGTCGACGCGAATCGAGTGCACACCGTAGCCCACGCCTCTTGCAGCGAAGATGTCGGTGCCGGACTGTTTGTGCAGGGGGGTCGAAATTGCCCAACCATTGTTCTCACAGACGAAAATGACAGGCGCCTTGTCGACTGCTGCAAAGTTGAGCGCTTCGGCGACGGCTCCCTGAGAAAATGCGCCATCGCCGAAGTTCACAACCACGCAGTGAGGATCCTTTGCGCGGCGCATCCCCATTGCGATGCCGGTCGCTGGCAGCACGTGGGAGCCAATGACGATGGAAAAGGGGAGATCGTTGACTCCCTCGGGAGGCGGGAATCCATCATGGAATCCTGCCCAGAGTGTCATCAACCGTTCTATAGACCAGCCTCGCCAGATTTGTGCGCCGAAGGATCTGTAGGAAGGCGAGAACCAGTCTGCAGTACCCAGTGGCCAGACCTGACCAATCATGCAAGCTTCCTGGCCGAGATTGGGCGCGAACGTTCCCATCTGTCCCTGCCTCTGCATCGCCAGCATGCGCGCATCGAAGGCGCGGCTGAGGACCATCGCTCGATGGACCCGGAGCAGATCATCATCTGAGAATGCCGGGTTCAGGCCCTCGTCGAGCTCACCCCGCTCATTCAGTATCTGTAGACATTCGATGCGTCCAAGATCGATGGAATGCGGGTCAAAACCGCCACTCGAAGATGGAGGAGGCGGCACCTCGCCGGGGCTGCGTGAAGCCTGGATGGGCAGATTGGAATCAGCTTCTGGCATGGACGGTCCAGTGTATCCGACGAATGGCTGGCCTCTCCATCGGTTCTGAACCTCAGGTTCGTGCCTTCATGTGTTCGAACTGGTTTCTGCAGGCCTCACAGAAGTGGATCGATCTGCATCGCGTTGGCCCAAAGGGGCTGTCGAGACGGGTTTGGCTGGATCCGCAATAAGGGCAGGTGATGGCCGAAGTTGTCAACGTGACCTTCGCCTCGCTGGCACACGGCATCGACGTCACCCCATGCGCTCGCAAAGTATCTCTTCCCACGGGTGTGATGCGATCGGGTGTCCAAGCGGGCTCATATGCCCACTCCACAATGCACTCATCAACGCCTTCGATTGCCGAGATCTTTGTCACGACATCCTTCTCGATCACCGGCAAAGCAGGGCAGCCCGTGTATGTCGGAAGAAGATGTACGCGGGCACTCTTGCCTTCCAAGGACACCGTTTTCACCATCCCCAGTTCGACAATGCTGATTGGAAGTTCTGGATCTGGAACCTGCTCCAGCGCCGCTTCGATTGTTTGGATGCTCACCATGCCGCAGAGGGCTCAGTTCTGCGTACTTCGGTCATTTCCTCGAACTGTTCGACAAAGTGATCAGCATGGATGCCGCGTCTTCCGCCCACAGCTTCCCTATCTGGGAGGGTGAATGTTCCCTGCAGATTCGCCTGAGAAAGTGTGGCAATGTTCTGGTCGACCCATTCTTCGAAGATTTCCTGTCGACCACAGCAGAAAGACTCATCTTGCTCGAGACCAGCATCGGGCGGTTCGAAAAGCATGCCAGCTTCAGGAATCAGCTTGTTGATCGCTTGCTGAAGGCGATCATTGGATTCCTGTGAGCCGGTGCCAAGCCGAATGATCCAGTTGTTGAGATGCGCAACATGAATGGCAGCTTCATCTCTCAGCCGCGCACAACGCTGCCCGATATCACCCTCGATTGTTGCGAAACGGTCAAAACCCAATTTGGAGTAGCTCGCTACCAGCCAACGTTTACAGAGTGAGATCGACCAGTCGAAGTCATCTGGAACCGTGACCAGATCACAACATCGATAGTCCTCTAGGTTGCGATCAAATGCGATGGTGTCGGGATCCAGATCATGTTCGCCACCGAGAAACTCATAGATGACCAACGCATGGCTCAGGTCGTCCTGCGCCATCGCGGATGCCGCAATGTCCTCTTCCAAAATGGGCGCGAGTCCCGTCCAGTCACTCTGCACATGTCCCAGCATGAGCAGATCGTCCGCAGCAGCGAGCAGCATTGCGGCGAGCGGATCGGTCAACATGGTCTGCATCGTCATCTTGATCAGTCTCAGAAGTGCTTCGAAATATCTTCTTTTCGATACTGCTCATATGTCCGTTCATCACGGAAACGAGCCCATTTGGCGCGGACGTTCTTGCTGTAGCCCTTTGCCAGTTTGTAGGTCATGTCATGTGTCGGCCAGATGGGTGATTCATCATCATTGGTCATGTAGATGCGATCGCTCTTGACGACTCTGATGCTCCGTATCTTTCCATCAGCAAATGCCGACGTTGCGCGTTGCAATGCGGTGTCTGCATCGGGAGCTTTCACATTTCCCGCCGTCTGGTGATTCCCTCCCCGGTGCACCAGTGTGAAGACCGTCCAACAGTCGCCATCGTCACCGTGAGCCTCTCCAGGCAAAAGTGGTTCCAGTCCATAGGGTCCGTCTGTGCCATCGGTGTGGTCATGACAAATGATTCCGATGCAGGCTTCATCGAGTCCGTAGTGTTCGCGGGCATACTGGAGGGCGAGTTCGGTGTCGGGCGCTTCGAGATATCCAGCCCACTTGTATGGGGCACCGGCACGTTTGCACGTGTAAACGACCCATTGCCTGTGATCTGGAGTAGGCGATGGAAGATCGGCATCAAAGTTGATGAATGTTTCGCGAATTTTGGACATCTCAGGCCGCCGGTGGCACCGCCACCTCTTCATTCGCAATGGCTCTGCGCACCCATGCGCCTTGTTCGTATGACAATCGTCGAAGCGCGACGCGGTGCGCATTGCAGGGACCGTTCCCGCGGATGACGCGCCAGAATTCATCCCAGTCCGGTTCTGTAAATGACCAGTTGCCGGTTGAATCATCGAGTTTGATGGCTTCGTCCGGTTTGGTAGAAGTGACGAACCCTTTCTCATCCTTGGTGACGATGTTGATCTTCAGCCCAAGATCAATTGCTGCAGGCGCGAAACGGTTCACGAATCGCTGTCTGAGGGAATCATTGCGTTCGACTTTCATACGCCATTTCATCGGAGGCAGTTCTTCGGCATTTGGCTTGTCTTCTGGGCCAAAGAACATGAGCGAGATAGGCCACCATCGATCAAATGCCTGCTGGGTCATCGTCTTCTGGCCCTTGGTGCCACTCATGAGTGTGAGCACCATGTCCTCGCCGCTCTTGAAGTGAAAGGCTTCTTCCATGTTGATGCGGTTCATCGTTCGGACATACGGTCCATACGCACCATCGGCCAAAGTCTTTTGGTTCATGATCGCTGCGCCATCGATCAACCATTGGACCATCGCGATGTCAGCCCATGTGGGGCAGGGATAGTTGAAGCAGTTGTGATATTTCGTTTTGCCTGTGACTAGATCGCGGAGCATGTCATCGCGACTCTTGCCCAATTCCTGGGAGACGCGGTAGAGCATTTGTCCATGACCGACCTCATCCTGCACCTTGGCAGTCAATGCAAGTTTGCGAAGCATGGAAGGGGCGCGAGTGATCCATTCTCCTTCGGGCAACGCTCCAATGATCTCACTGTTTGCGTGGTGCTCGGCCATACGCAACATCATGGCTCGATACTCGTCAGGCATCCAATCCCCGGGCTCGATCAATACCCCGTCAGCGATCCTCGACTCGAATTCAGCGAGTTTCTCCGGATCAGCGTTGATCGTGATGTCTGAAGGCATCACGGGGTTCGCAGCACCACTCATGGGGCAAAATCCTTTCATCCGCCAGCGGCGGTTGTCAGTCGGTTGGCCGCTCAAAAACCGTTGCTAGGCCCTGTCCGACGCCAACACAGAGTGTAGCCACTCCTCGGCGAGATTCACGACGTTTCATCTCATGAACCAGTGTCGTGGCTAGTCTTGCACCGCTGGCTCCGAGTGGATGGCCAATCGCGATAGCTCCACCTTTGACGTTGACGCGGTCGATATCGAGTTCAAGGTCCTGAATGCATGCAATGGACTGTGCCGCAAAGGCCTCATTGAGTTCAAACAGATCGATCTCCGCCAAGTCGAGTCCACTGCGTGCGAGCGCCTTGCGGGTGGCTGGTACAGGTCCGAGACCCATCATTGCGGGGTCCACGCCTGCTGATGCGGAAGCGCCCACGAGTGCAAGGATCTCCAGTCCCTCTGAAGCTGCTCGTTCGGCTTCCATCAGGACAAGGGCAGATGCACCGTCATTGACTCCACTGGAGTTGCCAGCTGTCACAGTTCCAAGATCGTCCTGAGCAAACGCGGGTCGTAACTTGGCCAGCGCCTCGAGGGTTGTTCCGGGCCTTGGATGCTCATCACGCTCAACGAGAAGGGGATCGCCTTTGCGCTGCGGAATCTCGACAGGAACCAGTTCATCTGCAAAGAGATCCATTTCATCAGCGAGCGCCCATCGCTGCTGACTCAGCACCGCAAAGCGGTCTTGATCTTCTCGCGTGATGTTGTGTGCTCGTGCAACGTTCTCAGCAGTTTCGCCCATTCCGTAGGGGAAGTGCATCTCCGCCAGAGCGGGGTTCGTGAAGCGCCAGCCAATCGTTGTGTCGTGGACTTCGTGTTTTCGGTCAAATGCACGTTCGCCCTTCGCCATGACGAATGGTGCGCGGCTCATGCTTTCAACGCCGCCTGCGACGAACACATCTCCGCTCCCCGCCTCGATCATTCGAGCAGCAATATTCACGGCTTCAAGCCCGGAAGCGCAGAGGCGGTTGACAGTGCTGCCGGGAACGGACATCGGAAGGCCTGCGAGGAGCGCAGCCATGCGCGCCACATTGCGGTTGTCTTCGCCTGCCTGATTCGCTGCCCCGAAGTAGACATCATCAATCTGTTCCGGATGAATACGAGCCTTCTCCACCGCATGTTTGATGACATGGGCGGCAAGATCATCAGGACGCACACTGCTCAATGCCCCGCCATATCGTCCGAATGGCGTTCGTACTGCTGAAACGATGGCTGCTCGGCGTGTCATATGTGTAAATCCTAACGCATGACGAAGCCATCTTCCGTGAGTGGCGATCAGAGCTTGATTGTGCAGTCCTCGCTAGGCAGGTGGCACAAAGCGATCATTCTCTGCCGTCTTGCTCAGGATGACGAGCGCTTCATCTACAAGATCCGATCCAATGGCCTCTCTCCATTCGAACGGCCCATGCGGATAGTTCACACCTGCTTTCATTGCCACATCGATATCTAACTTCTCCGCAACACCGTCTTCCACAGCCCATGCGGCTTCGTTCAGCACGGCTGCAAGAATTCTGAGAAATGAGAGTTGTTGAGCAGCATTGAGCTTGGATGGAATGTCGGCATTGTCGGTTGCCGCCTGACAGAAACGATCTGCAAGTTGGATCAGTTCATTGGTGTGCGGTGCACCGTCCTGTGATGGCCGAAGAATCGCGATCGGAGAATCGCCTGACCAGTCGTAGACGCCACATGAAGTCTTACGGCCAAGGTGACCATCCGACACGAGACGTTCCTGTGTCTGGCTCGGCATGAGCCGATCGGGCCTTCCCCATTGTTCCCAGACGCTTCTTGTCGTGGCAGTGTTGACGTCATGTCCGATGAAATCAGTAAGTTCAAACGGCCCCATTCGAAAACCACCAATCGTCTTCATCGCTGTATCGATTGCGACGGGATCAGCCAGGCCATCCTCAAGGCATCGGAATGCTTCGAGGTAGTAGGGGCGCGCAACCCGATTGACAATGAAGCCGGGTGTATCGGCACAGCGTGCAACCTTCTTGCCCCAACTTGTTGCAATGCTGACTGCTCGATCCAGTATTGCCTGCTCAGTTTGTTTGGCGCGTACGACTTCAACGAGTTTCATGATGGGTGCGGGATTGAAGAAGTGCATCCCGCATGTTCGCTCGGGAGCACCGATGCGTTCACCCAGTTCAGAGACGGACAGCGAAGATGTGTTGCTCGCAATAATGGCTTCGTCCGGGAGAATCTCCAGAAGAGGCAAGATTGCCGAGACCTTGATGTCAATGTCCTCGACAATCGCCTCGATGAAGACATCACAGTCGGCCAGATCATTGATTGAACTTGCGTAGAGACGTTGTCGAGCGGATGCGGCATCTTCTGCAGACATCCGTTCTTTTTCGACGTTCCGATCGAGGCGTTTGCCAATGTCCTCGATTGCCTTGTCCATTGTTTCCGTACTGACATCGATCAGACGGGCGGACCAGCCAGCTGAGATCGCGACTTGTGCAATGCCGGAGCCCATCGCTCCTGCACCCAGTATTCCAACAGTAGGCATGGCGACCGTCCTACTCTCCAACGAATTCGGGCGTTCGTTTCTGGAGGAAAGCGGTGACACCTTCGAAGTGGTCCTTCGTGCGGCCTGCTGTCTCCTGCGCAAATGCCTCGGCTTGAAGTTGATCGGTCAGCGAGCGCTCAAGTGATTCATTCAGCAGTCGCTTGGTCAGTGACAGTGCCTTGCCTGGAAGAGAAGCGAGACGAGCAGCCATTGCGTGGGTGGCAGCATCAAGTTCGTCCGCTGGAACAACCTGATTGGCCAGCCCCATGGAGAGTGCTTCCTCGGCCTTGACGGGTCTTCCTGTCATGCAGAGCTCCATGGCGCGGCCAAGCCCAATGATTCGGGGGAGCATCCAGGTACTACCGGAGTCTGGAATCAGCCCGACATTGATGAAGACTTCGATGAACTTCGCGTGTTCGGACGCGATTCGGATATCGCAGGCAAGTGCCAGACTGCAACCTGCGCCTGCAGCAACACCATTGACCGAAGCAATCACCGGCTTGTCCATTGTGCGAATCAGTTTGACCCAGGGGTCATAGCGTTTTTTCAAATCTTCGCCAAGAGCTGGGACGTGTCCGGGCACATACTTGCGTTCAAGATCACCCAGATCCTGTCCACTACTGAACGCTCGTCCGGCACCTGTGATTACGACAACACGGACTTCCGCATCCTTGGACATCTGCTTCAAAGCGCTGATGAACTCAACGCTGAAGTCATCGTTGAAAGCATTGAGGACATCAGGTCGATTGATCGTGATCGTCCCGATGCCCTCCGAACAATTCAGTTCAATCGTTTTGAATTCGGTTGCTGTTGACATGGGTTCCTCATTTGCCCTTGAAGGTCGGACGTCGCTTCTCCATGAAGGCAGCCATGCCTTCCTTCTGGTCTTCAGTGTCGAAAAGGTCGTAGAAGAGTTGCCGCTCTCGTTTAAGGCCATCTGAAAGCGACTGTTCCTCGGCATTCAGGATGGATTCCTTTGCGTTCCTGAGCGAGATTGGCGCCTTGGCTGCAATTGCATGGGCGATCTTGACGGCCTCGTCATACCAGTGCTCCGTTGGCACAACTCGGCTGACCAAGCCATGAAGCAATGCTTCTTTTGCAGAGAGGAAGCGCCCACTCAGAACGATATCCATGGCAACCGCCTTGCCCACCGCGCGGGTCAGACGTTGCGTTCCTCCAGCGCCAGGCATGACGCCGATATTGATTTCAGGTTGTCCAATCTTCGCATTTTCACTGCAGACTATGACATCGCAATGCATCATCAGTTCGCAGCCGCCGCCCAGTGCAAATCCGCTCACTGCAGCAACGATGGGCTTTCGGATGCGTTTGATGCGCTCCCATTGGGCAAACTGATCGCGATCTTCCATGTCGGACTTCGTTGCAGTCGCCATGTCACCGATGTCTGCGCCGGCGGCCCAGGCGCGTTCGCTGCCCGCGAGAAGAATGACACGGATGTCGTCATTCTCATCGAAATTTTCGAGCAAGGTTGCAAGATCATTCATCAACTCGAGGTTCAGCGCGTTAAGCACCTTTGGTCGGTTGAGCCGGACGATGGCGACGTGGCCGTCAGTTTCCGACAACAGATGAGGTTGGTCGCTCATTTGTCTCTTTCAATCTGATCTCGTGATGCCTTGTCGATGATCTTCTTCAAGGCGTCCTTGGGGAGTACACGTTGAATCTGTGAGCCACAACCGATCAGGGTATCACCGGACCACGCCTTTACGTCGCAAGTCAGGCTCTGCTCATCGAGGGCAACGGCTTCTGCCTGTATCCGTACGGTGGTTCCCACTGCGGCGGGTGCAAGGTGCTCGATGGACAAGTGACGTCCGATGCCTTCCTCATGCTCTTCAAGATGGGGGGCGAGGACTTTTCTTGCTGCGATTTCCATGTGATGTGCCATGGACCAGGTGGAATACACCTTGTGAACCACGATGCCATCAAATGCGGGACACATGTCGGGTGTGACAAGAATCTCCACATCTGCGGTGTTGCCGACTTGCAGCGTTGGTTTCATGGGGAAGGCATGGTACGCCGTTCGGGGAAAGTACCATCGCCGCATGGGATTGTTGGGACTGTTTGCGTTGGCACTCATGATCTGGCTGGTTGCCGGGGTCTGGAGTTTGTTGCGTTTGGCCCGTCGTCCGCCTTCCGGTGCGGCTGCTACAGCGTTGGCTTCTGGGGCACCCATCGACCTTGAGTCCGCAGGGTTAGATGGCGAGATCTGGATGCTTCAAGCGAGTGATGGCGTCGATCTGCCGGTTTATGACATTCAGGGTGCGGGCGAGGATCCGATTGTGCTGGTGTTTCATGATTGGGGTGAGGCACCACTGACGATGTTTGATCGTGCCTCAGAACTTGCCAAGACTGCCCAGCGTGTGGTGCTACCAACATTACGCGCGCATGATGCAGCAGGTGGAAGATGTACGTTGGGGTCGCGTGAAATTACTGATGGCGAAACGTTGCTCGACACCCTCGATCAAAATGGCGTTGTTCTTGAAGGTCGCGGACTCGGTGGGCGCATCGCACGTGCACTGAGGGACCATCAAAGAGTTGTAACTGCCCGAGTAGAAGATCCATGGATTGATCGACGGGATGGATTGAGACGTATCTTGGCCCGACAGGGTATGCCTGCTGTACCGATCGCTTCTCTTGCGGGTTGGGTATGGCCTGAGCGAAGGGAGCGGAGACGGTGAAGCGATTGAACATTGACTCAGGAAGTGTTTGGGAGTCCCAAGTCGGATACTCGCGTGCAGTCCGTGTTGGCGAGCAGGTATTTGTCACCGGAACGGTTGCAGCAGATGAATCCGGTTCGATCCACGCACCTGGCGATGGATATGCGCAGACGCAATTCATCATGCGCAAAATCGAGACGGCCTTGGATCATGCGGGCGCGAGTATTCACGACATCGTGCGTATGAGGATCTACATCACCGATATGGCTTGTGCAGATGCGGTTGGCCGCGCGCACCGCGAGATTTTGGGCAACATTCGTCCTGCGACGACAATGGTTGTTGTTGCAGGTCTGTGGGGCGAAGGCAGCGTGGTCGAAATCGAAGCGGATGCGATCTTGGGAGTCGACGAGGTAGATCAATGCGGGTGCGTCATGCCTGAGACGTCGAGGACGTCATCGAGTTGATCTACGGGCAGGACTTTGTGCTCGATGCAATAGTCACGAATCGTCTGACCAGTGCGGTAGCACTCCTTCGCAATGCGCGCTGCTTCGTTGTAGCCAATAACGGGTGCAAGTGCCGTCCCGAGCATGAGACTGCGTTCAACAGTTGACGCGATTGCTTTCTTGTTCGCCTTCAGACCCTTGACACAATCTTCAGCAAAGATGTCTGCGGCGTTGCCGATGATCATGATGCTCTCATTAAGACAATCCGACATCATCGGCATGGCAAGATTGAGTTCCATCATCGAGCCCGTTCCGCCCATGCCGCCAATTGTGCTGGCTACTTCGTTTCCAGCGACTTTCATTGCGACTTGCATGACTGATTCCACCATGACTGGATTCACCTTTCCTGGCATGATGGATGAGCCCGGCTGGACTGCTGGCAGTTCAAGTTCATGTATCCCGCAGCGGGGGCCACTTCCCATGAAGCGGATGTCGCTGGCGATTTTCGAGAGACTGACGGCAATCGTCTTGAGGTGCCCATGTGCTTCGACAATGCAGTCTCGAGTTGCCTGCGCAGCGAAATGGTTGTCGGCTTCCTTGAAAGAAACGGATACTTCCTTGGACAATGTTCTTGCCACCCGACCCGCGAATCTGGGATGCGTGTTGATACCCGTTCCCACAGCAGTACCTCCCAGCGGAAGATCGGTTGCGACTGCCTTGATGGCTTCCCCAGTTCGCCGCACGGCCTCATCCATCTGAGATGCATACCCGCTGAATTCCTGTCCGAGGCGTATGGGCGTCGCATCCTGCAGGTGGGTGCGTCCGATCTTGACGATTCCATCGAACTTCTTCGCCTTTGCGTGCAGTGCACGGGCAAGTTTCTTGAGTGCCGGCAACATCACGTGTTTCATCTGTACCGCTGCCGCAATTTGCATTGCTGTGGGGAACGTGTCGTTGGAAGATTGTCCCATGTTCACGTGATCGTTCGGGTGTACCGGGTCCTGAGATCCGATCTTGCCTCCAGCTGACTTGCAAGCGAGATTCGAGATCACCTCGTTGACGTTCATGTTGGTCGAGGTGCCCGATCCAGTCTGAAAAATGTCGACTGGGAAGTTTCGCATCATCTCAGTCCGACTCGTCGGATCTTCGAGTGCGTCAACGATGTGTGTACATGCCTTGACGATGAGTCGACATCGTTTGGCATCCAGCTTGCCGAGTTCCTGATTTGCTTGAGCTGCGGCACGCTTCAAACGTGCGAATGCAACGATGACGGTCCAGTCCACGGATCTGCCTGAAACAGGGAAATTCAATACCGCTCGTTGTGTGGTTGCGCCGTAGAGGAGATCTTTCGGCACCTCCATCTTTCCCATAGAGTCGGATTCGATTCGAGTAGGGATCTTCTTGGTCGAAGCCATCAGGCATCTCCGGTGTGTTGTGGCTCAGGAACGAGATCTTTGGGCGACACTGTTAGTGGGTTGCTCATGAGCCTTCAGATTCCGGCGTCGCCTCGCCCATCAGCGGATCGGCGGCAAGATCCAGTCTCTCCCGCAGTGTGGTATCGAGGGCATCCTGAAATCGTCGAACGATTTCCATGCGGACAAGATCCGCAACTTCCGGCTGCGAATTCTGAAGTGATTCAAAGGCAATGACCCAAATGTCAGGTTCTCCGTGGATTGCCGCAGCATCGTCGTACAAGCGACCACGGATCGCAGCATCAAATTTGAGTTGCGTCAACTCATCATCGAGTTGGCCTGCAGGGATCTGATTCAGGACCGCAACGACGGCCTGGGGATTCCCAGCACCGAGCTCGAGTTGGGCGATTCGGCGCGCAAGATCAAGTCGATAGGAAGCTTCGTCAGGGGGGCCTGCAGCCCATGCCTCCTGAAGAACAGATGCTCGCTGGGCTTCCGATATGTATACCGCGAGTGATTTCAGAATCTCATCTGCAGCAAGCCTGTCGGCCAGTTCCAGTTCACGCGTTTCTTCCAGCAGACTCTGGACCCATCTTTCGCGATGCTGCTCTGGAGGTGTCAACTGGGCTACTTTTTGCAAAGCGTCGAGGCCAGCAGCGCTTCTAGCGGCTGTCAGTGCAGAGGGATAGATGGACGGATCGCTTGCGCGTGCAATCAACGCCTCGGTGTAGTTCCGTCGTAGAAGTGCAGCAGCGACGGTTTCCTTCCATTTGGCATCTGCTTGGTCCAGTCCGTTTGCAAGGAGCGCGAGGTCATCCTCATTACCGACCAACCCCAGCAATTCTGCCGTTCGGACAGAAGGAGCAGATGCATGCAATGACCGGAGATCGGGCTGGAGAGATTCCATGATCGCTGCATTCTTCTCTGCATCACTCGATATCAACAGAAGCCTGGCTGCGTCCAGAGCTGCTCGTCGAGTCGATTCCGCAGCGAGCATTTCGGTCAGTTCTGAAGTCGAGATCAGTTCAGGTGCCCGTGTTGCTACGAGTGGCAGAAGTGCAGCGCGAGTCTGCAGATCTGTTTCGGTTTGGTAATGGTTCGCCAAAACACCTTCAACGAGTGTCGGGTCAAGTTCGGGCAGCAAGGCTGCCACCTCTCGGCGAATCTCCGGAGTTTTGGAACCCAGCAACGCAATCGCCTTCGCTTGTGCAGCAGAGGCACTGTGACCATCTCGCAGAAGAACAGCGAGTCTTTCAAGCCCGAAGAGACGAATTGTTTCGAGGTCATCTTCAAGCAATTCTGTCAAATGAGATTGTTGCTGTTCAATCGATTGCAATGGCCAGAACGTCTGGTAGGTCATCAGTATGCGCCACGCCATCGCAGCCCGCTTTGCTTCCGCTTCGGCGAGACTTCGTTGCAGTTCTGCAGTCTGACGCGTTAATGCATCAACGGTGTCCTGAAGCCATCGCTCCGATGGACGATCACGATTGGCATTCCACCAGCCGAGCCACCAATCGACACTTTGGTCACTTGGCAATCCTGTCAAGCGGGACAATTGCGTCATGGCTTCCAGCCGGACGCTCTCAGGGGTATCCGTTTCAGCGACCAGTTCCATCAAACTGGCGGCAGCAGCAGCAGGGGCATGACGAAATGAGCCTATGGCCTGAACGGCGGCACGCCGCGCTTCAGGTGTCGCTTCGGGTGATGCAGCCAATGCTGACACATCACTGAGCAATGAAGCATTCTGCTGGCCATATCGGGCAAGCACTTCAGCCAGAACGGTTCGGCTGTCAGGGGACACTGTTGGCAGCAGCGTCAGAAGAGCGGTACGGAATGCTGGATCTACACGTGGCTCATCTCGCATGGCTGTCAGAACGGCGAGTGTGACTTCTGGGCGGCCTGAGGCGATTGACTCAAGGACCAGCTCTCGCGACTGTGGAAGCCAAAGTGACAGAAGTTCAGCAGCGGCTGCCGCACGATCGACCGGATCGATGTCATCCGCCTCGCTTGCGAGAATCAGGGACGACAGTTGAAGCCTTCTGAGATTGGCACCTTCCAGAGCGGGTGGATCAGGTGCGTTCAGTCCGACAGCACCAGGGCTTGTCTGCGGCCCGGCGCAGGACGTCCCCATCAAAACGATCACCAAACTCCATGTTCTGAATCCCATGTTGATGCCAACCTGCTGACATTCTAGGCACTCAGCGATTTCTGGCACTGATTCGCGGGCTTGGCCTCATCTGTAGCCAAGGATCTTGTGACTACCCTGGAGGGTGGGATCACCCAATCGGCGGCTTCATCAGGAGATAGGAAGGCGTGTGGAGCGGGTACTTCCTTCATCGCTTGATCTGAATCACAGTCCTGAGGGTGCTAAACTGGCACCATGGAGTTGATTTTGAGCGTTGGATCACCGTTATGAACGATTGGCTGGAAGCGGAAAGACTTGCTGATCAAGCAGCGGAACTGTTCGAGTCAGGACGGGTCGCGGAGGCAGAGGAAGCCATTCGTCAGGCCATCGAGATCGATGGCGATCGGGCGGAATGGCACCATCAACTCGGTGTCGTTCTCCAGATCTCGGCCCGCCCAGCAGAAGCGATCAGTTCATTTGATGCAGCATTTGATCTCGCTCCCGATGAGCCCGAGTTTCTTCAGTCTGCCGCCGCTGCATGCGCGGCAGCGGGCGATTTGACAGCAGCAGCCTGCCGATTGGAAACAGCGGCAAAGATCACGCAGCACAATGACATGCTTTGGGCCCAGGTCATTGAAGCACACGCCGCCTGCGCTGCCCATGATGAGGCGGAGTCCAGTTTTTATCTCGCCGAGACCTATCTGGAGACTTCGAGCCCGCTCTGCCTCATTGCATTGGGGGGCAGCCTTGCAGCACGCAAGATGTGGTCACGCGCCGAGTGGTGCTTCGAAGAAGCGATTCGATTGGATGGCTCCATCTTGGAAGCGCACCGTCGTCTGGCGGATCTCAAAGCCGCAACTGGCGCAAGGGACGAGGCGATGCGGGTCTACGAACGTCTCGTCAGTGAAGCGCCTGTCGAACCAGCGTTGGCCATTTCTTGGTCAGTCCTGCTCGCAGAGGAAGGTCGCACGACTGAGGCGGTAGAAGTTCTCCGCAGCGTCTTGGAATCGGATCCTGCAAACGCTGGTGCGCATTTCCAGTTCGGTTGCATGGCGATGCGAGAGGGGCATCTGCAACAGGCAGCCATGACATTTCAGATCGTTCGCCGGCTTGACAGGCATCACCCCACTTGCGATCTGGCCTTAGGGGAGTGTCTGATCGGACTTGGACAGATGGGTGATGCGCGTCGATTGCTGGCCGCAGCCGTTCAACGCATCGTGGAGAGTCGACATCGAATACTGATGGCATCAGATCTCGAAGCGGCAGGGCAGTTGCTTCTGAGAGCGTCCATGCCAGTGGAAGCGGCAGAAATGTTGAGGATGGCTGTCAAGCATGAGGAGACGCCATCAGTGACCACTTTGAAGTTGCTCGCACGTGCCACATACATGGCAGGTGATCTCGATGGTGGGAAAGTAGTCAGTCGACAGGTCTTGAGAAGAGAGCCAGACTGTGTCGCCTCGCTCTCCAATCTGGCGCTCGCCTCGCTGTTGCAGGATCAACTGGGACTTTCAGCAGCTTGGATCCGCCGAGGTTTGCGTCGACATCCTCGAGATCCTGCTCTGCGGGTGCTAAGAAGGCGTTGGATGGTTGCTTACCTCCGAAGCATCGTGCGGAGGTTGCCAGGGCTACGCCGCGCGCAATCTTCCGGCATGCCATCCGCATGACAGCGATTGACGTCGGACTTCAGCAATTTAGATGAGATCCGTCCCGCGGAGATCTACAGAGTGCCGCTGGTATAGGGCAGGAGGCCCATGTACCGCGCACGCTTGATCGCCTGACTGACCCGTCGTTGCTCGACGGCATTGGTGCCAAGGCGCTTTCGGGAGTAGATCTTGCCATTGGGCGTCATCATGCGACGCAACTCATCAATGTCCTTGTAATCGACCCAGGGATTCCCTTTCGGATCCTTACGGACAATCTTGATGTGTCGTGTATGGTGCTTGGACTTGTGGGGAGGCATGGCGAAGTGTTTCCTCGTCGTGGATACTGGGGGCCAGCAGCCCCGGGGACGCTTCCGGGGCGACGAACGAGACATCGTAGCCGAAAGCAAGGGCTACGCAAAGGAGTCGCCTTCAGTGTCCTCCAGACGGCCCATCATTGGAATGACCCCCGATCTGGAGCGAGGCCGCATGCGGCTATCTGAGAGTTATGGGCAGGCTGTGGCCGCTGCGGGGGGTATTCCCATGGTTCTGTGTCCCATTTTCGAGCTGGCCGAGATACAGGTGACTTCGTGTGACGGCATCATCCTCACCGGTGGGGACGATCCCATCATGGAGCAGTGGGGCCTCCCCACCCATCCGAGTGCGAAGCGTGTGGATCCGGTCCGTCAGAAGTTTGATCTTGCGGTCTATGCCGCTGCGCGAAACGCAGGGATGCCAGTACTCGGTATTTGTCTAGGGATGCAGTTCATGGGCCTCGAGGCCGGGTGCGGGCTACATCAACATCTTCCCGATTCCTTGCCCACCGCCGAGATGCACGCTGCAGGTGCGGTTCATGAAATATCAGGTTCACTTGGGCAGGGTGTTGTGCACAGTCGCCATCATCAGGCCTTGCGTACAGCGGGTTCATTTGAAGTGACAGCGCGTGCGCCGGATGAAGTGATCGAGGCGATAGCGGATCCGCAGGCAGCATTTGTTCAGGGTGTGCAGTGGCATCCTGAGAGGAGTGGCCCCGGTCCTCTCGGCGCAGGACTGTTTGAACAACTCATTTCTGTTGCCAGCGAGAAGCACCATGCCACTACGTGAGGTACACAATCGCGCTGCAGCAGACATCGGTAAGACATCCATCGATTTGTCGGGTTCTACCCGCCCGGGACAGTCTGAGCTCGGGCTCGCAGGAGGAGAGCCGGAGTATCTCTCATGGGGCGATGGTCCTGCAGCTTGTCAGGTATTAGCGACGATCGGGTCGGTCGAGTTGGAATACGCCGCGATCCGGCGTGGCGTTGCTTTTGTAGACGCTGCAAACAGGACGGCAGTGCGTGTTCGTGGTGTGGATGCGAGAGATTTGCTTGATCGCCTTGTGACTCAGAAAATCGCCGATCTGTCAGAAGGTGGGCTTGCCCAGGGATTCTTGCTAGATCGGACTGGGAGAATTCTTGCTGATCTGGTCATTGGGCATCTGAGTGATGGCGAGATGATGATCGAGATCGACCGAACAGATGTTGAGACTGTCGTTTCGGCGATTCAAGACATGGTCTTTGTCGACGACGTTCAGATTTGTTCTGATGAAACTGCCTATGTCTTTGAGATCCACGGTCCCTCTGTTGCAGAATTGCTACAGCATGCTGGCGCCGAGCTGCCTGATGAAGGGCGCCTCACGTCCTATGAGAACATCGGAACCATGCTCCGATTGGATACGCTTGGCGTACCGGGTGTGCGCATCTGTCTCAAGCGTGAATCAGTCATGGATGCATGGAATCGTCTCGAATCGGCAGGGCAGAAAGGCGATTACCCATGCCGTCTGGCAGGGTGGTATGCCTTCAACATGGCGAGGGTGGAGTCGCTGTCACCTTGGGCCCACATCGATTTTGGACCGACGAGTCTGCCGCACGAGACAGGCTTGTTGGCAAAGCGGGTCAGCTTTACGAAAGGGTGCTATCCGGGCCAGGAAGTTGTGGCGAGGATGGAAAACCTCGGCCATCCGAAACAGATTCTGCGCAGTCTCAGTTTGCCGGATGAGCGTCTTCCCATTGCGGGGGGGCAGGTGTTTGCTCTCGGAGAGTCAGCGCCGGGTGATCCGATAGGAAACATCACTTCCAGCACACCGAGTCCACGACACGGGGGGCGTTCAGTGGCGATGGCAGTCATGAAATGGTCTGCAGCGGATTCCGGCACACCGGTGCAGGTCTTTGCAGATGGCGAGTTTGTTCAAGCTGTCGTGGAGGATATTTCCGGATGAAGCCGACCATGCCGCCGATCGTCCCCACAGATGCAGTCACGACATCTGAAATCATCCTCTTGGTTGTCGGCGGTGTGATGACCTTGCTCGTCTCGGGATTTCTCCTGATCTTCTTCATACGTCAGCAAAGACGAGAGGGTGGGCGGTGAGTCAGTCGCAGCATGTCGTGGTAACAGAAGTTGGACCTCGGGACGGTCTGCAGAATGAGTGTGCCGTGATCTGCACGCAAGACAAGGTCCGTCTCGTTGATCAACTATCCAACACCGGGCTGACTGAGATCGAGGTGTCGGCCTTTGTGCGCCCCGACCGAGTGCCTCAGCTTGCGGACGCCTCCGATGTATTTGCTTCCATAGAACGCCGACCAGGTGTGATCTATTCAGCATTGGTGCCGAACGAGCGAGGCCTCGATCGTGCGCTTGCATCGCAGGTCGACAAGATTTCTCTGTTTGCAGCTGCAAGCGAATCTTTCAGTCAGGCCAATACAAACGCTTCCATTGCAGAGACGCTGCATCGATTTGAACCCGTAGTTGATCGCTGCAACCAATTGGGCATGCCTGTGAGGGTCTACATCAGTTGCGCGGTTGCCTGCCCCTACGAAGGTCCTGTCAGTGTCGAAGCGGTGGCATCGGTCGTCGAGTCTGTTCTTGCGTTGGGGCAGGTTGAAGTTGATCTTGCAGACACCATAGGCGTGGCCGAACCTGACGACATTCGAAGACTTCTGGAGAAGATTGCAGTTCTGGATCCCATAGAGCGGCTGGCACTGCATTTGCACGACACAAAGGGATCTGCGTTGGCATGCGCACAGGCAGGACTCGAGCTCGGTGTTCGAAAGTTTGACGGCGCTATGGGCGGCCTGGGCGGCTGTCCATTTGCTCCCGGCGCACCTGGAAACTTGGCGACAGAATCGCTACTTCAGCGATGCAATGAGTTGGGATTTGCAACGGGCGTTGATGTCACTGAAGTTGCTGGCATCGGTGTTCAAGCGCGGGACATGCTGTCATCCGAGGAAGATCCATGATGTGATCAGGGGGAGTTAGGTTTCGGGGCCGAACGTCAAGCAGTTCTTCCCACGTCGCTTGGAGGCCAGT
>JAKVBW010000001.1:58337-92011 GCA_022446945.1 Phycisphaerales bacterium | reverse complement strand
CATTCTCAATTCCGTTTCGCGAACAGTTTGCTGCAAGCGTTCTATTTCACTCATTTTCTGGCGCCTCTGCGAAGCAGAAGCGCACCAAGCATTCCAATCCATCTTCCGATTTGTCATGTTGCTGCCACCGCTAGAAAGTTCCTGCCAGCTCCGCATGCCACTTTCCCCATCAATAGACTCAGCTAAGGCGTCTCTCCACCCCTTGAGCTCAATCCCAGTCGTTGGACGCGCACGTGCTCCCTTGAAGACCCTTCGCGTTGGAATAGATTGAAGACCGTAATCGCTGGCTGTCGCAGCTGTCACCGCAGCGTTCCCCACGCCCGCCAACTTTGGCCATCGGCTTGAGTTGCCGGAGACTGCGCCCTTGTTCGCAAAGTTTTCGCTCCCATCGCATGGCTCAGGCGTACTTGTTTTCCCACCAAGTGTCCCGCCTGACTCCAGCACGATGTGCTTACAGGCCATCGCAATCGATTTCGCCGGACCGGCCGCACGGTGGACGACCGCCACGGTGGACCATCCTCGTAACTCGCTCTGACGAATGATTTCGGCGATCTTCTTCGCCTCATCGAAGAATCCAGCCTTTGAATCGATGTGTAGCACCAGAATCTTGACTCTTCTCTTCTCTGCCCACTCGATCGACTTCTGAATGTCGGCATCCTGGATTTCGTGTCCGATCGTTCCGTGAAGTGGCAAGCAGAGAAATCGGACGAGGGTCTTTGTCGGCACCGTTGGTGTGGACGAATCGGCATTGTCCGCCGATGAAGATGTTGCCCCTTCACGCCCCGGTGATTTTGGCGCAGACCAAAAGTCCTTCGGCAGTTCTTCTTCGATAAATTCTGCGACATCCCTTTGCTTGAACTGCTTCGGAATCGGTAGCCCCGCAGCATTCCGATACTTGAAGATGTAAACACCCGAATTGAGTGAAATATTTTCGCCTGTGTAGACATCGCCATTCTTCAGAATAAGCCGATCGGCCAACCCGACAGCCGCGATGCTCGCCACAAGCAATCCCACAATCACCCAGGACCTGTGAAGTTGAAACGGCATGGAAATGCCTCCTTGAATTCCCTCAGCAAGTTCGCTCGTCAAATTTTCAGATCCACCTCCGCCAGCGGAAGACGCTCAACATGATGACGACCACGGCCACGCATCCGCCGATGAACCAGGCGAATGAATTCGTGTCATCCATCCCAGGCAATGATTTGTTGAAGTTCATGCCGAAGAGCCCCGTCAGGAATGAAAGCGGGATGAAGATCGTCGCGATGATGGTGAGCACCTTCATCACTTCATTCATCTTCTGATTGAGTTCCTGTTGGTACACGGCCAACATTCCATTCGTCGCCTCGCGATAGATCTCGACAGTGTCCGCAAGATGCCGGCTGTGATCATGCACATCGCGCAAGTAGGTCCGTGTCTCCTTTGAGATCATCGGCCACTGGTTCCCCACCAGCGTCCCCAGCAACTCTCTCATGGGCCACAGCTCCCGACGCATCACGAGCAGCGCGCGCTTGATTTCGTGCACTTCGTCCGCTGCTTCCTCGTTACTTGCGCTCGTGATTTTGCGATCGATCTCATCCAGACGCTCGCCGATGTCCTGCAGCGACGGAAAGACCCCATCCACAATGCGGTCAAGCAGACAGTAGAAGAGAAAATCGGGGCCACTGCGGCGCAACCGACTGCCCTCATCTTCAAGGCGCGTCAAAAGGGGATGCCACAGATCCGGATCGTATTGATGAAACGAAATCACTTGCCGCTCGCCGAGAAACATGCTCACTTGCTGGCTTCGAAGCTTTCCCTCTTCTTCGTCCACCGCGCGTGTGATCACAAACAGGTAAGGGTGTTCGGAAAACTCGGCGTACTCATCGACTTTCGGCCGCTGCGGGATCATGAGCAGATCCTCAAGCGCCAATGGATGTAGGTGATACCGAGCGGCAATCATTTCAAGAAGGAAGGCCGGTGGGTCTCCAACAACATTGAGCCATCGCACGACACTCGAATCGGGTCGGGGGTTTGAGAAGAAGGCGCGTACATCGGTGACATGCGTCGACTCGATGCCATCCGGCCCGTAGTCCACACACGTCACGATCGCCGGGCTCAGGGATTCCTCGGGTGGTGTCGGCCGATCGATGCCTCCCGGATGCTCCGGGTAGCCCGTCGACTCCTCGTAAGACTCCAATTGACCCGCGTGATCCATCGAATCGACGTCGGGTGAAGATGGCTCGACGAATCCATCCAGCTCACTGAAGAAACCTTCGCCTTGACTCTTTGGATCAGCCATGCGGTGGATCGTACTATGACGCTCACGTGACGCGGAAACAACGCATCCTGAATGCCCTATTGGGCGCTGCCATGGCGCTTGTGGTGCTGGCCTGTGTCGGCTGGTGGCTCGCGGGTCTGATGCCCCGCTGGTATGCCCCACCGGACGCAACGGACGATGCTGTCCGCACGCTGGGCGAAAAAGCCGAGTATCGACTTGTCGAAGAGTTTCAGAAGATCCGCCCTCCCGAGGAAGTCTGGCGGCTGCGTATTCCTGAAGATGCGATCAACGCGTGGTTGGCAGCGCGGCTTCCGGCATGGCTCTCGGGGCAAGGTGCCGAATGGCCAAAGGAACTCGGCGTCCCTCAAGTGCACATCAGTCCTTCGGGACTGACCTTTGCGATTCAAGCTTCTGAACTTGGTGGACGCACAGGCACCCTCACCCTCTGGCCAGTCATCGACAATGGCATGTTGTCATGCGATGTTTCCGGGGGGATCGGTCGCCTGCCACTACCGATCCCCTTGTCAATGGTCCATCCATTGATCGAAGATGCGACCGAGGGAAGCGAGCGACTGACATTTCTTGCCCAACTGACGAACGGTGACCCTGTCGCATCGACGATCCCATTGGTCGATCATCGCCAAGTCAGACTTCAGGACATCAGTTGCGAAGACGGCGGCATCGTGTTGACTGCGAGCACATTCGCCGATCGCAATCACTGACACATGTGTCGGCCTGGCTTGAAGCCTCATATTGCCAATCCCCCTCATATTGAGGAATCCTCCCCTCGCTGATGGAAGAGAATCAGTGTCCAACAAAGCTGATATCTCCCCCCTATTCCCCGCTAATATGCCTGACTCCGCAGCACAGAACTGGCCTGTGAAGCGGTAGTTGGACCCCCGGAACCCTGAGTAAGCATGCCCACCTGCACCATCAACGACGTTGTCTGCGAATTCGAGGAAGGCCAGACCATCCTCGAAGTGGCGCATGACAATGACCTTGAGATCCCGCACTACTGCTGGCATCCGGGTCTGTCGATCGTGGCCTCCTGCCGCATCTGCCTTGCAGAAGTCGCGGCACCCAACCCCCGCAACGACGGCAAGATTGAGACCATTCCAAAACTCCTCCCCGCTTGCCAGACCCCCGCAGGTGAAGGCCAGATCATCTCGACCAAGAGCGAGAAGGCCGTCGAAAGCCAGCACTCGGTCATGGAACTCCTGCTCATCAACCACCCTGTCGACTGTCCCGTCTGTGATCAGGCTGGCGAGTGCGGTCTCCAGGATTATGCCTACCGCTATGGGAATGCCTCCAGTCGATTCGAGGAGGACAAGATCAAGCAGCCTAAGAAGGACATCGGTCCTCACGTGCTGCTCTACAGCGATCGCTGCATCATGTGTACCCGGTGCGTGCGCTTTACCCGGGAAGTAACGGGAACAGGCGAGTTGATGGTCGAAGGCCGCGGCGCCACCGAATCGATCGACGTCTTCCCTGGCAAAGCGCTCGACAATCCCCTGAGCGCCAATGTCATCGACCTGTGCCCTGTCGGCGCACTGCTCGACAAGGACTTCCTTTTCACGCAGCGCGTCTGGTACTTGAAGTCAACGCCTTCGATCGACGGCTTGACATCATCAGGCGACAACCTTCTGGTCGAACACAATCAGGGCGAGGTCTACCGGTTGAAGCCACGCGAGAACATGGACGTCAACCGATGGTGGATCACCGATGAAGTCCGATACGGCTGGCACTTCATCAAGAACGATGACCGATTGCTCATGCCGACGCTCAAGGATGGTGAGCCCTTCGAAGATGATGCTGCGGATGAGGCTTGGGAAGTCACCGAAGCAGCGGCCTTGGACGGATTGCAGGATGCAGGCCATATCGCCGCCCTGATCAGTCCGATGCTGTCATGCGAAGATGCATGGCATCTCGGCCAACTGGTGCGCGCCATCGATCCCCACGCCGTTCTGGGCGTCGGGCCCGTACCCATCGATGGCCAAGACCAGACGATGCTGGACGGTTTCGTCATCCGCGCTGAGAAGGCGCCAAATGCCCGTGGCGTGCGGCGTGTACTGGATGCCCTCGGCGGCAACATCGTCGATGCTTCAGGATTTGAACAAGCACTTCAGGATGATGCCTCGATCGCCGGTGTGCTGATCACTGGCAACTATCCCAGCGAATGGGTGACCCCCTCATTGCAACAGGCCATCGACGGAGGTCGATGTGTTGTGCTGATTGACACACTGCCCAATGCGCTCGTGGACAGCGCGGATGTCTTCCTCCCAGCCGCCACTTGGATGGAGAAAGCGGGGACGTTCGAAAATGCAACCGGCCGTTTGCAATCCTTCCAACAGTCCGTCAGACCCAAACGGTGGTGTAAAGGCGAATCCCAGATTGCGATGGATTTGCTCGCACGCCTGCGCGGTGAAACTGCTGCTGCATTCTGCGATGACCAGACGCGGAAAGTCATGTCTGAAAACGGACTCACGGAGATGGTGCGCGACGTCCACCATCCCCCTGCCCAAGACATTCAGGCAGAGAGCGACATGCATCTGATTGTTCTCTAGAGCGGCGACGGTCGCGAACCGCTATTCACCCACGCTCCACATGCATGATGGCCTGCGAACTACGCAGGGTTGTCATCAAGGCTGGCGGCAGCGCCATCAGCACCCCGAAGAGCATGGCCATGGCCCCGAAGCAAAGACACGTGGCGGCAATGCCTGATCCGGCCGGCGCACTGACGCTCCCAATCACGCCAGCGGCCAGACCGATCAGTCCCACAAGGAGGCTGCGAAGCATCATGCGCTCCAGATTCATCTGACCTGCCCACAACAGGGCCCCGGTCGAACCAGCGACAAAGATGCTTGCAAGAAGTGCCTCGTGATGGCCCGTCACGACAGCATCGAGCCATGCAGCAAGCCCGATGGCGACGTACCAACCACATATGGCCGCCCGCCCGATCGAGCCTCTCCGGCCATGATGATCCGCCTGAGCCTCCGCATGTGCGGTGGAGGGCGATTCAAGCGGGAGAAGGGCGATGCGGGGGACAGCCATGGAACCCGGCATCGGATCAGCGAGGAGATGACTTCTGCCAAACCCGAGAAACCGGCAGATTCGTTTCAGATTTACCCTTCGAAACAGAATTCCCAGCCATTACAGTCGCTCAGGGGCGGAGGGAGATCCACATGAGCATTCAATGGTTGGTGCCAACCCTCATCTCAACATCTGTCGCAACTCTCGCCTACGGTTCGCCCGTGCTGGGTCTTCGCTTCGAGACAGTTGAGAATGATCTCACCCAAGGTGAGATCACCTATCGATGCTTCGTCGACCTCGAGGCAGGCGCAAGAATCGAATCGGTGTTCGGCAACTCACAGAGCCCGCTGACGATCAAACCTCGCTGGGGGCGGAGTTTCTATCAGAACCCGCTCGGCGGCCCGACATCGCAATCCATCAACCCGGCCTTTTTCGCGCTAATCCCGTCACTGCAGTGGGACTCGTTCGTCACCATCGGCAGCCTGAATATTCTGGGATCGCCCTTCCCCGACAACAACCTGACGAACATTGGCATCAGTTGGGCTTCATTTGAAGCGGGGAGTGATTTGGATGTCGATAATGGATCTTGGTTCATCGGTCCGAACGACGCGCAAGGCCAGGAACTGAATGGATCGGTGTTGATCGGACAGTTCACCGTCATCAACGGCAACGGCCATGCCTGGTCCGATCTTGAGATCAATGTCAGCCTGCAAGGGACCGATGCCAATGGCAACGCCTGGCAAATGCTTGGGTTGACATGGGTGCCCACGCCGAGTGCCGTCGCCATCTTCGGTTTGCTGGCCATCCAACCACGAAGGCGCCGCAACTGACTGTCGCCGTGGCGACACGCACATCACTTGGCAAAGGATCACCCTCAGGCGCGAGCGCCGAGCTGCTCGAGCAGCACCGCCATCCGGACAGCAACACCACAACTCACCTGATCCAGAATCAGGCTGCGCGGGCCATCGGCTGTTTCATCGTCAAGTTCAAGCCCGCGATTGATCGGACCTGGATGCATCACAACCGCTTCCTTGCGCAGGCGAGAGGCGCGATCGGCATTCAGTCCATACATCGCGGCGTAGTCGCTCGTGACATCAGCGCCTCGCTCAAACTGGACGCGCAACATCATCACCGCATCAAGGTGGGGAATTGCCTCATCCAGATTGTGGCAGACCGCGATGCTCCCGCCGTGATTCTGCTCGACTCCCTCCAGGAGCCCCTCAAGAGATGACGGCGCCATGGCAGGCGGTCCGATGAAGACCACATGCGCGCCAAGACATGTCGCGGCATAAGCAGCGGAACGTGCGACACGGCTTCGAACAATGTCTCCCGTGATCCCGATCGTCAGATCGGAAAGATCGGTCTTTTCCACAGCCTGCGTGAGCGACAACATGTCCAACAGCCCTTGCGTGGGATGCTCACTCGTGCCATCACCAGCATTCAGTACAGGGCAATCGACCTCTTGAGCGATCAGATGGGCGCCCCCACTTGCGCTGCATCGGATGACAATCGCATCGACCCCCATCGCCGCCACATTGCGCGCGGTATCGGCCAGTGATTCCCCCTTGCTCACACTGCTTGACGATCCCAGAAGATCGACAGTCGTCGCCCCAAGACGCTGTGCGGCGACTGTGAAGGACACGCGGGTGCGTGTGCTGTTCTCCAGAAACAGATTGGCAACGATTCGCCCCTCAAGCGTGTCCCGAGGTTCGGCGTCTCCCCGCACGATCGGCAGAAGCTGCTCCGCGGACTCCAGTAGCCCAATGAGACGATTGTGTGACATCCCGCGTAGACCGAGAAGATGATGGGTGGATGAAGCGACTGTCATGGCTGCATTCTAAGGGCTGCGCAGTTTCCACCAGACAATTCACCGCATGAATGCCCCATGGTGAGCTTGAAAGCACATCTGGAAACGCAGCAGTTTGTTCTCATTGCATGCGGCACAAATGAAAAGCGGGAGCGGAAGGCCCTGAGTGGCCTTCCGCTCCCGATTAAGGGCTTCAAGATTTGAATCAGCAGTCACCCCAATTGGAGATCTGCGTCAGAAGATCGTCGACACCAATGATGCCATCGCCATTGGTATCGCAATCACTCTCGCTGCCGTAGTCGCCCAACATCTCAAGAATATCATCGACGTTTACGACACCGTCGCCGTTGCAATCACCATCGCACGGCTCATTGCCAGGAATGCAATTGATTGTGACATCACCCGTTCCCGTCGTGCCATCTGCGCTACCGACACGAACGAGATACTCCGCGCCTGCAGTAACCGGGACGATATAGGAAGACTCGCCACATGCGATCGCTTCACCAGCGCCAGAGGGGCATGCGCTGTACAGGGCACTGACATCGTTGAAGAAGTCGCCTTGCACCGCTACAAGCATGGTGCCTGTGCAATCAGCGGTGTAACTGAGCCAGACATCACTGCCGATCGAGCAGTCCGTATTGCCACTGTCTGTGGAGTAGTCCGTCGTATAGGTGTTGACCCCCGACACAGCGACGGCTGCATTGTCACAATCATCGTTATCCGGTGGCGGGAAGCAGATGTCGTCTGTGCACTCGACTAAATCGCCGAGATAGGTGCCGCCACCTGCATTACAGTTGGATTCGGGAATTGTGATGCACTGTGTCCCGACACAGCACGCGCCCTCGGGGGCATCCGCCTGAATCCGGAAAATCTCGCCGCCGAGATCGCAAACATAGAGGTTGCCCGCTGCATCTTCGCCGAATGACGAGATCGACCCGATCGAGCCTGCATTCGGTGCCAACTCGCTCGTGCGGTCCTGGTAATTGTTGATGCCGTCTGCGCCATCCCACTGGAATGTCCAAATCTGGTTCGAGCAGTAGTCGCCGAAGAAATAGGTGCCCTGGAGGCTCGGGATTTCATCCCCGCGGTAGACATAGCCACCGGTGATGGAACACCGATAGGGAGAGCCGCCATGACTGTAGACGTGCTGTGGGAAAATCATCGTGCTCGATGAGGGGCATCCGCTTGTGTTGTATGCCGCGTTCCCCTCATAGCAACGCCATCCGAAGTTGCCGCCGGAACCGCCGCCGTAAGGAACGACCTGCACTTCTTCCCATGCATTCTGGCCGACATCCGCCACATACAGATCGCCAGTCTGACGGTCGAAGGAGAATCGCCAGGGGTTGCGCCACCCGTAGGAGTAAATCTCGTCGTCACCGCTCACGCCGACATAGGGATTGTCAGCAGGAATGCTGTAGGGAAGTGAGTCAACGTCAATCCGAAGCATCTTGCCCAATAGTTGGTTCGTGATGTCCTGTGATCGGTTCCCTGGATCGCCGCCACTGCCCCCATCCCCGGTACCGATCCAGAGGTAACCATCTGGTCCGAATTCAATACCCCCACCATTGTGATTGGTGTATGGCTGACTGATCGTCATCACCGAGGTGGCTGAGGAACTGTTCGCAAGGTTGGGATTGCTTGGATAAACCTCGTAGCGCGCCACGACAGTGGTTCCCGATGAGTTCGTGTAGTTGACGAAGAAGTAGCCATTGTTCGCGTAATCCGGGTGGAAGGCCATGCCCAGCAGGCCTTGCTCACTCGAAGTGCTCACGGAAATGCTGAGGAATGGCGTCGTGAGGAGCGTGTTCGTCGTTAGGTCCAAAATCCTGATTCGCCCGGTGCTGCCTGAACGCTGCTCGACGATGAAAAGTCTGTCGTGATCTCCGGGAGGTGCGCAGACGTAAACCGGTCTGGCAAGACCCGTGACGATGCGTTGACTGGTGAGTTCTTGGCCCGATGCAGGCAGCGTGAAAGCAGCCAATGTGGCACAAGCAAGGCAAGCAGCGACAGTGCGGAACATGAATCTCTCCTCTCAAAGCCCTGCGCCTCTGCGGCAAGGCCGGTATCCAAGCATGCAGACTGCCCAGCCCCCTTGGCGCAGCCATAGCGTCAAACCGCGTTTCCAAGCGGTTCAACCTACGTTGACTACGAGTCTTCTGCAAGAACGGATCCCCAGATGCGGGAGGGAGGCGAAAAACATGGCCCCTACGACCCCTCCCAGAACCCTGTGGGGGGCTTCATCAGCCCTGGTCATGGCGGGGGCTTCCCCCTGAGGAAATGGAGTCCCGATATCGGGCTTATTCCGGGCAGGGACCGAATTCGGCCAATAGGACGAGCAGATCCGATGTATCGATCTCGCCATCGCCATTGAGATCTGCCGCGAGTGAGGCAGCATCATCGCCATCGACCACGCCCCACCGCTGCAATAGGCCGAGAAGATCGTCCACGCTCACCACCGCGTCCTCACCAATATCACCCGGGCAGCTAATCGGCGCCAGTGACGCGACATAGCCCGCAGTGACGACCCGCATCGAATCCTGAGAGGCGGCATTGTCACAGGTGAGTGATCCTGTCGTTTCGCCGTCGTATTCGATGTCGGGATTCGAGAAGTACCCGATACGCGTGTAATAGGTCCACGGCAACGGATCACCCGATCCATCGGTATATGCCATCACCGTGCGCCAGTCACCGCTGTCGCCAACAAACCGTTTCCCAAAGGAGTATGCATAGAGACTGTTCCCGCCCGCGCACGAGCCAGGATGGTCGGCATCGTGACAACATCCCATGACATGGCCGAGCTCGTGCGCAAATGTGTATTGCACGTCTGCGCAGTAATCACGAACCACTGCAAATGCATAGTCCGGATAGCCCGTGACGTCATTCTTGATCGTGTAACCGATGCCACAACTCGATGAGTCTGTCACAGCAAGTACCACAATGTCTGCGCCCGTATCAGCACGCCAGGTATGGACTTCATCCATCACACCATCGTCGGTTGCGGCCAATCGTTCCACATGATTGTTGTAACTACCGGACTCGTTGTAATCGACTTCATCGGTGCCAACGAGTCGGATACGGACTGCCATATCACTGTCTCGATAAACATCATTGGTCTGATTCACCCAGCCACGGATGGCGGTATTCATCGCGTCAATGCTTCCAGCATTCGCACGCGCGAGCGATGTATAGGCGACAAACACATCGACAACGCCGCCGCTATCCCCATCCGGACCGTCCCCTTCGACTGGAGGCGAGAGCGGACCATGAGGGCCATCACCATCTCCATCCAGTCCAACGACGGGAAGTGATTCGGCACCGCAACCGGTCAAGGTGGTTGGATCGAGTGCCGTCACGATCGGCTCACCGCCGGGCGCTTGCTGGATGAGGTAGGTGCCATGCTTCTTCGAACGAACGACCCCCCGCACATGTCCCTTGTACTGCTGAAGAGTGATATCACCCGATGGATCGTCGACAATGCCCGCTTTGACATGACCACCTGCGGACAGTTCCAGCCGAAGCGGCACTTCCGGCGTCACTGTGGCGTGCTTACCAAGGCGAAGCGAGCGAACGCCCTGCCAAGATCCCAGGCCTTGGAGTTCGCCCACTGACTGGGAAGGTTTCCCGGCCAGCGCCATGGAGCACAGAGTGAGGAGAGCAGCGGTTGTGGCGATGTGGGCTGTTGATTGAGTCATCGTGAGTCCTCTCAGAACCACCTATGGGGACAACCCGGCTCTGTGTGGCCCGACTCACATTTCAGGCTATTCAAGCCTGAATGCCCGCTCTTGAGCCCCTCCAAATGGGCCAAACAGGCTTTTTAATGCGTTGAGGCATCCGTCGCCCAGCGATCGACCCCTGTGAGGTTCATCGCCAGCAGACCCTCTGTGACATGTGCCTGAAAGAGGTGATCAGGCACCCCGGCTGCCTCCGCTTGTGACCGGAGCATGTCCCGATACTGGTGCAGACGATCCGGCGCGCCCGCCGAGGCAGTGATCCAGGCGATCTGTTCCGTCATCGATGCGCGAAGTTGCGTGAGGTGACCCGCGATATCCCTCGCGATGCCCCCGTGCGTCAGATAGAGGGACTCCCAGGGCCCCGAGGCGAGGCGGTCCATGCTGCGCTGCCATGCTGCATGATCAAACTCCGGAGGTGGCATGGGAATCGTCAGCCAATCGGTGTCCGGCACACGCATCGCCGCAGCATCACCACTGAAAAGGACATCTGTCCCCAGAAGATGCCATGCATGATGGTGTCGCGCATGACCGAGTGTCTCGATCGCTTCGAAGTTCAGTCCGGCAACTTGAATCTGTTCACCATCCGACACGGCCTGAACCAATGACGCCTCGCAGGGCTGCATCGGCCCCCACAAACTATCGTAGCGATCGCCATAGATGCGACGCGCGCTACGCTCGAGTCTGGCAGGATCAACCAGATGTGGGCGGCCCACATGATGAACATGAATCGGTACGCCTTGCTGCGCATAGCGCCAAGCCCCACCAGCGTGGTCGAGATGAATGTGTGTCAACAGCACGCCCACCAGCGCGTCAGGCGTCACGCCCAATCGTGTCAAACCCTCATCCAGCGCATCACCGGTACTCGCTGGCCCTGATTCGACCAAGAGCCATCCTTCCGGTCCTTCCACTGCCCAAGCTGCAATCGCCCCAGGAACATTCTGATGCATCAGATCAATGGAATGTATCGAACGAGGATCAGTCATCGTCAACGGGCTGACGCTGCCAACGATCTCCCGCAATTGCGCCGGGTCGGCGGCTCGGATCTGGGCCTTTGACAACCTTCTGGCCCGCTTCGATCCAGGCTTCATAACCGCCCTGCAATCCCTTCACCGATTCCATGCCGCCCTTCAGCAATGCCTTGATCATCGCGTCAGCGATCGGTGCTTCATAACCTTCGCCATACACCACCAAGGTGCCGTAGCCTGTGAGCCTCGTGAAAGCGTCGGGATCCGACAACTGAATATTGAGCGCGCCAGGAATGTGCCCCACTTTGTAGAACACTTCATCACGGGCATCGATCCAGGCGTTGGGACGAGGCTGGGAAAACCACGACCCCTCCTGCTCCTGAATCGCGGCTTCTGCATTCTTCACGGAAAGCCAGTGAACATCCTGATCGCTGTAAGTCTTCGTGCAGCCACCCAGCAGCACGAGAAAGAGACCCAGAAGCAAGAAGTGGAAAGTCAAACGATGCATGTGTGAGGATCCTGCGGCTGTGTTCTCGCACGATACCACTGTCACGGATCGCATCCCGGCTCATAAGTCCCTAGGCTGGGAGAATGTCACCCTGGACCTCGCTGACCGCACTGCTTGCAGCATCTTTGGCCACTATCGGCGTGATGGCGGACACTGCGCCCAAGACGACCACCGACATCTCCGCCTCCCACAGCAGCATTGCTGCTGGCGTTCCGTTTGACATCGTCTGCACCCTTGAGATGCCGCCTGGATGGCACACCTACTGGATGGATCCCGGCGCGAGTGGAACAGAGGCAGACATCGTGATCGATGCCCCCACAGGCTTCAAGGTGGGGCCAGTACGGTACCCCCGACCGCATACGCTCAAGGAGCCCTCTGGCACTGTCAACGCGCTGGATGGGAAGGTGACCATTGCACTTGAGATCCGGCCTCCACGGATCCTGCATGCAGAAAGCGTGTCATTCCCTGTCGACATCGTCTGGCTGGTGTGCCAAAAAGCATGTTTCCCAGTACACGCGGCCCAAACCCTGACGCTCCCCGTTACCGCTTCCCCCGGACGCCTGACCGCAGCGGGAACAGCAGCTGCAAGCCTGCCTGCTTCTCTGGCCAAGCGACCGAACACACGTGTCGAGATCACCCGCACTGCCGTCATCATCGAAGGTGCGGCGGATCCCAACACACAAGCCGGATTTCTGCCTGCAGCCTGGCCAGGTGTGACTTGGGGAAGTCCCCGCATGTCAAAGACCGCACAGAGCTTTTCCCTGTACATCCCTTTCGCCTACGATCCCACAAATGGCCTTGGACGCCCCCCTCGGCTTCGAGGCCTTCTGACACTCGGAAGATCGCCACGCGATCCATCTTGGGTACTGGACCGCCCGGTCGACATCGAACTCGGGCAGACAACTTCGGAGAACACACCATGATTCGATTTCCCATTCACATTCTCACTATCGCTGCCGCACTCAGCCTTGCCACTGGATCGCTGCAAGCAGAAGAAACAGCCAAGCCTGTGAAAGCCGCCATCGGCGAGAAGGCGCCGGACTTCTCCCTTTCAGATACGGACGGCAAAGTCCACCGTCTGAAGGATTTGTCTGGTCGCATTGTCGTGCTTGAGTGGTTCAACGCCAACTGCCCGTACAGTGGCGCTGATTCCAAGATGGGGATCTACGCAACAGCAAAAGCGAAGAACCTTCAAAGTGAACTTCGCAAAATCGATCCCTCGATTACCTACTTGCTCATTGACTCGACTGCCCGAGGCAAGACGGAAAAACAACTCACCGACATCGCGAAGAAGGCCAAGGCAGATTGGAAGATCAGCGCTCCCATTCTGATCGACTATGACGGAGACGTGGGGCATGCTTATGAAGCGCAGAAAACGCCTCACATGTTCGTCATTGACGCAGATGGAATCCTGAGATACGAGGGCGCGTTTGACGACGACAAGACCCACCGGAACACTGACAGCAGCAAAACGACGAACTACGTGCTCAACGCTGTCAAACAGATCAAAGCCGGCGAGAAAGTGGCGCCAAACAAGAAGCGCCCATGGGGATGCGGTGTGAAGTACGCCGCTGCCCAGTGAGTCAATAAACAACACATGACAAAGAGGCCCGCCTTCGAGGCGGGCCTCTTTCATAGGGTCTGTGATTTATTCAAACGTTCACTGGCATCAGAACGTAGGTGAAGTCGCTCCCGGCACGGATGAGCCCGGGTTTGTTCGCGGCCTTCAACTCGAAAGTGATTTCGGTGTCATCAATGACCTTCAACGCATCTGCGATGTAGGTTGGATTGAAACCGATCTCTAGCTCCTCGCCGCCATAATCCTTCAATTCCAGATGAACGACTGCCTCTCCCATTTCCGGAGCATGGCTGGTCAGCGTGAGTTTGCTGGGCTCGAAACGCATCCGAACACTGCGAGACTCCTCGTTAGTCAGCAGGCTGGCGCGGCGAATCGCGCTTCGGAGTGTTTCACGATCGAAGATGACTTTCTTGTCCTGGTCACGTGGGATGACATCCTCGAATGGAGGAAATCGCCCTTCGACCAGAGAACTGCCCAGCGTTGCCGGGGCATCCGGGTCGTCAAACTCCAGCATGATTCTCGAATCACTGATCGAGATGCGAACCGGCGTCTCTGCATTACCCACAAGTCTTCGCACCAATGAGAGCGCCTTGCCGGGGATGATGCACTGGCGTGTGCCTTCTTCGCTGGCACAATCACCAGAAGCCATGGCCAACCGACGGCCGTCCGTGGCAACAAGTCGTAGCCGCTTGCCTTCGCGATCGTAGAGGACGCCATTGATCGCATAACGCGTGTGCTCGACCGCCGCAGCGAAGAGGCTTCGCGAAACCATGCTCGCCAGCGCCCCGCTCCCCAATGTGCAATCGATTGTCGAGGCGTCGAAAGATTCCAGTTCAGGCGCCTCGGAGGGATCGAAGCCATAGACCTTGAAGTGCGAATCCCCCGCGTTGATGTGCAGCGCGTGTCCCTCGGCCTCAAGTGACACCGTGGGATCAGCACACTCCCGGACGATCTGTGTCAGTTTGTCCGCAGGTACCAGTGCTTCCCCATCACCATCAACCTCAACCCGATCAATGGCCAATTGAAGAGAAATCTCACCGTCCGTGGCGGCCAACTGAAGTCGACCATCCGCCGCTGTCAGTTTGATGCAGGTGAGCACAGGCGTCGGCGTCCGGGAGGCCACCACAGCGGACACCGTGTTGAGGGCGTCGGCGAGTGCCGTCTGGTCGCAAGTCACCTTCATCGTCATGGTTCTTCTCCGTTCGAAGCGAAAGCACACGGAGTGTAGCATCCGGCCCCGATCGCCCTTGTATCTGAGGGCAACCGGTGCGATACTCAACTGTCCGCGCCATTCGCCATCTCACCCGCTTTTACCGGCCGTTGAAGGCCATTGACGGAGCGCCCCATGTCATTTGAAGCCGCTGTACATGCCAAGGCCATTCGCCTCGATACCCTCGCGCTGACCATGTGTGGTCATGCTGGAAGCGGGCATCCCACGACTGCCCTGAGTTTGGGGCACCTCACAACCTGCCTGATGTACCACGCCATGCGATGGGTCCCAGAGGATCCGGGTCTGGCCACAGCAGACCGTTTGGTTCTTTCCGAAGGACATGCGGTACCAATCATCTATGCGGCCTTCGCAGATCTTGGTGCCATGATCGGGCCTCCGGATGATCTCAGGCCCTGCACAGTCGAAGATCTGGAGCACTTCCGGGAAAGTGACTCTCCTCTAGATGGCCACCCGAACCCCCGCGAAGGATTCACCTTCTTTGATGCAGCGACTGGCTCACTCGGACAGGGGCTGTCTGTTGCTGCAGGGCTCGGACTCGCCGCCAGAGGCGATGAACTGGACCAACGCATTTTCTGCGTGATCGGGGATGGCGAATCCAGAGAAGGACAAATCTGGGAAGCGATCGACTTCATCATCGACCATGCACTGTCGAACGTCCTGCCCATCTTCAACTGCAATGGACTGGGCCAGGCGGGCGGTGTGAGTGAACAGCAATCTCCCGAAAGAATTGCTGCGAAACTGGAAGCCTGTGGACTGCAAGTCCACACCATCGACGGCCATGATCCAAAGGCAATCCAAGATGCGCTTGATGCCTTCGCCGCAGGGCCGAGCCAACCGATGGCCATTGTGGCCCGGACTGTCAAGGGTTGGGGTGTGCCTTCCATGCAGGGTGCCGGCTGGCACGGCAAACCGGCACAGGGGGACAAACTTGACGCGGCACTCAAAGAACTTTCCGCAACAGGTGTGACCCTGACCGGAACGATGACGGCATCGAACCTCACCATCAATCCCCCCACCACCGCCACTCGGCCCGAACCCGTCGTCCAAACTGCGATGGGACTGAAGGAAGCTGCGAATCAATGGGACATGGGCACGCTCATCCAAACCAGCAAGTTGTCGACGCGCAAGGCTTTTGGTTTGGCGATGCGCGCCTTGGGGCACACCGACAACCGGGTCTGGTCTTTGGATGCGGATGTGCAAAACTCGACATTTGCAGAATGGTTCGCCAATGACGCGGACCTTTCTTCGCGATTCGCGGAATGCCGCATCGCCGAACAGAACATGATCAGTGTTGCGGCAGGCCTCGCTGCAGCCGGGAAAGTCCCCTACTGCTCGACCTTCTCCAAGTTCGTGACGCGCGCCTACGACCAGATTGAAATGGCCATGAACTCAGGCGCCAATCTGAAGATTGTTGGCTCCCATAGCGGCATTTCTCTGGCTGCAGATGGCCCGAGTCAAATGTCCTTGCCGGATGTGGCGTGGTTCCGTTCGCTCGGCAGTGCGGTTGGACACAGTGGCGGTCCGGCCTGCTGGACGCTGCATCCCTCGGATGCGTGGTCGGCATTTCGACTCACCCAGCTGATGGCCGAACATGATGGCATGTGCTACATGCGCGTACACCGGCCGGAAGTCGAGTTCCTCTACAACGAGAACACTGAATTCACCTTTGGCGGGATGGAGGTTCTTCTTGAAGGACGCGATGTCCTGATCGTCTCGGCCGGATACATGGTCCATGAGTGCAATCTCGCACTTGATGGCCTTGACAAACTCGGGATCGACGCGAGTCTCGTCGACTGCTATTCGCTTCCTTTCGATGAGGAACGCCTGCTGGACCTGGCAAACGAAAATGGCGGCAATGTCGTCGTTGTTGAGGACAACTATGGCGGCGGACTCTTCTCTGCGGTTGCAGAGGCATGCGTTCGAGGAGGCGATGCCTTTACCGTCGAACCGATGCATGTCACGAGAATTCCGAAATCGGCTCGGTCTGCTGATGACATTCTTGAGCAGTGCGGACTGGACCATAAGAACATCGTTTCACGCGTCGCGGCCATGCTCGGAATCACCGTTCGGAAAAATCCGCCGATGGTGGCCAAGTAAGCCACGTTCGCAGACATCTGCTGATCCTGTCAGTCAGAAGCTCAGCCCGTACTCGCTGACAAGTTGAACGACCTTCGGTTGCGAGGTGTTGAGTTGCAACGAAGCCTTGAAGGCCGTCACAGCTTCTGCACGCGAATCTGCATCAGTCTTCCCACTGAGCAACCAGCGGTTGACCGCGTTGACGCCAAGGCCATTCCATGCCTGCCACATGTTGGGATCAAACTGAATAGCCTGGATATACGCTTCCGCAGACCGTTCATAGCGTCCCAGACGAAACCACGCCCAAGCCATCCGTTCCGCTGCGTCAGCACTCGGTCCATCAGACAGAATGCTGCGTGCAGTGCCAACGACTTCGTGATAGCGGCCGGCACGCGCATAGGCGTACAGAAGATTGCGTTTGAGTTCAGGCGAGGACTCCAATCGCTCGGAGGCCGCAAGATACGCATCCAGCGCGGCCGGATCATCCCCTTCTCTTTCCAGCAATGCGCCCAACGCAACCCACGTTCTGCCATCAGCCGGCGAGAGTTCCACAGCACGTTCCACAAACGGTTTGGCGTGTTGCGGTTCGTCCATCTGTAGGTAGGAGATCCCCACGCCCAAACTCGCATCACTGCTCAGTGGATCGATCGTCATCGCACGGTGATAAGCGCCCACTGCCTCTGCTGGACGATTGAGCTGCTGAAGCGATGTCCCATGGCCATACTGCGCCTCGTATGACGCTGGCGACAATCGACATGCCTCTGCAAATGCAGGCTCTGCCTGCTGCCACTCACCGAGTTCCGAATACGCCTGACCAGTGCCCAGCCAAGCAGGCACGTTGTTGGAATCGGCCGAAAGAATTTCCTGAAATCGCTGCAGCGCCTCGCTGTACTCGGCATCCTGCATTGCTGCATTGGCAGCCTGCATTTGGATACCGACGTTCTGACGGACATTCTGGCCATTCGGAGCATCGCAGCCAGCGATCAGACAAGCGGTCAACGTGGCAAGTTCCACTCTGCGCATGCCTGACATGTTAGAGAGCGGTGTGAATGTGGGTCAGCCGAAATATGAAAGTAAAGCAAGCAGATCATCGACATTGACGAGGCCATCACTGTTGAGATCGCCCGAGCACCCGGACGGACATGGTCCCCACTGTCCCAACATCTCCAGAATGTCGTTGACGTCAACGACACCATCTCCATTGACATCGCCCTCGACAGCGACAGGAGTCAGATCGAGAGTCGTGGCATCCATGACGACGGGCGGAGACATGCCGCGCGCGACATATGCATCCCAAGCAATCTGTCCACGATCATCCGTGACATTCTCATCCCGCAGAAACTCCATCATCTCCCGTGTGGTCGTCTGGAAATAGAGGGTCACCACCGCTTCGGCAGCATTCACAGGAACCTCGAATGTGGTATCTGACCAATGCTGGCCGTCCGCATAGGTCTCACCGACGGGTTCGGCATGAATCGCTTCGAATGCGGCATTTGTGAAACCGACCGGTGGGATGCGGTTGTCCTTAAGAATCTCATCGCAGAGAACCAGATGGAATGACTCGCCTGCATCAACACCTGTCAAGGCAGACATCGTTTCACTGACACCGAGCTTGGCTTCCCACACTGTCGTACTGGATGTATCCAGTGATGCTGTGATCCAGTTGTAATCGCCGTGTTCCTCGACCAGTGCCCCATCCGCATCTAGAAACTGCACGTTAAGCCACATGCGCCGTCCTTCGGGCATCCCGGTAGGCAGCTTGTGGCCTGACCAATTCGTGACACGAACGTCGAGCGCATCGCCGTCCTGACTGACATCCATATCACTCGCCGCTGCAAGAAGATCTGCGGTGCGCTGCATCGACATTTCCACCATTTCGTCAGTCAGGCCAGTCCAAGTCGGATCCCACAGATCGTGGACCGCGCCGATGACCCATGTGTTCCCGCCGGCAAAGCTGTGGATATCGATGTCATCTCTGGTGCCGATGTCTGGGAGGTACCAGAAACTGCAGTTGGCGCCGTAAGTCTTGGGCATGTGACAATCTTGGCAGGATCTCATGACACCATCGGGATGCCCATCTCCACCAAAGCGACCATCAGGGAATGCAACACCATCATTGGCAAACTCACTGTTCAGCCACTCGCTGTAGGTTCGCTGCTCAGGGAACATGTGATACGTGTTCTGCGTCGGATGGGCTTCATCCAGTGGGTTGAGCTCCCATGACTCCGTCGATTCATTCCATGAAAACACGGGATTGCCAAGATCGTGGCAACTCGCGCACACACTCGATTCCGAGTGATGTGGCGAATACACGACCAAAGAACCACCATGCATGTTGATGCCAACATCATCGAGAGGGCCGCGACGATCATCAATCGGGTCGAAGATGAAGCGGCCATTCCCAGGATGCGCAGGATCTGGGTAAGTGCCCGCATCAATCAAAGCCTGAAGAATGTCAGCATCTTGAGCGGGGTTGTCCGGTGAAGCAATGGGGTCCACCAGGCGGTGACAAAAACTGCAGGTGATCCCATCCATGTCATCCGGATCCCACAAAGCATCCAGATTGCCATCGGTGCTGTGTCCTGCCCCCCAGCCCTTCGGCGCGTGACACCGAATGCAATATTCCCCTGAACCAGCGGCATCCTGATTGGCAATGACCACTGCGGCCTGCCAGACAGGATCACGTGCCGATTGCGCCATCATGCTCGCGGACCAGTTGATACTTGGAGAGGTAATCGCGGAGGGGTTGTCGTCATCGGTGAAGTTGTGACATTGGGCGCAGTTCCAACTCTCCGTGAAGACCTGAAAGTTCTCTGGAACGGGTTGCGTGCCTGGTTGGAAGAAATCCTCCGCCGTCGTCTGGATCTGAACTTGATCTCCCTGGACATCCCATGTCATCAGGCCCCCGATGAGGAGGGCGGATAACAATGCCAGATTGTGTTGCAATCTCACGACAACCTGTCTCCAAAAGTCCTTTCAGCAGCCATAGAGGCTGTTCCTAGGCCCGATCCGAGCCAACAATCAACCGTACTCCCTGTTCCTGTGGGGTCAATACTGGACTCACTGATCGGCCCCAAAGGAGTGCGCAGAAGTCAGTACACTCGGCTCAAATGACCCTTCGATACATCATGATCTTCGGATCCATTGTTCTTGCGGGTGGTTGTGCCGCTTCAAATGGCCCAGAAGTGGTCAGAATCGAGCCTACGCAGTATCGGCAGGCCTATTCCACTGCGGTCGCTGTTGTGCGAGATCATGGCTGGGAGCCTGAAATCATGGATCCCAGAAGCGGTGTGATCGAATCTGGCGCGACCCAATCGGGCTCTCTTTTTGAGCCTTGGCACTTAACGACCACGGATCTTCCAACGATTGTCGAAAGCTCGCTGGCAAAAACACGTACACGGGTGAGAATCGAGTTCCGCCCTGCCCATCGCACGCGACTGGCGCGATCCGGGCAGGCTGATATCGCGCCACCAGACTATCTCGCGGGTGATGAGGGTCCTGATCTGACGTCTGCAGCCATTCCGCTGGATCTGCGTGCTTGGGTCTATGTCGAGCACGGGTACCGCCCCAATGTGATGCGCAGCACTTGGATGCCCAATCTTCAGGCTGCACCAAGGCGTACAGGCCACGATGCATCATGGGAATCACCGCCCAAGGGTGTCGTCTGGGTGCCGACAAGTCGAGATCGGACCGCAGAACGGTCCATCTTGCATGAAATTGAAGCGGCCATGCAGACAAACCAACCCGTTCAAGCCCTCCAATCCCCACCACAGGGTTGAGTTCTCCATGTAAGTCTCTCCTTGCCCAGCCATGCGTTGGTGGTAGGCTGAGTGGTCGCCATCTGAGTTGTTTGAGGAGAGGAGAGCGAGCAGGTGCGATGGTGCGTCACAATCGCGTTGGCCCTGTGCACAAGCGTCGCGGATGCCGACTACCGAGTCTGGTCTGGCTGGACATCGTTGGTCGATCGTCTCGGGATTGATGAGATTCCGACCGGCGCAGATGTCATCGTTGGGCAAGTCGAAGTTCCAGATGGCAATGGCAATTACGCGCCAGACGGGAACAATGCCGAATTCGATGACAAGTACCTCATTCGCCGATCCGGCGGTGCTGCAGGTGCGAGTTCACATGCCACCATGGTTGGGAAGCGTTTCTACGGGCTGAACTCCAGCATTGCGCCGGGGATCTGGTTCATCAACTGTTACGAAGTCAACAACTGGCTCCAAAGCGGCTTCCTCAATGTCGGCAGTGGCGCATCGGTTCAACCTGAACCAATTCTCGGCGCACAGAAGATCTGGAACCACTCATGGGTAGGCAGTTTCAACAATCCCACCTTGGACAACGATGCGCTTCGACGCGTCGATTGGACGATCGAACGGGACGACTCGCTCGTGTCGGTCGGGGTCAACAACGGGCAGTCGTCTCAACCGCTGCTTGCCTACGCATTCAATGTGCTCGCAGTCGGTCGACATGATGGCGATCATGCCGCCACCACCGTTCCTTCGGGATATGACGGTGAGGGAAGGCGACGACCCGACATCTCAGCCCCACTTGACACCACCAGTGAATGCACAGGAATCGTCAGCGGCGCTGCCGCCATGCTTGTGGAGTTGATCAGAGATGGCGGACTCGGCATTGATGCCGGCGGAGAATCATCTGAGGTGCTCAGAGCGACACTTCTGGCGTCCGCTTCGCACACGGGAACGTCAGGTGATGGGGAATCATGGAGCAATGATGCGCCTGCCAGCGGTGTTGATCGAGGATTCACCACAACTCCACTCGACGCCATCGTCGGAGCGGGTCATCTGAATGTCGATCGCGCGCATGCCATCATGAGCGGCAATCGCCAAGCGGGCAGCCATGCCATCGAGACACCGGCTGATGCAATCGAACACGGTTGGTCACTTGAATCAATGTCTGCAGGACAAACTCGCGCTTGGCAATTCCGATCTTTGAGTGAGACTGATGAACTATCGATCCTGGCGACATGGAACCGCCAAGTGTCCTCCAACTTTGCCAGTTGGACTCTCGCAGATTTAGACCTGGAACTGCACCGCGCGGAAGGTGGGGAGCTTATCGATCTCACCGGTGACGCAGGTATTGAGATTTTCGAAAGTGGCAATGTGCGATCCAACAGCAGTGTTGACAATCTAGAGCACCTCTACATCTCCAATTTGGAAGCAGGCCACTATGTGCTGCGGCTCACAAGAAACGATGCGGGATCTGATTCTGTAGATGTCGGCATCGCCTGGTTCGCTTCGACGCCGGTGATCAGTGGCGATTTGAACGACAGTGGACTGGTCGATGTGCTCGATCTGCTGTTGCTCCTCATGGATTGGGGTTGCAGCGATTGCGAAGCGGATCTGGATGGAAGTGGTGCCGCAGACGAAAGTGATCTCATGCTGCTTCTGGAACGCTGGGGAAGCTAGAACGCATCGGCATCAGTGATGCCCCCCGGCGTGAAGAGCCACTGCGTACCATGCCCGCCATGCGACGCGCCCGCTTTGGCTCCTACCTGCTGTTAGCGCTGGTCCTTGCCGGGTTCGCTGTCTTTCTCCTGTATCCCATCTGGCTGACGGTCGCCGTTGGCTTTGAATCAAAAACCGGTGGATTCACATTTCATCATGTTCTGGAAGTGCTTCGCGATCCGGCGACCCGCACCGGTCTTCTGAATGCGGGTGGCATCGCGGTCTTCACGACCATTCTGTCGTTAATCATTTCGATCCCTCTGGCACTGATCTCGGTCAAGTGTGACTTCCCGGGCAAAACCGCATTCAATGCCTTAATTCTGGTGCCGTTGATTCTGCCACCCTTCGTGGGCGCGATCGGCCTGCATCATCTTCTGGGCAGACATGGTGCCATCAGCGAACTGCTGATTCAAATGGGCTTCATCGACCAGGGTGTCGACTTCATTGGCCAAGGTGGCTTCTGGGCCATTGTGCTGATTGAAGCGTTGCACTTGTATCCCATCATCTATCTCAACGCAGCTGCGGCACTGGCAAATCTTGATCCTGCTTTGGAAGAGGCGGCTTCCGGTCTTGGCGCATCAGCGTGGAGACGATTGCGACAAATCGTTCTGCCGCTGATCCGACCGGGGCTATTCGCAGGTGGCACGATCGTCTTCATCTGGTCGTTCACAGAACTCGGCACGCCGCTGATGTTTGATTATCAACAGGTGACGCCCGTACAGATCTTCAATGGCATCAAGGAAATGGAAGGGTCCACTCAGCCCTATGCCTTGACGGCAGTACTCTTGATCGTCGCGGCAGGCTCGTACATGATCGGGAAAGTGCTGTTGGGTGGTCGCGCCTCAACGATGTATGCGAAAGCGTCGATTCGATCGGTCCCCAAAAAGTTGGGGCCGATGGGAGGCTTCCTGGCGCTGTCCCTGTTCGTGATGGTGACAGGCGCCGCGATCCTCCCCCATCTGAGTGTGGTGGCCGCTTCCCTGTCTGTTGAAGGCGCTTGGTACGACAGTGTTCTGCCCACTGCTTGGACGGTTCACAATTACGACACCGCACTGTCTCACCCATTGGCGAGCGGATCGATCCGCAACAGTCTCTTGTATGCCTCGCTCGCGGTTGGCATCGACCTCATTGTCGGTCTGGCGATCGGTTATCTGATTGTCCGCGTCAAGATCAAGGGGCGAGGACTTCTGGATGCGCTGGCAATGCTCCCTCTTGCCGTACCGGGCCTAGTCATGGCTTTCGGCTACGTGGCCATGACACTTCGCTGGCCATTTGGCAAAGATGACCCGCTCGAGGGGGTGATCTCCGTGGTGGGCGCAGACCCCAATCCAGTACTACTGCTTGTGATCGCTTACGCAGTCCGTCGACTGCCCTACGTCGTCCGCAGCACCGTTGCGGGTCTTGAACAGACAAGTGGCGAGCTTGAAGAAGCGGCACTGAATCTCGGGGCATCACGCGTGCGCGCGATTCGCACCGTTGTCATCCCCCTGATCACTGCCAATCTTGTTGCCGGTGCCCTGCTTGCTTTTTCATTCGCCATGCTCGAAGTCAGCGACTCGTTGATTCTTGCGCAGCGCGAGTCTGATTATCCGATCACAAAGGCCATCTACGTTCTGTTTGAACGACTCGGGGACGGGCCGGGCATTGCCAGCGCGATGGGTGTGTGGGCGATGGTGCTCCTTGCTGTCACACTTGTTGGGGCATCCGTGCTGATGGGCCGAAAAATGGGCGCTATCTTCCGCGTCTAACCGGCGGCCTTTTGGCAGTGCTGCTGAATCACATCTTGTGCGTCCACTACCGTCACACCTTGCGGTGATACCCCCGTACCAATGTGAAAGGAACGCCCATGTTGACGTGCGTCTTGTTTGTTGCATGTGTGCTGATCGAATCATCTGTCCCGATGGGTGAGACGCCCGAACGGGCCTCCATTTCCGCGCCGCCCATCATCATTCATCACATCCACGAAGATCCCATCGACATCGTCTTGGCGTGGCATGCATCGCCGACCCGCAAGTCAGCACTTTCGCCCCCTCTCAGAAGCGTGTCTGCAGTCTGGAACGGAGACCAGATCCTTGAATCTGGCCGGATCGGCACCGGGGATCGCATCGTGCGCGGCGCACTGAAGAATGAAGGGCAGACTGAAATCTTCATCCTGACGACGGCTGGTGAGGTCCTTGTCATTTCAGGCGGAGACACGCTCTGGGTAGGAGACCCCGCAACACTGCGATTCACCCACCGCTGTGCCTGCGAGTGCATCTGCGGTCTGGATGATGTGGTCTTGCCCTGCGGGAAGGGCTCGTGCGGAATGAACGGCGTCGACTGCATCGATTTCTCAGGCAATTTCTGGCGACTGAGGAAGTGCCGGCAGATCTATCTGCCCATCCAACCGGCCCAGGCGGATCCTCGCCCTGCCATGAATTAAGGCCATCAGCACCAGGTCCCGGCTTTATACTGCTCGGCTCTGAAACTGGAGCATTCGAGCCCCATGCCCTACACACTCACACCCGCAGAGCCCTGGGATGTCGATGTCGATGACGTCGAATATCTCGCAGATCGGCCCGACGCCGGTGATCGGTGGGTGCTGAATTTCGGCCCTCAGCACCCCGCAACGCATACCACCCTACGGGTCGTGCTCGAACTTGACGGCGAGCGTGTTGTCAGGGCAACACCGCATGTTGGCTATCTCCATAGCGGCTTTGAAAAACTCGGCGAGCACCACACCTACAACCAATTCGTGTGCACCGCGAGTCGCATGGACTATGTGGGTCCCATCTGTAACGACATCATCTGGCATAACGCCGTCGAAAAACTCTTCGATATCGAACTCACGCCCAGATGCAAGGTTCTCCGCACCATCCTGATGGAACTGGGCCGGATTCAAGGCCACTTGCTCTGTGTGGGTGCAGCTGCGCTGGACCTTGGTGCATTCACTGGATTTCTCTATGGATTCAACGAACGAGAATTCATTTACGACATCATGGATTTCCTCACGGGGCAGCGGTTCCATCCCGACTACACCCGTGTTGGTGGTGTCGCTCATGACATCCCAGACATGGACATCTTTCGCAAGATGATCCACAACTTTCTCGATGTGCGCTTGCCCAAGGCCATCACCGATATCGAGACGCTTCTCAACCGTAATCGGATCTTCATTGACCGCGTCAAAGGCATCGGTGTCATGAGCGCCGAAGAAGTGACCGCCTGGTCCCTGACTGGACCACTTGCCCGCGCATCCGGTGTCGCCCGAGATCTGCGGAAAGATGATCCGAATCTCTGCTACGCCGACAACTGGGACGGCAATGGCGCTTCCGCCGTCGAGTTCGACGTCCCGATTGCTCAGGATGGTGACTGCCTCTGCAGATATCTGGTGCGACTCGAGGAAATCAAACAGTCGGCGAGGATCATCAACCAACTGATTGATCGCATCCCTGACGGACCCATCAATGCCGATCCAGAGGGGAAGGCGGTTCTGCCACCGAAGGGTGATGTCTATGGATCGATCGAATCCACCATTCAACACTTCGAACTCATCATGGACAACCGGGGATTTGAAGCGCCGGTGGGAGAAATCTACGCTGCGATGGAAGCGCCAAATGGGGAATACGGTTTCTTTATCGTCGCCGATGGTGGACCCACCCCTTGGAGAGTCGGGGTTCGCGCCCCATCCTTCATCAACTATCAGAGTTTTGCCCGACAATTGGAAGGGCATCAACTCGCCGATTTTGTTGCGATCCTCGGATCGATCAATGTGATCGCCGCGGAACTGGACCGGTAGGAGCCGCCAAGATGGCCTGGACCGTCAAACCATCCGCGACCATGCAGATCCCTCGCAGGGAAGAGCCCTACTTGTGCAGTCAGACAATCGAGCGCTATCGCGCTGAGATTCTTCCCCGATACGAAACGCGGCTGGCAGCGCTCATGCCGATCCTTCACGATGTCCAACATACGTATGGCTGGATACCGCCGCAGGCAATGGAGGAAGTCGCAGATTTCCTAGATATTGACGCTTCACAGGTGATGGACACTGCAACCTTCTACGAAGAGTTTCACACGCGTCCGATCGGTGAGCATGTGATCGCGATTTGCCAATCGATTGCTTGCGAGGCTTGTGGGCACCAAGCGATCATTGATCATGTTCGAAATCGCCTAGACATTGAACCCCACGAGACCACGAAAGATGGGCGATTCACTCTTCTCGCGCTGGAATGCCTTGGTTCCTGTGACACCGCGCCGTGCGCGCTGGTAGACGACGATCGGCATGATGACCTCACCATTACCGCCATCGACAAGATCATTGATCGGCTGAGCCGCTGATGGCCGAGGAACGGAAGTCATTGATGCGTTGCCTTGGTGAGTTCGCCGGCCATATCGTCCGAGGGATCAAGACCCCTGTGGATCCGTCCCGACAAGAGATCGGCAGACAAGTTGAAGAGAAGACTGAAGACGGCATTACCTTGCGAAGAACGGTCGTCGATGAAATCGAAATCCCCTCACATAACAAGACTGAGGACGCCTGATCATGTTTCTGACCGAACCTGTCATGACCCAACGCATACCGACCTGGCCTTGGTCGGACCCCGCGGGAAGGACTGTCATTACTGGTGAGGAATATCTTCAAACCGGTGGCTACGAAGCCTTGCGCCGTGCCATCGAGATGGATCCGAGTGATCTTGTCGAATTGATCAAGAATGCAGAACTGCGAGGTCGCGGTGGCGCTGGCTTCCCCTGCGGCGTCAAATGGGGATTCCTTCCTGAACCGGATGGAGGCAGGCGTTATCTCGCGATCAATTGCGATGAAGCAGAACCGGGCACATTCAAAGATCGATTGCTTGTGGATTATGACCCCCATCAGGTGCTTGAAGGCATTGCGATCGCGTGCTGGGCATGCAGGCTGGACACCGCGTATTTCTTCATTCGTGGTGAGTATCGACATCAAGCACGTGTCATGGAACAGGCCATCCGGGAAGCCTACGAAATGGGCATCTTCGGTTCACAAGGGTTGATGAAAGGTGCGACAAACTTTGCGGTGGAATGTCATCTCCACCGTGGAGCAGGCGCATACATCTGTGGTGAAGAAACAGCACTTCTGGAAGCTGTTGAAGGCAAGCGTGGGTGGCCACGCCTGAAACCGCCTTTCCCGGCAGTTGAGGGTCTGTTTGGCCGACCCACCATTGTGAACAACGTCGAAACGCTTGCTGCAGTGCCGCACATCGTCGAGCGGGGTGCGGAATGGTGGAAGGGCATGGGCTGCGAATCAACCATCGGCCAAGCGCCCTCCTATGGCACCAAACTTGTGGGAGTCTCGGGCCATGTCGTGCGGCCTGGCGTCTATGAAGTGGGGCTCGGTGTGCCACTTCGGGATCTGATCGAGGACGAGAACTACTGCGGCGGGATCAAAGGCGGTCGCGCCTACAAAGGCTGCATACCTGGCGGCGTCAGCATGGGCATCTTGGATCAGAACGAGTACGGCGCTGAACTCGATTTTGATATCGGCCAGAAGTACGCCATCATGGGCCTGGGAACGGCGTGCCCAACCATGTTCGACGATGGCACCGACATGGTGATGGTGGCCCGCAACATTGCCCGCTTCTTCAAGAATGAGTCTTGTGGGCAGTGCACCCCCTGCAGAGAAGGCTCCCAGTGGGTCTACAAACTGCTTGTGAAGATCGAACAGGGTTATGGAAGAGCGTCCGATCTCGAGCTCTTGACTGAAGTCGCCGGTGCCATGGGCTCGATGCCTGGGACGACGATCTGCGGGCTCGCAGATGGCACCAACTGGGCTGTGAGCACCATCGTCAAGAAGTTCAGAGCCGAATTTGAGGCTCGAATCGCCGCTTCTCCCAGTGTTGCAGCCGTCTCCTAGGTGAGTTCTGGCCGCCTCGCTGTGAGTTCGCTACGCTGGAGCGTGATTTGAGGAGGATCGACCCCTGGAAGGGGTCATCAAGACGACCATGAACACTGACTGTATGCCGCGGTCCACCCATGACTGTGGCGAACGGGAAGAGCCCGGCTCATCGGCCGAGGGCGACGGCCCCCCTGAACCGGCCGATCGCCCCGCCCCCCATACGATTGAACTTGTCCCTGGAAACGGTGTCGCCGCTGGGCCGTGGTTGTCCGCATTGCAGACAGCGACTCAGAATGTGCTGCCATTGCTCCCGAGATCTGTCGCTCGCGTGAGTGTCCGGTTTGTTCACGATGCTGAAATGATCGAACTCCATGCCCAATGGCACGGCATCAATTCGACAACCGATGTCATCACTTTCGAGCATGCCGTCGATGGTCCACTGGAAGTCGATCTTGCGGTCTGCGTCGACGAAGCCGCCCGAGCAGCATCCACACGCAAGCATGATGCGCAAGCTGAGTTACTTCTCTACATCCTTCACGGGCTGCTTCATTGTTGCGGATTCAACGACAGCACTGAAGAAGAATCGCTTGCCATGCATCACGAAGAGGACAGGCTGCTTGCTGCAATGGGCCATCCCGCTGTGTTTGGATCCGAGGAAGCCGCATCATGATTACGGCTGCCTCACTCATCGTCCTGGCGTTCAGCATATGGATCGGCGCGATCGAGCTCTCCTTGCGTAATGGTGCGAAGGCAGCACTGATTGCCTCCCTCGAACGACAGGAACGGCACACACTCCGCTCACGGCTGGAACCTCGACTGGAATCGGCTGCCGATCTGCTAGCCCTGATTCGCATCACGTTGATCATGGTCTTTCTGGGGATCTGGTTCGGTGCTACAGCAGGCTGGGACCCGTCGGCTGTTAGTCATTGGTCTGGTCGCATGATCGGCGCAGGCATCGCTGCAGTCGGACTGGTCTGGATTTCGGGCACCATCCTTGCCCCCGCAATCGCCAAATGGTCTGGTGAGCCACTTCTACATGCCTCGCTTCCCGTCGTACGACTTTCCGCTGCCTTATCGCCACTGGTGCATCTGCCCTCACGCATCCTCGCGGAAATCGTCCGCAGACTCAGTGGCGCACACCTTCATAAGAACGGCCGCACTGGAGAAGCCGAAGCGGAATTGCTGCGCAGCATCGAAGCCAAACAGAGAGAAGGTGAGTTAGCCGAACGTGCCGCAACGCTGCTTGAAAATGTCGTCGACTTTACAACCACTGACGTGGGTGAAGTCATGACACCTCGCACTGAAATCGAAGGCATCGAACTGACGAACAATCTCTCTGAAATCCGAACGTTCATTCTCGAAGCGGGGCATTCACGCATACCCGTATTTGAAGATGATCTGGATCACATTGCCGGCATTCTTTATGTCAAGGATTTGATCCCGTTCCTGGGCGAAGACGCATCACATTTCGAACTTAGACCGCTTTTGCGACGTCCCATTGTTGTCCCCGACACGAAACCGGTAGCGGATCTTCTGGGTGACTTCCAGAGAGCCGAAGTACACATGGCGATCGTTGTCGATGAATACGGTGGAACAGCAGGACTGGCAACGATCGAAGATGTGCTCGAGGAGATCGTCGGAGAAATCTACGACGAACATGAATCCGACGACGAAGATGATGAGCCGGAACTGATCTTGATCTCAGATGACACATGGGAAGTCGATGGTCGATTTCACATCGACGATTTCAATGAGATGCTGGAAGCCACACTTCCTGAAGATGATGAATACGACACTGTCGCTGGATGGTTCACCGCACGTGCTGGCCGCGTCCCAGAATCAGGCGAAGTTCTGGAAGAGGACTCTCTTGAGTTCACGGTGCTTGCCGCTGAGCCCACACACATCACCCGGTTGCAGATCCGGCGGAAGTAGAAGCCGCCCCTGTTATCCTGAACCGGCATGAGTACGCCATCACCCGATCTACGAACCGCAACCACCGACTTCGTCGAAACGGCTGCCACAATTCGTCTTGGTGGTGGCGACAAAGGCATCGAGCGACAGCACCGACATGGACGTCTGACTGCTCGAGAGCGCATCGAGAAACTGATTGATCCTGGTGGTCATTCATTCGAATGCGGACTCTTCGCCGCTTGGGACATGTATCAGGAGTACGGAGGCGCGCCGGGCGCATCGGTCGTAACGACCATTGCGCCTGTAGGTGGACGCCTCAGCATGATCATTGCGAATGATGCCACCGTGAAGGCTGGTGCATTCTTCCCCATGACCTGCAAGAAGATCATTCGCGCGCAGACGATCGCCGAACGCGCCAGACTCCCATTGATCTATCTCGTCGATTCCGCAGGTGTCTTTCTCCCGCTGCAGGAGGATGTCTTCCCGGACACTGATGATTTTGGAAGGATCTTCCGCAACAACGCCGTGATTTCTGCGGCAGGCATTCCGCAAGTCGCGGCCATCATGGGCAACTGCGTTGCGGGTGGCGGCTATCTGCCTGTCTTGTGCGACACCCTTCTAATGACGGAGGGAAGCGGACTCTATCTCGCTGGACCAGCACTCGTGAAAGCGGCCATCGGTCAAGTCGTCGACAGCGAAGATCTTGGAGGCGCAGAAATGCACGCCTCCATCTCTGGAACGGTTGACTTCCGGGAACCGGATGACGAGGCTTGTCTGAAACGGCTTCGAAATCTCATGATGGGTGACATGAAAACGCCTCCGATGCAGGACGCTGCGATTGAATCTGCCCCACCGATCGCGGAGCCTGACCGGGTATACGACATCTACTCAAGTGATCCACGCACCCAATACGACGTTGTCAATCTGATCGAGTGCATCGTTGATGCGGACTCTTGGAGCGAGTACCGCGCAGAATTTGGAGGCTCGCTCGTTTGCGGTTATGCACGCATTGATGGGCGGCCATGTGGAATCGTCGCCAATCAACGCAAACTGACCGATCGCGTGATGCCCGGTGACAAGGATGGACCCACGCATTCGACGAACATGCCATCGGTCATCTATGTCGAAAGTGCCGACAAAGCCGCCCGTTTCATCATGGATTGCAATCAGATGCACCTGCCGATCATTTTCATGCATGACACAACCGGATTCATGGTCGGACGGGACAGCGAACAATCGGGAATCATTCGAAGCGGCGCGAAGATGGTCAATGCCATGAGCAACTGCATTGTTCCCAAGATCAGCCTCATCACTGGTGGTTCTTACGGTGCGGGAAACTACGCCATGTGCGGACGCGCATTCGATCCCTTCCTGACGTTGGCGTGGCCTGGCAGTCGTTGCGCCGTCATGAGTGCACAGAGTGCGGCCAATACTCTTCTTCAAATCGATCTTGCTGCAAGGAAGCGACGAGGAGAAGAAATCGATGACGCAGAACGGCAAAATCTTCTGGATGCCATCACCGACTCCTACAACGAACAACAGGACATCCGTTACGGCGCTGCGCGGGGCTGGATAGACAGAATCATCGAGCCTCATGAGACTAGAAGTGAACTCGCAGCTGCGCTGCAGATCGCATCGACGTTCCCTGTGGAGGGGAACTTCAAGACCGGTGTTCTCCAGACCTGAAATGGCAGCACGCATTGAACTCGCAGGCCGCCCGATCATCATCACTGGTGGTGGGAGCGGCATTGGGGAAGCGACTGCAATCGCATGCGCAGGCGTTGGCATGCCTGTTGTCGTCGCGGGGCGTCGAGCCGACATGCTCCACGCCGTTGTCAGCCGTATTCAGGAATCGGGAGGGGAAGCCTCTGCTTGCCCAGGGGATGTCACTGAAGCGGATCATGCGGCTCATTTGATTCAGCATTGTCATCAGGCATACGGCCAACCTTGGGCCGTCTTTGCAAATGCAGGACGCGGACTCGATCGAGCGGCTCACCTCACAACCAGTCAGGAACTGCGCGACATATTCGAAGTCAATTTCTTCGCTGCGCATCATCTCCTGTCAGAAGCAGCAACGCACATGATCCGCGAGAATTCCGGTGGCCACCTCATGATGTGCGCTTCGTGTGTTTCCAAGTTTTCTCCGCCTTACCACGCGGCGTATGCAGCAACGAAGGCGGCTCAAGATCTCTACTGCCAATCGATGCGTCTGGAGTTGGCGCCCGCTGGAATCCATGTTTCAACGGTGCACCCCATTACAACGACAACCGACTTCTTTGATGTGTCTGCAGACGTCAGTGGTCAACCAGGCACCCGCAGTGGTCTTGACCATACGCCGAAGATGTTTCGACAACCCCCCGAGAAGGTTGCCCGCGCCATCGTCAAATGCCTTCGCAAGCCTGTTCCCGAAGTCTGGACGAGCAATCTTGTGCGCATGACAGCGGCACTACGCAACATCTTCCCCAAGCTGATGGACCGAGAGATGCGGCGCATGCTGGAACCGTCCCGGATCCAAGGCGAGGACGCCAGCAGAAACGCTCACTGAGTCGTGCCATCCTTCACGACCCAGCCATCTCCGGGCGGGTCCAATGAGAAAACGGCAAGATGCTTTTCCGGGAGCGATTTATAGGTCTTGAGATCCGTCAGACGAATCCGTCGCTCATCTCCATTCGCCTTTATGGCCTTGACGTCGAACGGCAACCAGTTCGATGTGTCGTACCACAGTTCAAATGAAGACCAGTCTTCCGCCTCAGGCGTCCCTGGCTTTGGTACGAGACGCAAACCGACGGGCTTTCTGGAATGTGCCTTGGATGAACTGTCTGTTTGGGGCGCATCCAGCATGCTGACGATGAAACGTGCGTTGACATCGTCCTGCTTCTGACCGATGGGCAACGGAAATCGCCCGCCAAGTTGCATGTCCGCTGGGCCATCAAGCGTACGTGTAATGATCAGTTTCTCATCATCATCACGCTCAATGAATCGCGATCCGTCAATGATGTAGGCCTCTTGGTCGAAATACTCGAAAGCATCTTCGGAATCACCTACCAATTCCCTACGGAACTGGAACAACACTGCGAGTTTCATGGGCTTACACGTCGATTTTTCATAGACAAGGCTGCCGGTTCGAAGTGACCCTTCACCAAGCAAGTTGTCTTTGGATTCATAAGCGACCGATGCGGAAAAAGCCGAATGCGAGGTGGCTGCCTTCTCGATTGAAGCCAAAGCCGCTTCTGCCTGGGGGTCGAGTACCGGCGCAGGGATCGCTGGAT
>JAKVBW010000001.1:0-58327 GCA_022446945.1 Phycisphaerales bacterium | reverse complement strand
GCCATCAGCATCATTCCGATCATCAGCATCGCGTCATGGTAGCCGTGGAAACGATCAAAGGACCACTCATGAGTTCACAAGAACGACAACCTGAACTTCGATTGCCCTTCCCTCACCGATGGCGTCCACGCCTTCGTGAGTCTTACCCTTGATGTTGACATCCTCGATTGGACAACCCAGTAGATCTGCTAGATGTGACCGAATGGCGTCTGTGTGCGGCCCGATCTTGGGCATTTCACAAATGATCGTGGCATCCAGATTCCCAATTGACAAACCACGATCCCGCAAACGACGGCAAGCTTCCATCAGAAAGATCGAACTGTCAGCTCCTTCATGGCGTCGGTCAGTATCCGGGAACAACTTGCCAATGTCTGGCTCTCCGATCGCACCAAGGATCGCGTCAGTCACTGCATGCAGCAAGACATCGCCATCTGAATGTCCAACGGGGCCGCGATCATGCTCGATCTCGATGCCGCCGAGGACAAAGGGCCGCCCATCCCCTTCTGGCTGAAGAGGCTCGAGCCGATGCAAGTCATACCCGTGCCCGATGCGTACCGACATGAGAGGAGGATACCGCGACCCCCGAATGACCGACTGGCGGAGTAGCATGCGAACACTGCTCGCAGACGCTCCGCTCTGCTGGCTCAGGAGGATCGGTCTTATGCGAAGCCTGTCGCTTTGGGTGTTGCTTGGAATCGGCTTTCTGTTTGTCATCCTTGGATGCACACTAAAAGGCGGCGGGCTAATGCCTTCGGCAGCAGGCACCGCAAGTGCGATGACCTGGGAGTCCACTGGGGGTTTGACAAAGACAGTGGCCATCGTGGACATTCGAACCGGTGAGAACATCTGGGAGAAGCACATCCCTGCAGGGCACCAACTGTCTGTCCAGTTCATGGAACCACGCGAGCGCGTTCTTCAGGGAGATCTCGGGCCTCACATGATGTGGGGAATGCACAAAATCGGGAAGTTCGTGGGCGACATGGAACATCTTGTTGATATGCCGCGGGCTGCGGACAGGCGTATTGATGTCTTTATGGGCCGGCCCAAGCCCTACACCCCAGCAGATATTTCCCGACCTGTCACGCCGCTCTACGTTCCTATGCCGGAATCGGTCGCGAAACGTAGAGGCCCGTCCACCACACTCACGATCATGGATACCGGAGAAGCCAGCCGCGTCTCGGTCATCGATACGCGAACAGGCGACGCCGCGCTCTCCGTTGATTTGCCCGCTGGTCATGATCTTGTGATGTACTTCCATCCACTGTCGACCATGCGCGCCCGAAGTGGCGACATGGAGCAGGCGAGATGGGAAGTCGTGCCCGCTGGCACGACCGTCACCAAGCCGAAGAATCGCGCGATGGTTCCCAGCGAAAGTCATCGTGACTTTGAACTGACGCCCCTCCCAGATCCGGTGCCACTGCCCGTATCTGAGGCGGAAGCATCAGAAGCGACACCCGCCAGCACTGAAGAACCGGCACCCCTAGATGCCTTGCCACCTGCAGATCAACCGGTTGCTGACACGCCTGCATTGCCGCTTCCGGTTCCAGTCCCGCCCCTTGAAGACCCGAGTCCTGATGCCGCGACCATCGAAGAAGCGCCTGCACCGAGCACACCCACCGAAGAAGTTGCCTCTCCCCCGCCGCCCCCGGTGCCGCCGCTGCAGATGACGCCGCTTTCGACGCAAACGTGGACTGATACAGGCCAGCGACGCAGAGTCTCCGTGATCGATACGCGAAGTGGTGAAGCAACCTTTGAAGTGGATGTCCCGAAAGATCACGATCTGGTGCTTCACTTCTACGACATGTGGACACCTCCCGAGGAGCATGAGGCCCTTGAGGGCATGCACTGGCAAATCGTCCCTGCAGGCACTGCCATCAGAACACCTGCCCATCATGCCAATGTCCCCCCCGCGGCGCACCGCCAAGTTCGCGAGCAGGCAGTCGATCCCACGACATCGGATGAACGCCCCTAACACCTGAGAAGGCCGATTCAGAGCCCGCAGCCGACCTCCTTGCGAGCGGCAATGACCGAATCCGCCCTGTCATGGCGGGGGCCGCGATATCTACGCATCGGTAGGCGTACAATCGCCCTTTGTGCCAGGCATCTCCCTGGTGAATGAGGGACACACACCATGTCGACATCCGATCATCAATCTACCGCTCGCTCAAGCGACGGATCTGCAGATCCCACAACGGTCAGCTTGTCTGGCTATGTCATCGATCGCCTGTATGGACCCGATCGGGTAGAGACCACCTCCCCTGGCAATTCTGGGGAGACGCACACACGCATCGGCGAACCCGGTGAATACCCCTACACCCGAGGTATCCACCCGGGCATGTATCGAACCCGGGGCTGGACCATGCGGCAGTTTGCTGGGTTTGGCTCGGCCGATGACACCAATGCCAGATTCAAGTATCTGCTCGACAATGCCAAAGGCACGAACACCGGCCTGTCGACTGCGTTTGATCTGCCCACGCTCATGGGCCGTGACAGTGATGACAATCTCAGTCTGGGAGAAGTCGGACGTTGCGGTGTGGCTGTCGACACCATCGAAGACATGCACCGTCTCTACGCCGATATTCCGGTCGATGAAGTCACCGTCAGTCAGACGATCAACGGGCCTGCTGCCGTTATCTGGGCGATGTACATCGCGATGGCTCAGCAGCGCGGAATGGATATCACGAAACTCGGTGGAACGTTGCAAAACGACATCCTCAAAGAGTTCCACAGTCAGAACGAGTTCATCTATCCACCAGAAGCTTCCGTCAAGTTGGTTGTGGACACGATCGAATATGCCGCCCAGCATCTTCCCCGCTGGAACAGCGTCTCGATCAGTGGTTACCACATCCGTGAAGCAGGTTCGACAGCGACCCAGGAACTCGCCTTTACGCTGCGAGATGGCATGGAGTATGTCGAAGCAGCGATGAAGCGCGGACTCGAAGTCGATGTCTTCGCGCCCCGCCTGTCGTTCTTCTTCAACTCGCACAACGAGTTCTTTGAGGAAATCTGCAAACTCCGCGCTGCACGTCGCATCTGGGCGGCTGCCATGAAGGAGCGGTATGGCGCACAAAATGACCGTTCTCTGCTCATGCGGACGCATGTTCAGACAGCTGGATGTTCGCTGACGGAACAACAACCGCTGAACAATGTGGTGCGCGTCGCTTATCAAGCCATGGCTGGTGTGCTTGGTGGTTGCCAGAGCCTTCACACGGACAGCATGGATGAAACATTGGGTCTACCGACCGAAACAAGTGTCAGGGTCGCACTTCGAACGCAACAGATTCTCAATGAGGAAACCGGCGTCACACGGACAGTCGATCCTCTTGGAGGCAGTTGGTACGTGGAAGCACTGACGGATCGCATGCAGGAGGATGCTGATGCGATCATTTCAGAGATTGACGGCATGGGTGGTGTCGTCGCTGGCATTCACAAAGGCTATTTCCGTCGATCGATCGCCGAAGCAAGTTATCGATTCGGCCAAGAGATGGAGGCCGGTGACCGCGTGATTGTCGGCGTCAATGCCTTCACTGATGGCAATGAGGATCAGCAGGTGGAGATTCTGCAAATTCCGCACGACGTCGAGGCCGGACAAGTCGACCGTCTCACAGAGTTCAAGAAGCGGCGGGACAATGACGCAGTGGCCCGAGCAACCGATGCCATTCGTGCTGCAGCCAAAAACGATGACAACCTCATGCACACATTGATTGAGGGTGCCCACGCCAACTGCACACTCGGAGAAATGGTCCAGGCGATGGCTGACGTGTATGGGCGCTACATGAGTGGACCTGAATGGTGACCCCCACCTGAACGATCGAAGAAGGGGGTCATTCTATTTTGAAAGAACCGATACAAAAAGACAGCCGCCCGTCCAATCCGGACGGGCGGCTGGTTCTTAGTCATTCAGAGCGGGCGATCAGCCGCCGCGCTTAGAGAAGACATAGATGATCACCAGCAGTGCGATCAGGCCGACAAAGCCGCCCTGTCCCAGCTGACCGATGAAGTCCATCAGCCGATCTGTGATTCCGCCGAAGTACCAGCTGTCATCCTTACCGAAGACGATCTGAACGATCACGCCGACGGCGATGAAAAGGAGCGAGAGATCGATCAACTCACGCGCCCAGCCCTTGATAGTTGCCATTGCATTCATGCTGCATGTCTCCTCGCGAAAACCGACCTCCCTGCCGGTCCGCATGACCATGGTCTGAGGCGCGATGCCGAAGCTGGCCACGTGTACGCCAGCGTCGATCGACCTCTGCCTTGAACGGATCTATCGGACGAATAGGCCGCGGATGGCCAAAGAACACGGCATTTCCTTTTGGGGGTGCCTGTTAAGTTGTTGTAGGCCATGTATTTACAATATTCTCGGATTCTCAGGTTTCTTGACCAACAGAGATCGCGAATTTCTGGTGTTAGAGGCGAAAAAACGACTCAAATCTAGACCAAAATGACACAACTCCGCTTACGGTAGAGGCTTGCCGTCCTGGGAGCACTGGAACACGCGTTCTGGTGGGGGCGGCCAGGAGAGAGGACCCAAGGAGGAAGATCTCATGCAATCGTTTTCGAACGCTGCAGTCGCAGCCGGAGCGGTGCTCTGCGCAGGCACCGCATTGGCAGGGATGCAGAACATTGATTATCGGGTTGTCGGCACCAATCTTGTCGATACGGGCGGATTCAACTGGACCATTGACGTGATTGCTGTACTCGATGCAGGCAGCCGCCTCGACGCGGTAGCGGGCAATACGGTCAATCAGAAAATCGTGGCGTCATCGGGCGGCTTCTACCAGAACTCGTTCTGTGGCCCTACATCACTGGAAAACAATGAGGGATTCTGGGCTCTTCAGCCATCGATGGAGTTCGACTCCTTCGTGACCATTGGCAGCCTCAGCAATGTGAACAATGCCCTTCAGAACATCGGCATTGATTTCACCGATTTCGAAAATGGTGGTGACATTAGTGCGGACAACGGCACCTGGTTTGTCATCCCTACAGAGCCGCAGGGCGAACCCATCACGATCGAGAACGTTGAATGCACTGATGTCAACAGCGTCATCTTCGCCCGCCTCACGGTCCTTGGTGAAGATTCGGGCGTCAACATCGCGGCACTTTTCCAAGGTCGTGATGACATGGGTGCCTCGTGGCAACACTCCGACGATCTCTTCATCACTTATGACGAGCTTCTCGATGGTGACTGCGATGGCAATGGCATTGCTGATCGATGTGACTTTGCAGCCGGCGGCGATGCCAATGGCAACGGCATCCTGGATGCTTGTGAATTCACTGACTGCAACAACAACGGCACCAATGACGCAGACGACATTGCGGATGGAACCTCTGAAGATTGCGACGGCAACAGTGTGCCGGACGAGTGCGATCTTGCAGACGGTGCTGCCGACTGCGATGGTGACGGCATCATGGATGTTTGCGAGCTCGGAGAGGACTGCAATGGAAACGGCGTGCCCGATTCCTGCGACATTGCCGATGGCAGTGAAGAGGACTGCGATGGCAATGGTCGTCCCGACACCTGCGATATTGCAGATGGTGGCGATGCCAATGGCAACGGCGAACTGGATGCTTGTGAAATCACGCCTTACAGGAATCTCAACAGTGGTTTGATCTCTGATACAGCAGCCGAAGCCGTCTTCGCCGCGGACAATGGTGACACCATTGAAGCCGAGGCCGACTACTTCAATGCTGAAACCGACGTCAACTTCATGGGCAAGAGCCTGTACATGAACGTCGTTGAAGGCGGTATGGCTCAGGGCGGCACCATGACGCTCGCCAATGGGGCTGTCGTCACTGGTACCGGCGGCTCATTCGTCAACAACGTCATCAGTGGCTTCAGTGGCACTGGTGTGGTGGCTGATGATGATGCCTTGGCCGTCAGTGGACTGACCCTTGTCCGCAGTGGCGCAGGGATTGAGTATGTCTCTGCAGATATCAACCTGACCGGCGCCACGCTCGTCATGTCAGGAGGATCGCTCGCCGGAATGGGCACCATGACCAATGGTGGATCCATGACCATGGTTGGCGACGCCGTCTGCGTGGCTGGATCCCTCGCCAACAGCGGCTATATGAGCACCTCCGGCACCTTCGTCACGGACCTCACCAACGGCGCAGCCGGCGAGGTCTACTGCAATGACGAGACCATGCTCTCGGGCAGTCTGGTTAATGACGGACTCGTGTCAGTCAACCGCGGACCGCTCTATGTTCTTGGCAGCCTGACCAACAACGGGACCATCATCGGCGATGTCGATACCGGGCCCCTTGCAGGCGGCGATGAGCCTGCTGTTGGTGATGGGCTCCGTATCGGCGGCGATTACATCGCTGGTGCGGGTGCTGAACTCATCATGGCCCATCCCAATTGGCAACTTGCCATTGGCGGCAACTTCGATGTCGCGATCGATCATCATGATCGTTATGTGATGGATGAAGCCACCATTGCCATGACGGGCATCGCTTCCACGCAGAGCATCGAGGCGATGAGTGTGGATGTCGATAGCAGTACCGATGGCATCGATCGAACGATCGATGGCCACTTCCCCATTGGACAACTCGTCATCGAGTCCGGAAGCACTGTCAATGTTGTTGACAACTACGACAATGCTGATGGCGAAGAGACGATCTATGTCAAACATCTTGTCATTGAGGCTGGTGCCACACTCAACACGGGTACTCGAACTCTCTGGTACGAAACCGTGGAGAATCTCGGCACGGTCATCGGCGAGATCGATGTCATCAAGGATCCCTGCCCGGGAGACAGCGATGGCAACGGCGTCGTCAACATCGACGATCTCCTCACGGTGATCGGCAACTTCGCCTGCCAAGGTGAATGTGATGGTGATGTCGATGACAATGGCAGCGTCGACATCGATGACCTTCTGATGGTCATTGGCAACTTTGGCGCATGCGAGTGATCATCTAACCGGATGATTCTCAATCAATCCCGCAGGGCGGGCGGCTTCGGCCGTCCGCCCTGTTCTTTCTGAGATCTATTCTCCCAACAGAATGCCCGGCATTCCTGTGCGGGAACAACCTCGGCATATCAAATTCAGAATGACGATTGCGTCCCCATTGCTGACTCAGTCTGTCGGAATCATGAATCTCCGATCGCAGTCAACGACTCCGAAACAGTTCTGAGTTCTGCTTCTGCAGGCTCCATGCCGGCAGTACCAAACCCACCGGTCGCAAGAAACTTCAATACCAGCGCAACCGTCTCGGGATGATCCATGATGCGTGTGTGTGAAGCGTTGACCATTGCGACATCTGTCACGGCGGGATGCATCGCTTCACGTAAGGACACGGTTCCATCGTGTACCTCGTCTACCGCAAACAGTCCTCGAGCGGCGGCGAGCCATGAAGGCGGATTGTCAAGCGTTGCGCCACGCGTTCCGACAATCACGCCACATGGTTTTGGCGGGTCGGGCAGATGAGGTTCCCGCCCCAGTTCTTCACATGCTGGTCCCATGATCCAACGAACGGGCGCGATTCGGGATGACCAAGCCGCCAGAGAACTCGCATGATTCGGCGGTGCCAGCATGACGACACCCTGCCAGTTGAACCTGGAAGCCAGCGACCGCAACACGACGCCGCCCATGGAATGCGTCACCCCAATGACCGGATCCCCCACACGCAGATCCCCGAGTTGCGAAGAGACTTCCTCGGCACACTCGCGAACCGTGCGTTTGCGTGATCGGTAGTCCAAGTTTCGAGTCGGATGCCCTGCCGCATCGATACTCGACGCGAGTGCCGCCATCGAACGGCTCGTCCTGCCCAAGCCGTGCAGCAGAATGACCGTCCCATCCACCCAGCCTGACTCCCTGCAACGGTGCCTTCGACAGCACATCCAGTGATGCGCCGATCAGCAGTGTTCGGTGTACAGCGTCGACCGTCAAGTCCAGATGGAAGAATCGACCAAATGCTGGGGAGCTTCTCTTGCTTCTATTCCGTGAAGGAACTCTAGATATGAAACACTCTGGGGCTACCCACGAGGCTCTGAAGTAGATACTCATGCAGATCGGGGATGCACCTTCAAGCCGCGTCAGCAGGACTCCGCTCTCGCCCCCTGGAGTCTCCCTGCGTGAGGGGTGCCCCCGACAAGCCGCCGATCTTTCTGCCTGCGGCTGCTTGAGAGACCTCCCGCGCGGTAGCCTTCCGAGCCATGGCAGGCTCCTCCCACATTTTCCAGGCCCCCAAAGGCACGCGGGACTTCGATCCGCCAAACATGGCGCTCCGCCTTCACTTGGAAAAAGCTTGGCGGGATGCCTCCATACGCCATGGGTTTGAGCAGATTGACGGGCCGACATTCGAACATCTCGATCTCTACACGGTCAAGAGTGGCGAAGGCATCGTCAGTGAGCTCTTTTCATTCAAGCGTGAGGGAGGCGATACCGACTACGCACTTCGGCCTGAATTCACGCCCACGCTTGCGCGCATGGCGGCATCCAAGGGGCGATCGCTGTCATTGCCGACTCGATGGTTCGCCATGCCGGATCTCTTCCGCGCAGAACGTCCACAACGAGGCCGCCTGCGAGAACACCGCCAATGGAATGTTGATTTACTTGGCGCACCAGGTCCTGATGCCGATGCTGAAGTCATTGCGGTCGCACTCACAGCGTTACGCACTCTCGGTTTAAGTCAAAGCGATATTCGAGTGCGCATCAGTCATCGAGGTGCTGCTGCAGGTCTTCTGTCTGCGTGTGGCGTCTCTGATGACAGCATGGCGGATGCTTTTTCGCTCGTTGATCGGCGAGAGAAAATCCCTGCAGATCAGTTTGCTGAGCAGGCTGCAGCCATCGGTCTTGATGAGGCAGGGGTGCGGCGGCTAGATGACATCGCCTCCAGTCGTATCGCAGCCACGAATGCGCCGGGAACGATCGCAGAACAGCATGGACTCCCATCGGAAACAGTTGCCGATCTCGAAGCGCTCGCACGTGAACTTGAGAAGCGTGGCTTGCTTGAGTTCTGCGACTGGGATCTGGGAATTGTCAGAGGACTGGCCTACTACACAGGAACTGTCTGGGAAATCCATGATGCTGCAGGTGACTTTCGCGCGATTGCCGGAGGTGGCCGCTATGACGAACTGGTCCAACTGTTTGGTGGCCCCGCCATCCCTGCGTGTGGGTTCGGCATGGGCGACGTCGTCCTCGGTTTGGTGCTACAGGAACGTGGACTGCTTGGCGATCAATTGAGCGATCTATTGCCAAGACCAGACGTGTTTCTCGTCTCAAGCGGTACGGACGACGCCGAAGAGCACCTAGTCCCTCTCGCGACTTCATTACGTGAACTCGGCATGCACGTCAGGCATACCTGGAAATCAACACGCAACGTCGGCAAGCAGCTCAAGGAAGCGTCGAGCAATCGAAGTCGGTTCGCTGTCATTCTCGGTGAGGAATTGGCAAACAACACGGTCGTTGCGAAGAATCTCGATGCTGGCACTCAGGTGGACGTCGAACTGGGAGATCTACCCATCTGGTTGCAACGGCAACTCGCCGAGAGTGAAGCAGCTGAATTGCAATGAGGCTTCTGATCGTCACTGCGGTTTCGACCGAAGCCGAAGCCCTTGGTGAAGTGCCGGACGCCCACATTGTCGTCTCCGGTGTGGGACGCACCAATGCCGCAGCAGCGACCACTCTTGCATCCATCGCCCACGGACCATTCGATGCGGCAATATCAATCGGCCTCGCTGGGGCCTTGCCGGAATCTCAGCTTGAACCAGGTGATCTGATTGCTGCAGACCAATGCGTTTACGCGGAAGAAGGCATCATGACGCCTGAGGGCTTTCTTGACATAACTGGCCTGGGATTTCAACTGGGCGCCGATCCAGGCAATGCCATCTCCTGTGATGAAGATCTGGTCCGACGACTGCAGGCGGTAGCGCCAATTATGTCGATTGCAACGGTCGCAACATGTTCAGGCACCGATGCTGCTGCAGCTGAGATCAGAAATCGAACGGGATGCGCAGCCGAAGCGATGGAGGGTGCAGCAGTTGTCCATGCTGCACAACGACTCAACATCCCCGCCATCGAAGTACGTGCGATCTCAAACACCACTGGCGACCGCCACGAACAACGCTGGGATCTGCCTAAAGCGTTACAAGTGCTGCAAGAGGGCATCTCCTCCATTCGAAATACACTGCGCTGATCGCGCAGACGGTGCAACCCTGTGATTCGCGTCTCGCATTGCGCGACGGTTGATGCCGCACTTCAGGACCACCCTGATCATGCCGACCTGCTCACAGCAGCCGCTCACATTGAGCCGGCGCGGAGGTTTGCGCATGCACTTCAGCATGAGACGACCACAGCTCCCGCCCATGACGGCGGATCTCGGTGTCTCTACCATCAGAATGCTTCAACTGACCACCCATAACGAGGCGATCTCTATCGCCTCGGAGCACCATCTGGGTCAGGAAGGTCCGTTTGATGCCGAGGCCCACCTCCACGCGTTGGAGGCAGCAATGCCCTCGTTACTTGCAAACGCTCCCTGGAATGGTCGCCGCATGCTGATTTGCATGCCTGCTCCCCTGGTCACCATGACGCAGATCAAACTGGGACTCAATGAGGACATTTCATCAGCGGTTCAGGCACGCCTACCAGATCTTGGTCCTAATCCGATGATTCGCACAATCAATCTGGCAAGGTCATCGCAATCGGCTACGGGCGCTCGATCGCTGATGTGCATGATCATGCCGCGCGATTACGTATTGCGATATGTAGGTGTGCTGCATCAAAACAAGGTGGATATTGGCGGTGTCTTTGCTCCCGCAAGCATGTTGATCCGTGCGTTTCGTCATGTGAATCGTCGGGATGAAGATGACACTTCCGCAACCATGTATGTCAATCTCGGGCAAGCGGTCACCACCGTTGTCTTCGGTCATGGCGCTCACCTCGCTCTTGCCCGGGCCATTGGTGTCGCCGATCTCGCTCAAGGGCCGTGTGACCCACAGCCAGCAACCGATCGCGAAGAAAGTTCTGCAACGTCGTTCTCAACGACGGGGGGAATCATGACAGCGATCAATCGGCGAACTGGTAAGGATGCACCAACGATGCCACCTATTCGAAGTGCGGCAGCAACATCTGCACCAACAGAACTCTGCGACGAACTACGCATGTGTGTTCGACACCACCAGAGTCTGTTCCATGAAACGCCCGTCGAGCGGATCGTGTTCACAGGCAATGGGGCCAAAGACGCGGCAACATGCAAAGCGATCGCGCAATCACTTCAATTGCCGGCACAAATCGGTGATCCGCTCGCCAGATGGCGGATGAACGGAGAACACGCGCCGTGTGAAGATTGGTCAGAACATGTTCGACCTGAATGGACAGGCATCGCAGGGCTTGCTGCAACCGCGTTGGATGAAGGAACAGCGTCATGACCAGATTGACCGATGACTTTCTTCCTGATGAGTACATCGAACATCGCCAGGACAGACGGATGCACATCTTGGCCATCAGCCTGCTTCTGATTGTTCTCAGCGGTGTGGGAATCGCGTTTCTGGCCAAGCAAGCGGACTGGTATCGCGTCCGTGATATCCAGGCGCAAATCAGTCTTCGATATGAAGATGCTGCGGATCAGGTTCGAATTCTGACAGAACTCGAATCCCGTCAGGAGTTGATTGCCAAGCGAGCGGAACTTGCTGCGAGCTTGATTGACAGACTGCCGCGATCAGTACTCCTTGCTCGATTCATCAATCACATGCCTGATGGTCTTGGGCTTCTTGAATTCGATCTCTCTGCGGCAAGGCTTCCGTCATTGAGCTCTGAAGAATTGCCATCCAAGTCGAATCGCCCTGCTCGAGCCAAAACCGTCGCGGAAGTCGAAGCCGATCCCCGAGTTGAAGCACCTCGATGGCGTACCGACATCTCGATGTTGGGATTCGCGCCGACAGACGTGCACGTGTCAGCCCTGCTGGCCGCATTGAAAGCGGACAGATTGCTTCAGGAGGTGTCTCTCCAGTTCTCAGAAGAAACCACGCTTAATGATCTTCCAGTTCGCCAGTTTCACATCAAAGCGAGCATTGGGCCGGACGGCGACTGTCGGACTCAGAAAGAATCGGCAGTGGCCTCAGGTGAGGCATCCGCACCATGAACACTCATGTGCGACAAATTGCATTCGTCATCACGCTCATCGCGATACCTGTGACTGCGTGGTATGCCGTCTTCAGCCCACAAAATGCAGAGATCCATGCAGCGATGCTCGACATCGCGTCACGTCAGCGACAGTTGGATCGCATCTCACTGATGGCTGAGCGGATTCCAGCGCTTGAAGATGCCCTTTCGAACGGAGAGGAACTCGTTCGACAAGTCGAAGCACAATTACCGCGACGGAATGATGTTGAAGGCGTGCTCGAAAGTATCTGGCAGATCGCGGATCGCAATGGTCTGATCGTTCGTTCAGTAAAGACCCGCCCACCAGTTCCTTCATCCGTCTACATGGAACTTCCACTGGAAGTCGCGATGGATGGCCCATTCAACGGTTTCTACCGCTTCCTACTCGAACTTGAAACGCTGCCACGTATCACACGGCTATCCGAACTTGCGATTCAGGAAGCTGGTTTGAAGGTACGAAGCAATACTGCAGATTTGCCGGAAGGTTCAGTCGCAACGCAGTTCACATTGAGCATCTACTTCGCGGACACCGTGCCGACACTTGCAGAAGGCGGGGGTGGACCATGACTTGGTCTGATGTAGAGCGGACTGGTGGAGTGAACGCGCAAGATGACATGTTCGAGCCTACAACACAGGCCACTCCATTTGCTGCGCAACGACGCCGCCGATTGTTCATCATGGCACTCGTTCTTGGCGGCGGCTGCTTGACCATTGTGGGCATGAGACTCTATTCCGGGGGCCCAACAACGGCAGTCGCAGCCGATGATGCCGTCGAAACGATCAGCGCGTATCTCGCACCAGATCAAGAGCGCCTAGCGGCTGACATACCTGTCGACGATCCGCTCGTCGTGCTAGCCCGCTGCGCAGAACCGCCTGATCACGTGCCTGTTGAAGATCTGAAGTCCAATCCGTTCTTGCTTCCTGGGGGACTTTCTGCGCTCCCCACAGTCCCCTCCCATACCTCACAGGAAAATCTCCGGGAAACGCGCCGAGAACAGATGGAGCAACAGGTTCAAGCCATGCGCGTTTCAATGGTGCTCCAAGGAAGACACTCGGTCGCAGTTGTGGGTGATGTCACGCTCCCTCTGGAGCATCCGATCGAATACCAACCGAATCTCACGCTTACGCTTTTGTCGATCAGCAATGGGCAAGTACGCCTTCGGGCAACGGATCCACTTGCTGACACATCCATCACTCTTGATCTGCCCCGACCCTGAGGATATGTCGCAGTGAAGCAAACCCATGATGTTTCTGATCGCTCGTGCACAGCACCGATGATGCATGAGCTCTGGTCACCGAATCAGATCAAGGATGACTCGCCATTTGAATTGGGCGCTGCGCTACTGGAAAAGGCGATCGTCTCCAGAGAGCAGATTGATTCGGCCCGCCGTCTCATGGTGCAGACACCTGGGGCAACGCTGCATGACATCCTTCTTGACATGGGCGCAGAAGAAGCGCCTCTGATGAAGACTCTCGCTGAGGGGCTTGGCCTCGATCACATCACGCCTGATCTATCTGAAGTTGATCATCTGGCCATCGCGAAACTTGGACTGGAATATTGCAAAGCACGTCGCATTTTGCCGATCTCCGGTCCCTCTGGACGCATCACGGTCGGTACCGCCAGTGCCGTTGATATCGACACACTTGATGAAGTTCGCGCAGAACTAGGCGGTGGTGCCATGCGACAGGTTCTTGTCGGACCGGGCGCCATTGAAAGACTGCTAGAAGATGCGCAACCGGATGTGGCTGAAGAGTTCGATCTCAACGAAATCCTGGCGGATGCTGCTGAAGCGGATGTCGAGATCGTGGAAGAAAATGATGAGGATGAAATCGACGATGGCAGCGCTTCGCCCGTCGTGCGATACGTGAACCACATCATCCAGTCTGCGGTGCGAGAAGGTGCATCAGACATCCATGTCGAACCTTCGGAAAGATCGATCAAAATCAGATTCCGCATCGACGGGGTTCTGTATGAAATGATGAATCCGCCTCGCCGCATGCTCGCCTCGCTCACAAGCCGAATCAAGATCATGGCTTCTCTGGACATCGCCGAGAGGCGACTCCCGCAAGACGGGCGGATCCGCGTACAGGTGCATGGGCGACCACTTGATCTTCGTGTCTCGACGGCGCCCACGCCTCACGGCGAGAAGACGGTCATGCGTCTGCTCGACAACCGTTCGATTCAGGTCACGCTGGACGAACTCGGATTCGCCGATTCGACGCTCACGCACTGGCGATCCGAGATAGCCAAGCCCCATGGCATTCTTCTCGTCACCGGTCCGACGGGATCGGGAAAGACAACGACGCTCTACTCTTCGATCCAGGAGCTTGATCTACAGAAACTCAATGTCTCGACTGTTGAAGACCCCGTTGAGTATCAACTTCGAAACATCACTCAGATACAAACACATGACCGGATCGGTCTCACCTTCGCCTCTTCATTGAGAACACTGCTTCGTCAGGATCCGGATGTCATCATGATTGGTGAAATTCGTGACCATGAAACAGCGACGATATCGATTCAAGCCGCGCTCACCGGACATCTGGTTCTGTCAACACTTCATACCAACGATGCGCCCTCTTCCATCACCCGACTGATCAACATCGGTATCGAACCATTTCTGGTTGCCGGTGCAGTCAATGCTGTACTGGCGCAGCGGTTGATGCGACGGGTATGTCGTTCCTGCGAACACAGTGTGCCTGTGTCATCAGAAGCGGCTGCCATCCTCAAGCCATGGAACATCGATCTGGAACAGATGGTGATGGGGAGTGGTTGTGACGCATGCAGACAAACTGGATATGCGGGACGTTTGGGCGTTCATGAAATGCTGACCGTCGACGATCCTATGAGGGATCAAATTGCATCCAATCCAACCGTGAACGAGCTTCGCACACACTGCTGTAGCGCAGGCATGCGAACACTGCGCGAAGACGCTATTGCCAAGATGGCCGCCGGGGAGACCACTCTCGAAGAAGTTCTGCGCGTGACCCCCGACGCCTGATTCAGCGAATCACAAAACCGGCCAGCAGAACCACCCAAGTCGCTGTCGCAATACCGACCTTCAGCAAGGTTCCCATCGCACGACCCGCTGCTGCACCAGTCGCTGGCGCCACCGCGGATACTGCCGAGCGAGGAGACGATCCGGTCACTTCGCCTACAAATGCGCCAATGAAAGCACCGGCGATCGCGCCGACAAATGTCCCCAGAAGCGGAATCGGTATGACGAAAGTTCCGATGATGGCGCCCAGAATGCCGCCAATGAATCCCCCCCACATCGCGCGTCGGGTACCACCGCCGATCTTAGCGCCCGCCGCACTCGATGCACTTTCCAGTACTTCACCAACAATGGCCAGCGCTACCGCGATGCCTAGCGCCCACCAGCCGGCAGTCGCTGCTTCTCCATGCACCCACGCAACATCCGCAAGTTGGACCAACGCTCCAAGCCCGACCATGAGCCACGTGCCAGGCAACTGCATGACAACGAGCAGAATGCAACCCGCGCCGAGAATGGCAAAGAAACCGACTAGGGACCAATGAATCCAGATCATGTGTCCGTCAACTCCTGCGTTGCATGCAGAACCATGATGTCCTGCAACTTCTTCCGCTTAATGTCCGGCACCTGGCAATTCTTGGCAGGCCAGCCGATCGGAATGATCATGTAGGGGCGTTCGTACTCGGGACGACCAAGCACTGTCTTCAGAAACGCCATCGGACTGGGTGTGTGGGTCAGGGTGGCCAGCCCTGCTTGGTGCGCGGCAGCCAAGAGCATTCCCGTCGCAATACCCACCGACTCGTTCACATAGTAAACCCTGTCCGAACGCGCATTCATCTGATCGTCTCGCATGAGTTTGAAAATCACAATCAGCCAGGGCGCTTCTTCAAGAAACGGTTTGTCGGGGCCCGTCTCCAGTGGCGCAAGATCTTCAAGCCACTCATCTGAGGCGCGTTCTTCATAAAACGCGCGTTCTTCCTCTTCCGCGGCTTCGCGAATGTGGCGTTTGAGATCGGGGTCTCCGACAACAACAAACCGCCATGGCTGCTTGTTGGCGCCACTTGGCGAAGAACCGGCAGTGGAAACGATCGCCTCAATGAGCGCCAACGGCACTGGATCAGAAGAGAAGTGCCGAATGGACCGCCGCTGCGCCATGCCATCACGAAATGCCTGCGCAGCGGCCAAGGGGTCACTTGGAGGATCTGGCGCTTGAAAGGCAATCAATGGCGGAGGTTGTGTCATTTGAACGACATTCTTGCTAAATCGGAGGCGACTCCTGTGGACACGATAGCCCCCGCCGGGGCAGTATGTCGCGATGATGATGATGCCATGTCTGCTCGCCGCAGCCAGTCTCTCCATACAGCCTGCACTCTCGATCGAAACGGCCGAGATCTACCGTGAACTGGGGACGGTTCGGGACAAGATCACCACTGAAGAAGAAGCGGAACTGGATTGGCTCAAGTGCGCCGTCAGAAACAGATACCCGCTCTCAGATGACATGGCCAGTCGCCTGCACGCGCTACAGCAACCAACCCTGAAACTGATCCTGCAAGCCAGCGAGATGCCGCCCCCAGACTTTGAATTGCAATGGGATCTGGGCTGGGATCTTCTTCTCCCACATCTGAGTGACGTTTGGCATGGAGGTCGGACGATCAGCATGCACCTGTCTGATCGAATCCAAACCGGTGATGCCCACAGAATCCGGGAAGCGATGCGGGCAACAAGAACCATGTCCGAGCACACACGTGCCGATCCGTGCCTCATCTCGATGATGGTCGCGTTGAGCATTCAGAAGAACGCTGATGAACAGATACTCAGCTGCCTCGAATCTGGCGCGATCACACCTGAGATCGCGCGCATCCTGCTTCCAGCCATCGACCAACCGCGTGACAATTTCGGTTTGGTGGAATCCATTGAAAGAGAGCGGCAGTTCACTTCGGAATGGCTCGTCACGAAACTGAAGCTTGATGAGGCAGATGATGCCGGGGCCATCACCCCTGAGGCGATCGACCTGCTGCAAAACATGCTGTCGGTCAGTGCAGGGCCCACTCCCGAACCCACTGAAGCGTGGACGAATGGTGCGCTTAAACAGGAACTCCGACAGCTAGACGCGCATTATGAAACGCTAGTAGAGATTGCAGCCGATCAGGATTGGAAACGTGCCGGCAGACGCGCCGAATCCCTCGAGATGCGTGCTGATTTGGATTCCGACCTCGGCCTGGCGAAGACGTTCGCCCCAGACATCGCGGCGATTATCAAGAATCGCAATGAGTATGAGGATGAACGTCGGGAACTGGCCAAGCGTTTGCGGGCGCTGTCTGAAGGCAAGCAGATCCAAACAAATGCCGCCTGGCTTTGGATTCGCGCAGGGGAACGCGCGGCAGGATCTGATGCGATCTGGATTGACGTGCCAGATGAACGCGAGAGCATCGACAGCCTGTTGACGCAATCACAGCAACAGCGTGAAGCGGGTTATCCGCCTCCTTGGGAGGACTATCTAGAAGCCCCCATCCCTTGGTGGCTCCCAGATCAGGATGCCCTTCTCCATGGACTCTTGGTGCGAGCGGGCCGTGAGGTCGCGAAGGGCGCCTCGTCAGGGACGGCAGCTGATCTTGACCTCGTGTTGCGCATCATCGGCGCACTGAGCGACCACCCGACGATTGCTTCAGGCATTCTCGCAGCGAACGCCGCTGAGCGTTGCGCCGCAGTCTTGCGTGATGCGCTGCGAACCGGCGTCTTGAATGCGGAGGAGCGTTCGATGCTCCTCCAGCGGGTGCGGACGATCAACCCGCGCGATCCGGCAGGATTGAACTTGGCTGTGTCAGCCACGCGTTCCCGCATGAAGCTCTTTTTGTTCAACCCATTCACTTTGCCTGAATCTGACACCGCCCTCCTGAACGCGATTGCATGGCAGAGGGGAGTTGCGTCCACTGATGAGTGGAAACTGGAGTATGTGGTTCCCGGTGGCAATCCACAGGGATTTGAAGTGATGTTCCTCGATGGTGAACTGCTCGAGGGGTGGTATGGATTGGGCCAGCGGCAAGACAAATCTGTACCACTTGACAGTCTGGGCGGGATTGATCTTGATGACGCGCGCAAGCGCATGCAGAACGCATTGGACAGCATGCGATCACTGCTGAAGTAACGACATTGACATTGCAGGCGGAAGAACAAGCGAGCTGAATGAAGGACACGCCGATCTGTATGATGCATTTTTGAAAATCCAGATCGCAGGCTCACGATTTCCATCGACGATCACTGAAGAACTCCATCTTGAGGAACTACTTCCATGTCTCATTCCAACGAGTCCCACCAACGCACGTATCCCGTCTTTCTGCACCAAGCAGACATGGTCCTGGGTCTGCTCGGAATCACAGCCGTCATGGCTGGAATCATATTGTTGATCATTCAGGTTTGGGAAGACAACAACTTGGACTGGCTCTTCCAGACCATCGCGAATCTAGGCGTGGTGCTTGCGGTCTGCGTGTTCGCCATTTCGATCAATCGACTATTGGGGCGCAGCAAATCAATCGTTGTTCGCATCGCCCATGCTTGTTTTGGCCTGTGCTTCGTCGCTGCCTTGGTGGTAGGCACTCTCGTCATCTGGCAGATCACAGACTCGGATGTTGCATGGCGAACAATGGGAACAATCGCGATTCTCGTCATTGGATCACTCCTTGGCATTGGAGTGTCGCGCATGATTTCACGTTGAATTGGTGGATAACTGAACGCAGTGGAATGCTTCCAAAGAACAACCCCCCTGCGTTTTGCAGAGGGGTTGTGAGGTGTTTGGTTGGATGGTTGGAGACTTAGGTAATCACGGATTGGTAGCCGCTTCCAGTTCCTTCAGCGCCTGAGTACCTTCCAAATTTCTCTGTGCATAATCCAACGCTATCTCACCATGAGTATTTATCGCGTTCACATCAGCACCTGCTTTGAGAAGCACTGATATCACCTCAGGGTTTTCGTTACTACCCGCTGCCCACATCAGCGGAGTCCAACCATCTTCCCTCCCTGCATTCACATCAGCACCTGCTTGCAGAAGCACTGATATCACCTCAGGGTTTTCGTTGTATTCCACTGCAACAATCAGCGGAGTCTCACCATCTCCTCCGCTATATTTAAAACCTTCACCTTCCTTCGCATTCACATCAGCACCTGCTGCCAGAAGCACTGATATCACTTCAGGATTATTATTTTTCGCTGCAAACATCAGCGGAGTCCTGCCATCACGTGGAGTCCTTGCATTCACCTCAGCACCTGCTTTAAGAAGCACTGAGATCACCTCAGGGTTGCTGTTGTATTGCGCTGCACTCATAAGCACAGTGGCGTAATCACGCGAAGTTTCGAAGATCGCATTCGCAGAGGCGCCCCTATCCAATAGACCCTGCACTTGATGCGCGGTTACTGAAGCAGGATTCGATTCGAATAAATACACCAATCTCTTTGTCTCTGGAGTAGCGGCTCGAATTGCAGCATCAAGATCTCCTTTAGTAACTTCGTCTTTGAATCCCTCACAACCAACCAGCGCAATCGCACTCATTGCTAAAGCAAGCAGAAGTTTGAAAGTCATATCGCGCCTCCATGAGTTCTGAAACAGCACACTTTTACACGATCCCCCATACCCCATTCACGCCTTACTTAGTGAATGAACCGCAGCCTCCCAAAGTCGAGGAATCCCTCGACAGGGGCTGGGAAGTACACGACAAATGCCTTGCCGATCAGAAGATCTCTCGGCACCACAAAGGGCGCAGGATCGACTTGTTCCGCCGCAATCGGCGCCGGGGCGCCCCACAACCGGCCATCCAGTGAGCGTCCGCTGTTGTCTCCCAGGACAAAGAAATGATCTGGTCCCAACATCACGGTGGATGTTTCATCCGTCGCTGCAGCAGGCCGCCCTGGGCGAACCTGCTCCGCAAACTCCGGAAGGGGTTCGTGCTTTGTCGACACACTCGTCAAGACGGCAGGCCGGTAGTACAGATCTCGATCGACTTCCATAGACCGGAGTTCAACAGGTGCGCCGGCAAAGGACCAGGTGAGCATCGGCTCGACCGGACGGCGACGCGCCAGTTCCGATGATTCCATCGAAGAATTCACCAAGCCCGCAGTTGCTTCCAGCCGCTGGCGAGGCGTCCAGTCGTAATCCAATGACAGCACTTCCTCACCGTCGATCAACAACCGACATGTTTGGTCAACATGCTCTGCAACAACCCGCATGGGAACGCCGGACGTCAACTCAGGAATGATTGCCGAAACTCTGGTCTCCATACGCCCTTCGCCATTCGAAGGGGCCGCTGCAGGTTCCATCGTGATCGTTGCCTGACCACTCTGGACCTCAAAAGTGAATCGATGTGACCGCACAAGCAGTTCCAGAGACGACATGAGTCCTTCGGACTGCGGTGTCAGAGTTGCGGCGATTCTCAGATCCGAAACGGGCAGATCGCCCGCGACCGGCGCAAACATGTTGTAAGCATTCCAATCATCAAGTGGATAACTTTCTGTGTTCCACCTGAGGAGTGAAGGTGCGTCTGAATCGGATCGCAGGATCCCCCCACTGCGTTGCCATCCACCTGTGACGACCTTCCACGGCCAGCCCGCCCAAGGCCGCGCCAGTTCAATCTGCTTGACCGGTGTCGCTGCACTGTTCCACACTGGCTGCCACACCGCTTCACGAACGTGACGCGGCTTGCGCGCGACATGAAACTGGTCGGAACCCATCTCTCGGACAAAGACATCACCGTCTACCAACCAGACCGTCTCGCCGGGAAGGCCCACCAGGCGTTTGATGTAGGTGCCGTGGGGACCCTCTGGGTGCGCGGGATTCTTGAACACGACCACATCCCACCGCGCCGGTTCCACAAATGGATAAAGCCACTTCGACACCAGAATCCGATCCCCCATGCGTCGGTTCGAGACACGGGCTGCTTGCCTGGTGAGCGGCTGATCGCGCCCAGCCATCGCATCACGCAACAAGCCAGCATTGGGGGGGCGTCCCTGCGTGTCCAGACCCACCGGCAGCGCGATGCCTGTCTGGCGACTGCCAACTTCCACGTGCTGCCCTCGCAAGGTCGGGGCCATCGATCCGGTGGGAATGACGAAACCCTCGACGACGAAACCCCGAAAGATCATCGCAAAGACGAATGCCACGATGAGAGATTGAATCGTCTCGATAGCTGAGCCCAGATGATCGGTCGACTTCTTCGCCATGTACCCCTCAGCATACCGCGGCCCTGCCAAGAGAAGATGCTTCAGGTGGTTGGCGGTGGCTTCTTGCCCCCACGCTTCCCACGGCGGCGACGCCGCTTCTTCTTGGTGGATCCCTGGGCGCTCTTCTCGTTATCAGATCCGGAAGACTCTGCTGTGGGATTCGGCTTCGCATCGTCGCGTTTCCCACGACGACGACGTCGCTTCTTCTTGGCTCCGCCGCTGGATTCTGGTGCTGCCGCTTGAGTCGCTTCATCAACGCCCTTAGGTTGACCCTTTCGGCGACGACGTTTGCGTTTGGCCTTCTGCTCCGGGATTCGCTCTTCGTCCGCAGTCATGGGCGGGGGCGGAATCGATCCTGGCTCGGGACATTCATCAGGTGGCATGAGCTCTTCAACGGCTACTGCAATCTCACGACCATCATGATCGAGTTTCACCCGAACAAGTTGGGTCAGTATTTGTGCATCGACAACAGTCCCCGGACCTTCAATGGTTCCAACATGCGCCTTTCGATGTGGAAGATTGGACTTGAGATCCTTGTAAGTCTTGTCTTCGTATCTCAGGCAACACATCAAACGTCCGCACCTGCCCGAAATCTTCAATGGGTCAAGTGTCGCCTTTTGTTGCTTGGCCGATCGCATCGAGACTGGCTTGAGGACCTTCAGGAAGTTCTTGCAACAGCAGTGCTGGCCGCACCGCTCATAATCGGCGACAAGGCGCGCTTCATCCCGTGCGCCGACTTGTCTCATGTCTATGCGGCAACGGAATTCTGCGCCAAGATCCTGAGCCATCTCTCGAAAATCCACGCGTTCTTCGGCGTGGTAATAGACAACGCCCCGCTCTCCCTCCAAGGTCATTTCCGCATCAACGATCTTCATGTCAAGATTGAAGAATCGTGCAGACTCTCGAGCCCGTTCTGAGAGTTGTCTCGCCTGGCCCGATTGTTCTGTGTAGGCATGAAGATCCTCCCCCGTCGCGATTCTGAGGATGCGTCCGCGGTCATAGAAGGGGTAGTCCTTGCCACCTGATGCGTCGATGTAGTCAAGCATCTCCTTTCGCGAAACAGATGTCGGACAACCGCTGTTGGGGCATGTCGTTGTCAGAAGCGTTGCCAATTCAATTCCGCGGTGTGTGCGCACAACGATTTTCGAACCACAGCCCGCACGAATCGGGCTGCGAACTTCATACTCGCCGATCATCTTCATGCGGCCAAAACGGACCACCATGGTCTTTGGCGCCTCAGTGGCAGCAAGCTGCTCCTCGAGCGTCAACGCGTCTCGACGCGTGGGATCGGCATCCTCCTCGAAGACAGGCAATGGAAAGATGGACATAAGGCTCGCGCCACGGTCGCATGAGCTGACAACCGTGGCCCCTTGAACAATGTGCGCTGTCGCCGACGAGGGGTATCAGCCTCAGCAGGCCGTTCGGCATACCTGCTGAGTGAGACGCGAGTAAGGCCGCATTGTAGACGAAATCAAAGGGGTAAAGTGAGATTTCTGAACGAACGAACTAGCCCGGACTGCCTGTCTTGAGGTCCTGCAGACCTTTCCGCGTCCGTTTCGAGAAGATCAGGCGAATGGGGACTTCGCTGAAGGGCATTTCTTCGCGAAGCCGGTTCATGAGATAACGCTCATAACGCCCTTCGAAGAGCTTGGGGTCGTTCACGACCATGGCAATCGTTGGCGGATTGATCGCGACTTGAGAGACATAGAACAGTTTTGCCTGTGTGCCGAGACGGGAGGATGGGCCACGTTGCTTGAGTATTGACTCGATAACTGCGTTGAGTTTCCCGGTGGGCTCGCGATGTCTGCTCTGTTCGCAGAGATTGAAAGCCATGGTGACGACATCCTCAAGTCCTTCACTATTCTCCGCGCTGACCAAAACGATGGGCGCAAAATCCAACCCGCGCAGTTCCCTTGTGAGATAGTCGGCAAACTCCTCGGAGTCGGTTCCCTCTGGCACAAGATCCCACTTGTTCAGAACAAGCACCGTGGGCTTGAACTGCCGTTGCAGTTCCTGGGCCAGCTTTCGATCCACTTGTGAGGCCTTGCGCGTCGCATCGATCATGAACAACACGACATCACTGCGCCGAATGGCATGGAGCATGCGGTGATAGGCGTAGTACTCGACATCTCCGGAAAAACTCTTTCGCCGACGAAGTCCGGCCGTGTCAATCGCAACAAATGGTTTGCCTGACATTTCGAATCGCACATCGACGGCATCACGTGTGGTGCCCGCAATCTCGGAAACAATGCAGCGTTCTTCACCTGCAAGAGCATTGATGAGCGTCGACTTGCCTGCGTTTCGGCAACCGACAATAGCTACTTTCATTTCTGCGTCCGCAGGCACTTCACCTTGCTCGACACGCGTCCAGATCTCTTCTTGCAGATCGCGGATGCCGAAACCGCTCGTGGCCGAAACACATTGTGGTATCCCCATCCCGAGCCCCGCAGCTTCCATGGCATGCGGCACCCATGATTCGTCATCCACCTTGTTGGCGACAATAATGACGCGTTCTTCAAGCTGCCGTTTGCGGATCAGATCCACAACCGTCTGGTCAAGCGGCACAACCCCATCCCGCGCATCCACAATGAAGAGTATGACTCTGGCGCGCTCCATCGCCTCACCGATCTGGCCTTCGATATCACTGGTCAAGGAGGCAAGATCGTGACCCGCATCATCAATACGCGTGTCTTCCGTGGTGTACACACCCCAACCGCCTGTATCGGTGAACTCGACCCATCGCGTGTCTGTGGTCTGAAGTTCCAGCGGTGGTTCCAATTCCGCAAGCGCTGTCACGCGATCACGCGTCACGCCGGGGACATCGTCCACGATCGATATGCGTCTGCCTGCGAATCGATTCAGGAGGCTTGACTTGCCGACATTAGGTCGGCCGACGATCGCAACAACGGGAAGGGACATCGGGGGATTGTATGGGCCGAACTCTGATGGGACGGAACTCGGAAGGATCTCCCTAGGATCTGGCGCGGCCTGTGAGTCGATTCCTTTGCAGACAGGCCCAAGAATCAATCCCAGCCATCTACACTGCCGCCATGTCATTGAAGGAGGAATCCGGTCTACTGCTGGTCGTGTCTGGCCCCTCAGGGGTCGGAAAGACCACGATTGTCCATCGTGTGCGAGAGCAACTGGGTGGCCACTTCAGCGTATCGGCAACAACACGCCCACGAAGTGCGGACGAAGTCGATGGTCAGGATTACCTTTTTGTGACTTCCGAAGAATTCAATCGGATGCGAGAGAATCATGATTTTCTCGAATTCGCCGAAGTGTTCGGGCGCCATGCATATGGCACACCGAAAGCACCCGTCGAACGTGCATTGAAAGATGGCGAGCTCATCATGCTCGACATCGATGTACAGGGCGCCATTCAGGTGCGATCGCAGATGCCCTCCGCCTACATGCTCTTCATCCTTCCGCCAAATGATGTGGAACTTCGGCGCAGACTCGAGTCCAGAGGCCGCGACGACGAGGAAGCGATTGCACGGCGATTCGAGGAAGCGCGGCGTGAGATCGATCTTGCGACAGGCCGCGAAATCTATGATGCTTTCATCGTGAACGACAACCTCGACCGAGCGGTGGAAGAAGCCTGCCAACTCGTTCACGCTCGCCGGCGTGCGGCAAACACTTCGGCCTGATGTCAATTGCGATCTCGATTCTGTTGGCTGCTGCAACTGCCGCGCCCGCTCCCCCGTTGCTGGCGCTCGGCGGAGGGGTGATGTTGTTGCCGCTCAGGACGACCCCATTAGAACCACTCACGGTTGAACTGCTTGATTCAGATCAGGGCACGCGCACACTTGATGCGACTGTGATCTTTCTCAGGCAGGAAATCCTCACCCACCGCGAGTGGTCCGTTCCAGTCGTCCAAACAAGTGCCTCCACACAAAGCGCAGACGGCGCATCGCCGTACATTGCCATTGAACTGCCTGATGACGGCGCAGGGAATCTGAGAATTGCAGACGCGACAATCCCACTTGAGTGGGAGCCGCTACCGACCGGTATGCCGCCGCTGCGTCAGGCCTCCCAGCGTCATCCTCCTGCGAGCGGATCATGGTCACATCTGCCGTTGGGCGACCCCACGCAAGCCTGGCGGTGCGAACTGGCGGCGGCTCTAGGCCTGGCTGACATTGATCCAGATCGATTTGGCAACTCCGCTGATGCGCTTGTGGCAAACGCCACACTCGGTCCTTGGAGACGCGCTCTGCACCGCATCCATGCGGCGGATGCCGGTGTGGCACGACAGGTCAGTGAACTTCTCACTGGAATCGTCAACTCTCCATTTGGGCCGATTGCCGGTTGGCTGACAAGAGGAGATGCGCTCGCGGAGTTGCTTGTCATGACGAATGAAGCCGAAAGACCGGACGATCCGCTTGCTGAGCGTTTCCTACGATGGTGCGAACGGCAGACGCCTCTTCATGTCTGGATTGACAGGGCTCACAACAACCCGGTCGATGTGTCGCTGGCGAACGCATCGGCACAAGCGCTTCTGGCCGAGATTGCCTGGGCACGTGGAGGGGAGATCCCACTTGCGACACAGGTGGCTTCGCGGGCACTTATGCAGGTTGGTCAGCCTGCAGAAGAGGGCTTGGAACGCACGCCACTACTGGTGGAAGTAGGCGTCAATCACTTGCTGCTCCCGGTGAACCGTGAACCTGACATCGTGGAACCTCCAGGCCTGCTGGTCGGACCATTCCACCCACCACGGACCCTCGAGGATGTTGCTCTGGGCCAACCTCCCACGCCGCGACGTGAGGATCTGCAAACGCATGCGCATCTTCGACGATTGATGGGCCGCTGGGAGTTGATGTTGGAGTGCCGCACCCCTGGGGCTTCCTCAACCCTGCTTGATGGCGAGGCTGTGACCATCCAAATGGTCTGTGGTACTGGAACCTATGAGGTCATCATTTCTCCCAATGGCCTTGAATCCACCAAGGGCCCCACAGCTGCCACTCCCATTGCGCACGTACGCGTGACGGATGATGCCTGGCTGTGCCGGTTGCGCTTACCGGAAGACTGGGTGCGCTGTGATCAACCACGATTCGCATTTGCGCGTCATCACCACTTGACGTCCAACATCGATGCGTGGCCTACACCATGCGTACCCTGGAACATGACCCTTGACCCGTCATCCTTCGATTGGTCGAACTGGGACCAACTTCCTCCAGAACCCCTGAAGCGCATCGCGCCTTAGCCCGGGGAAGGATTCATCAGAAACCATCGAGGGTCAGGCCTGACTTAACGGGACCGTTTCGAGAACATCCCGTAAGAGATCATCAGCGGTGATGCCTTCAGCCTGCGACTCGAAATTCAGAATCAGTCTGTGTCGCACCGCTGGCAGCACCACGTCACGCACATCATCTTCACTGACAGCATCCCTGCCCGCCCGCAATGCAGCGACCTTCGCTGCAAGCGCAATCGCCTGGCCTGCGCGAGGCGACGCGCCGAGACGCACATATTGGTCAACCCTCGCTGGCGCAAACTCGCGATGAGGATGCGTGGCCAGTACCAATGTGGCAATGTTCAACCGCATCGCATCCGAAAGCTGCACCGCTCGAACCGCCTGCTGATGCGCAAGGATCGTCTCGGCATCCATGACCGGCTTCACTGTCTCGGGTGACACCGATGTCGTGCGATCCAAGATCTCGCACAACTCCTCACGGCTGGATCCTTGCACGATCAGTTTGAAGAAGAATCGATCCAGTTGCGCCTCGGGCAAGGGATAGGTCCCTTCCTGCTCGATGGGGTTCTGGGTCGCCATGACCAGAAAGGGTGGGCCCAACTGCCGCGTCTCACCGCCTACGGTCACCGCACGCTCCTGCATGGCCTCAAGCATGGAAGACTGCGTCTTGGGAGTCGCGCGGTTGATCTCGTCAGCAAGCACAATCTGCGCAAAGACGGGACCCGGTCTGAAGACGAAACGGCGTCCGTCTGCATCCTCCTCCACCACCGTCGTTCCGGTGACATCTGCTGGCATCAGATCAGGAGTGAACTGGATGCGAGAAAAGTCCAGTGACAGCGATTGAGCAAGCGACCGCACAAGCAACGTCTTACCAAGTCCAGGCACACCCTCAAGAAGCACATGGCCGCCTGCAAACAAACCGGTCAATACGCCTTCGACCACGTCAGCATGACCCACGATGACCTTTCCCAGTTCATCGCGAAGATTGTTCCAATCATCATGGAAGGCAGTTGCCATGTCGCTCAGCCTAACGTGGCATCAACCACGGTGTATAGCCCTCAAGTGAGGTGGTCAGAACCTGATCGTGCCCTGTATCCCCAACACGGGAGCAGGATCCTGATCGCTCGTCCATTGATCTGTGCCGTTGGCATCGATCCTCTTGAGCCTGCCATATACCGTTGCCCCTACAAATCCGGTCACGCTGGCACGCTTGTCAAGTTCGAATGAAATGAACAACGTCACCGGCAATGCCTCTGTCGTTCCAACACCGCCAGCACCTGGAGCGTCTGAATTCAATCGGAATCGTTGATAATCGAATACAGCTGCAAGGCCAACGTCGATGCCATCTTCAACTTCGTACACCAGTTCAGCACCCGTGCGGTTCGCCCAGCCTGTCGTCAATTGTGTAGAGAGGGCCAAGCGATCCGTAATCTGCCACTCGACCACCACGATCGGGTAGAAGAGCGCGCTGTCCTCAAGCTGTGACCGCACACCGAGCCCACCGCCCAGCACGAGTGAACGTGAAAAAGCGTATGCGGCACCGATCGCGCCACCAACTTCAAAACCGTCTCCGGTAGAGCCGCCTGATTCCGTTGCCCAACGAGCCTCGCCACCGCCGAAGATCTGCAACTGTTGATCCGCCTGCCATTGAAGGCCTGCTGCAAAGCTCGTCGTGTTGATCGTCGACCATGGCGCAACCATTCCGCTGAATGTGAAATCATCCCGCTGATACCGTCCGCCGATGAGAAGATCGAGTTCGTCGCTCAGAGCAAGCTTGACCCGTGCAACGGCATGTCCCCGATTGAGCGCATACTGCCCTCCAGAAGTATCCGTCAGATCAGTGCGGAGTTGCCAGACCCAGCCAACTGAAATCGATGCTTCCGTCGGACCGATTTCTCCCTGTCCCAATGGCGCGACTTCCTGCTCGACTGGAGCAACCGCTCCCTCCTGGAAACCGAACGAAAGAGGTCCGGCCCACATGGGGGCAGGATTGGCGATGACTGTCAACAGGATTCCTGTGATCGACATGCTGGATCTCTCCTTGTGTGTCAACGCAGCCTACCGGCTGCGGTCACGCTCTTACTGACAGCCCCCCAAGATCCTGAGCTGTTGTGCCAAGAGCGCTACTCGTCGCCCTTCTCAACCTGCCAGTATTCCAATTCCACTGGTGCCTGACGGCCGAAGATGGTGACAAGGACGCGAACCATGCCCTTCTCGGGCATGACTTCGTCAATCGTGCCTTCATAGCTCTCGAAAGGACCTTCCTTGATTGTGACGTGGTCACCTGGAACGAACTCGAGTTTGACCTCTGGTTCGGCGTCCGGCATTTTCGAATCAAAGAGCATCTTCTCAACTTCGGCAGGCGACATGGGTGTCGGCCGCCCAGCTGTTCCGACGAAATCTCCCACGCCTGTTGTCTCCTTGATCAGGAAGAAGACATCTTGTGGGATGCGGCCATCCTCAAGCATCATCTCGACAAAGATGTAGCCGGGATAGAGTTTGGTTTCGCTAATGCGCTGTTTGCCACCCTTGAGTGTCCGGGTCTTCTCCGTCGGCACCATGATGCGGCCGATGCGATCGCTCAGTCCTTCGATTTCGACTTTCCGCTGAAGCGTGTCGCGTACCGAACTTTCCTTGTTGGAGGCGACTCGCAGCACGAACCAGTCCATGCCTTGGCGATACATGGGCATGTCGACTGCAGGATCAAATGCATTGTCATCCTGAGTCCCCTCAACACCAACGGATGTGTTGTCGGCGCCCTCGATCTGTTCGTGTTCAGTGGTCATGATTTGCAACCCCACCATTTCTCTTCACGCCGAAGCAATATGCCGGGTGATTCATCACCCGGTTCGAAGAACTGTCATCCAGCGGAAGATGCTGGCAAATACGATGTCAAAGACCCAGCAGTACAAAGCGATCAGAATTGTCAATCCAATGACGGCACGAGTCGAGAGTTCGATCTCCCGACGGCTCGACCAATTGACCTTTCGCATTTCTCCCTCGGTGGCGATGAGAAACTCGACAGTCCGTCGTCGCGTTCCGATGATCATCCAACCCACCCAACCGAACACGATCGCCGTCAAGAGCATGATCCCGACTCGAACATAGGTTGGCTCAAGGCCAAACAGTGTCACGCCCTCGAACTCCTTCCAAAGCCAGGCCAGGCCGAGCGCGACGACAGCCCCAAGGCCATACGCCGACATCGTTCGAACCCAGTATCCCTGCCCTGATTTGTAGATCGCGGACATGTTTCGCCTCCATTACCTCGAGTAGGACGTTCACTCAGGCCTGCAACACGCCGGGAGTGACTCGAACACTCAACCTGCGGATTTGGAATCCGCTGCTCTGCCAATTGAGCTACCGGCGTTCCGTGCCGGGATCCGCCCCGGCGTGCGGTCACTTCCTCTTGATCTTGTGATGAGTGTGCTTACGCAGGCGTGGGCTGTACTTCTTCATGCCAGCCTTCACCTTCTCATCAATGCCGCCCTTGACACGGATGCTTGTGCGGTAGTTGAGATCCCCGCACTCCGTGCACTGGAGCCACACGTATTCACGATCAGCAGCCTTCTTGGCCATGCTTCATTCCACCTTCCCCCGAACTGTCCCCCTCGTCGGCAAGTCCGACGAGGGGTCAAGTCGGGTATGAGTCGCCCGGAGGCTACTCAAGGATCTTGGTCACAACGCCCGAACCCACGGTCCGGCCGCCTTCGCGAACAGCAAAGCGGAGGCCTTCGACCATGGCAATATTCTTGCCAAGGCTGACCTTCATCTTGATGTTGTCGCCAGGCATGCACATCTCGGCACCGACCAGGTCGAGGCCGCCTGTCACGTCCGTCGTTCGGAAGTAGAACTGCGGCTTGTAGCCAGAGAAGAAGGGGGTATGTCGGCCACCTTCCTCCTTGGTCAGCACATAGACCTCTGCTTCAAAGAGGGTGTGGGGTGTGATGCTGCCAGGCTTGGCAAGCACTTGGCCACGCTCAACATCATCCTTTTCAATACCACGAAGAAGGGCGCCGACATTGTCGCCGGCCTGCGCGTCTTCAAGGATCTTGTTGAACATCTCGACGCCAGTGCAAGTCGTCTTGGTCGGCTCCTCGGTCAAACCGACGATCTCGATCGGATCGCCAACATGCACGGCGCCAGTCTCAATACGACCCGTCACAACGGTACCACGGCCCTTGATCGAGAACACGTCCTCGATGGCCATGAGGAAAGGCTTGTCGACCTCTCGCTCGGGCTCGGGGATGTAGGCGTCAAGCGCCTCCATCAGTTCATCGATCGGCTTGCAAACATCGTCGTCCTTGCCTTCGCTCTCAAGTGCCTTGAGGGCGGAGCCGCGGATGACAGGAATGTCGTCGCCTGGGAAGTCGTACTGACTGAGCAGTTCGCGTACTTCCATCTCAACGAGTTCAAGAAGTTCCTCGTCGTCAACCATGTCGCATTTGTTCATGAATACGACAATCTTCGGCACGCCGACCTGGCGGGCGAGAAGAATGTGCTCACGAGTCTGCGGCATGGGGCCATCAGTCGCGGCGACAACAAGAATAGCGCCGTCCATCTGAGCGGCACCGGTAATCATGTTCTTGACGTAGTCGGCATGGCCGGGGCAATCAACGTGAGCGTAGTGACGCGCATCCGACTCATACTCCTGGTGGCTAGTCGCGATCGTGATACCACGCGCCTTTTCTTCCGGAGCATTGTCGATCTCGTCAAACGCGCGAGCGTCTCCGAGTCCCTTGGACGACTGACGGGTGGTGATCGCCGCGGTCAGGGTTGTCTTGCCGTGGTCGATGTGCCCGATCGTGCCGACATTGACGTGCGGCTTGGTGCGAACAAATGTGTCCTTCGCCATCGGTGCGATTCTCCTGCGCGGGGCTGGGCGTTGCGGGCTTCATGCCATGCTTCGCGTCGCCTCGCAGCAATCTCCTATGGTCCATTGCCCTCTGCGGACGTGAACCCCGGTCCAGTTGGACCGAACTTTGAAATACACGCCGCAACTGCGTCGTGCTGTCTGTTTGCCTCGCGAAACGAAGCACCGCCACGGACCGTCCGCAACGGGTTGTGTGTTCCAAGCCACCGACGGGACTTGAACCCGTGACCTCACCCTTACCAAGGGTGTGCTCTACCACTGAGCTACGGTGGCGGGGATCATCCTGACCCACCTCGACTTGGATCTCGCCGCCGCAGGCGCGCCGACGAAAAACCGTCCCAACAGGGACGGAAGGGGGATTGTACCGGCATCTGCGGCTGTGGCAAGTGGCTTGGCGGCCAAGCTGGGGAGGCTACTGCTGGAGGCGGCGATCCAGATCCATGACACGGACACCTCTGAGCATGAGATCCTCATAACTGGGCCAAAAGCCCATGGTTTCGACGTGCCCATCGAGAAACATCATCAGGACCGTCTGGCCGTCGTTGTAGCGAAAATCGACTTCCTGAGTCGGCTGGCCTGCTGCCTGGTCCCGAATCGTCGCAGTCACGCCATCCTCGCCGATGGCAAAATCGTTGGTCCAAGCAGCTTGCGTGCGGGCCTCATACGCAGCCCGATCTGCCAAGGGGCTTTCCCCAATGGTCTCGCCGCGGAAGGAATCCACCAGATAGACACTCCGATCGGGTGAACGTACTTGTGCGTGCGTCACGTACCGGTCCATATGGGGATCCGTTGGAGCCCCTGTGATGTCACGCCTTGAACGTGCATCGAAAAAGGCGTTCGCTGCAAAGAATCCCGGCAATTCCTTTTCCCAAGCCCCGCCTCCGACTGGTGTCGGCAAACCAGCCATCCGACCCTCGGGGTCACCCGGCATCGGAATGACGCCATATTGGCCATAGCTCTTCACCACGACATTGCCGTTCTGATCACGCAGTGGGTAATGATTCGTATTCGGTGATGCAGCGCGTAGCGGATTGGCAAACTCGTTCTCACCTTGGTCATAGATCCACCAACCAGGCGCTGCCACGCTGTCACGCCCCTCTGCGCCGTAGACAACGTCGTCCACTGAACCTGCAACCTGAAAGTTTGAGAACTCAACACCATCTCTGACATTGGCATCGACCCAGAGAATGTCTGCCCACGATCCTTGATGAAGCCCACTCGTGCGTGGGTTCATCGCATCTGAAAATGGATTGGCGCTCGGCAGCCACTCCGAATTCCCCAGTGCACCAAGTCGGAACCGGCCACCGCCGACGCGATTTGGATTGGCCGTTTCTGGAACGCCATCCTCATCACTGTCAATAGCGTCTTCATCCCAGTAATCAAATCGAGAGGGAAGCACCGTATCGCGATGATTCGACGCGTACTGATCCATCCACTGAGCAATCTGGCGAAGATGATTCCGAGATTTCATCATCTGTTCAGCGGAACGACCAACGCTCGCTGACATGATGACGATCCCCATCAACATTCCGAGAATTGCCACGACCACCATCAATTCGGTGAGTGTGAAACCACGATGTCCTCTGAATGCCATCAACTTCGCGCCTCCCAGACCTCGACCTCAAAGCATACGTGCGATTCCGCCTGCGGGATCCGCCTTGACTCAGCCAAGGCTCATCGTCATCAGGAATTCGGCATTTGAATTGGTTTTGCCGAGCCTGCTCCGCAGAAGTTCCATCGCTTCCACCACGCTCATGTCGGAAACAACCTTGCGAAGCCGGGACACGAGATCCAATTCCTTCTCATCGAGCAGGAGTTCTTCACGACGCGTGCCGGAAGCGGGGATATCGATTGCAGGCCAGATGCGCTTCTCCACGAGCTTGCGCGTCAAGTGCAACTCGCTGTTGCCCGTGCCTTTGAATTCTTCGAAAATGACTTCATCAGCCTTGGATCCAGTGTCGACAAGTGCCGTCCCGATGATCGTCAGTGACCCACCATCCTCGATGTTTCGAGCAGAACCAAAGAACTTCTTGGGCTTGATGAGTGCAGCATTATCCACACCACCGGTGCCGATCTTGCCTGAACCGGAAGCGGCATTGTTGTAACCACGCGCAAGTCGCGTAATGGAATCCAGCAACACAACAACCTTCCCGCCAGCCTCGACCATGCGTCTGGCTTTCTCCATCACGATCTCGGCAACTTGAATGTGTCGCGTGGCATGTTCATCGAAAGTACTTGCGACCACTTCAACCGACTCGGAAGTATTGCGCTTGAAGTCGGTGACCTCCTCGGGCCGCTCGTCAACGAGCAAGACGATGACGTGCGCTTCTGGATGATTCGTGGCAATGGCCTTGGTGATCTTCTGAAGAAGCACCGTCTTCCCCGTACGGGGTGGTGCGACAATCAAGGCACGCTGGCCGAACCCCAATGGCGCGACGAGATCGATCACCCGAGTTTCCACTCCCTCCGGTCCGCACTCGAGCGTGATGCGTTCTTCGGGGTGCAGAGGCGTCAAATTCTCGAATGTCGGCAGATGGGCCGCATCGCCCGGATCAGTGCCGTTGATCGACTCCACCTTCAACATGGCGAAGTACTTCTCATCTTCCTTGGGGGGACGAATCAGTCCGCTGACAATCTGTCCTCGTCGAAGACCCAGCCGCTTGACCTGTGCAGGACTGATATAGACGTCATCGGGAGATGGGAGATACGAATACTCGTGGCTCCTCAGGAAGCCATAGCCCTCTGGAGAAATCTCAAGCGTTCCTTCGCCGATCATCAGCCCTTGTTTGGCTGCACGCGAGCGCAGGATCTCGAAGACAAGTTGTTGCTTCGACATCGTTGCGGCATGTTCGACCCCAGCCTTCTCGGCAAGTTTGATCAGCTGTGAAGCGGGCTTCTTTTGAAGAACCGCTGCATCCAGCCCATCCTTCTTCGCTTTCTCATACTTCGCGCGAGTCTTCGCATCGAGCGATGCTTCGAGCTCCTTTGCCTCTTGGGCAAGCTGTTCATCAGTCGGAACAGACCCTGGCTCGAGCATGACAACTGGGACTGCCGGTGATTGGCTTGTTGACTTCTTGCGACGGCGTCGCTTTTTGGCCATGTTGTGTTTCCTTGAGGAATGGGATCCTCCGCCCTGATGTCCAGAATCAGAACCGGAATTCGAGCGTTGTTTCGAGTGAGCCTTTGAAGGTGCGCTTGTTGAACTGGTCATGTGGGGAAACCCTGAGCAGATGACTCGCACAAGCGAGCGTTGATTTCAGAGGGGGTGGCTTGAAAGCCGGGAAACTGTCCAGAATGTCGGCCACGAAAGACCGATGAAACAGGACAGATGACGCAATGATCAGTCGTTCCGGGGAGAAAGGCTTTTCAGCAAACCGGCAACCTCTTGTTCAAGGCCTGCCAGATCCTCCGCGTTGACGACCACATAATGGGATCTTCTTCTCTTCTCGTCAAGTGGCAATTGCAACTCTTCCCTTCTGGCAGCCTCTCCTGGTTCCCAGCCATGTCGCTTCTCTGCTCGCGCATGCCGAATATTCGCTGGTGCATCGATAAAAACAAGGTTGCTGCAACATCCTTCGAGTTCGCACTCGAGCAATAAAGGGGCGTCCAAGACAACGGATTGGCCGGAAGAAGTGGCATTCTGAATCTGCTCCAGACATCGCGCGATGATTCGTGGGTGCAGGATTGACTCAAGTCGCTCTCGAGAAGAGGTATTGGAAAACGCGTATGACGCAAGTGCCTCCCGATCAACGCGGCCATCCTCATTCAACACGTCGTGCCCAAAGGCGGTGGCGATGTGTTGAATCACTTCCTCGTCTTCCATGAGCGCATGCGCGATGGCGTCCGCATCGACGACTGCCCAACCACGTGAGGCCAGTGCTTGGGCGAACGCGCTCTTTCCTGAGCCGATACCACCGACCAGCCCGATGACGGAAGGAACGGGCGTCACTGGACGACTCGCTGCCAAGAAGTGCCTTCGGGGTCATCCTTGATCGCAATACCCATCTCAAGCAATTCGTCACGTATCTCATCTGCGCGGCCCCAATCTCTGGCGGCGCGCGCCTCTGTCCTTGCGCGTATGAGTGACTCGATTTGGTCCGTCTGATCTGTATCAACATGCGTCGTCTCGCTGGAAAGATTGAGAACCCCAATCACCGTATCCATCGCGAGAAAGCTCTCCAACTCACAACCCCAGGTGGAATCCCCTTCAACGTCCTGAGGTGGTTCAGAAATATCGAGTTCACCAATAGCGGAGTTGATCACGCCCAATGCCCCGGCAATATTGAGATCATCACTCAGCGCAGACTTGAACGATGGCAACGCCTGCGTCAAGGGGCCGGCTCCATCACATGTCACAGACGCATGCGACTGAAGCCACGAGACAACCCGATGCCAACGGTCGATCTGACGCTGGGCATCGCGGAGCCCTTGAAAAGTGAAGTTGGAATTCACTCGGTAATGCGTCCGGACAAGTTCCAGGCGAATCGCAGCGGGTGAAGCGCCCCTGTCCAGCAAATCACGGATCGTGAAGAAAGTCCCTCCGGATTTGCTCATCTTGGTTCCGTCCACCATGAGATGTCTCGTGTGGAACCAGTATCGAGCGAATGCTTGGCAGCCCGTCACGCCTCTGGATTGCGCAATTTCACATTCATGATGCGGGAAAATGTTGTCCTCGCCACCGCTGTGAATATCGATCTCGTCACCCAGAAGTTCTCTGGCCATGACAGAACACTCCAGATGCCAGCCGGGATAACCCTCTCCCCAGGGACTCGGCCATCGCATCAAATGTGTGCTGTCCGGTTTCCAGAGCATGAAATCTGCTGGATGACGTTTGATGACCTGCGTCTGCATGTCAACACGACCACCCTCGCCGCTGCGAAGGGCCTCAATCGTGTTGCCGGACAACTGGCCGTAATCCGGCCAAGACTGCACGTCGAAATACACGACCCCATCGGATGCGACATAGGCATGGCCTCGATCGATCAGCGAAGACACCATCCCGATCATCGCTTCGACATACTGTGTCGGCCGTGGCAAACGCGAAGGGTGATCATCCGCCTCGATCGCGACTTTCAACCCCAAGAGCCTGCCGTCTTCGAGAAATGCCTGCGCATAGAACTCTGCGATCGCCATGGGATCGTTTGGATCAATGTCGACGCCCGCCGGAAGTGCGCCTGATTTCTTGGCTTCCTGAAGTCGCTTGGCAGCCACTTCCATCTTGTCTTCGCCACCGCCATCTGCAACGGCATCATCTGTCATGTGGCCGACATCCGTGATGTTCATGACATGAACGACATCGTGACCAAGGAACTCAAGCGTTCTGCGAAGAACATCTGCGTTCAGGAAGGATCGAAAATTGCCAATGTGTGCGTAGTCGTAGACAGTCGGCCCACATGTGTAGAACAGCACCCGCCCGGAAACGTCCAGCGGCTTGAACGCTTCTGTCTTCCCCGTCAGCGTGTTGTGCAGTTCGAGGCCCATTGTGCACAGGGTAGTCCGCTCCAAGCCAGCAGATCGATCACGAGCACTTAAGGGCGATGGCGCCTGGAACAGGCTCGACAGATCAGCTCACACCCAGCACATCAGCACAAGAAGCGAATGTGTAACGATCCAGCAATGAATGGAGCTTTCCCTTGGTGCTACGGGTATTGACGTAACACTTGAAGTGGCGATGCAATGGCATGGGCACACGTGGGCAATCCGGCGCGAAGTCCCGAGGATGCAGATAGATCACAACGGGGCGGCCGTGGCGATGCTGCTGCTCAAAGCCACGCCGGATGATCGACATGGGCAGCAGCCTGAGATAGCCGCCTCCTGAAAATGGCAATCGTTTGGGACCGAACCGCATGATGCTCATGGGCAACTCCGGCATTGGCCGACCGGATGGTGCCCCGTCAAAGATGTGCGGTCCTTCAGGACATGGATAGCCCCCGTGTGCCCGGCTTGCAGGGAAGAGACTGGCGTCATAACGGATACCGACATCGTGAAGAACATCAAAGGCCCATTCTGTCCCAGGTGTTATCGAAAATGAAGGGGCGCGGAATCCGATGACTTTCTGCCCCCCTGCCGCCTCGATGACATCAATCGAACGCTGCATGTCCTCGCGAAAAGTCTCGGCGTCCAGTTCATACACCTTGCGATGCCAATAGGAGTGAGAACCGACCTCGTGTCCATGCTGCGTCATCAACTCGACAAGATGTGGATAACGCTCCGCTATCCAGCCCAAAACGAAGAATGTGCAGCGTGCGCCCGCATTCGTCACCGTCTCAACAATCCACTCGGTGTATCGCTCGACCAATGACTCCTTGTCTGCCCATGTGTCAGGATCGGCCAACGACTCCACCTCGACAATGTGGAACCAGTCCTCGATATCGAAGGACAGAGCGTCTGTGATTCCAGTTTCTGTCCTCATGCGCCTTTCCTGACATCCTCGAGATACCACGTCACCATGCGCCGAAGTCCATCCTCCAATTCGATACATGGAAGCCATTCCAAAGCCTGCTGCATTCTGTTCACATCACAGCAGACTTTGTCTACGCCGTCCGGTTTGGAGGTATCCCACTGAATCTCCCCTTGCCAACCGACGCAGGATGCAACCCGTTCGGCGAGTTCACGAATGGAGCACATTTGACCTGTGCCAAGATTGATCGGCTCCGGCGTATCCACGCGCTCTGCGGCGCGCACAACACCATCGGCAACATCACGTACATCTATGAATTCTCTCATCGGTCGACCGGATCCCCAGCACACCACCTCCGACGCCCCCGTGTCCGCCGCGTCGACAAATCGTTTCACCATCGCAGCCACCACATTCGATCTTGAAGGATCCATTCTCGCACCTGCGCCATACATGTTTGCAGGCATCACGACTGCAGATTGCAGACCATGTTGTGATTGAGCGTGTTCCAAAACAGCCTGCCCCAATCGCTTTGCATGCGCATAGCCCGCCGTTGGACCGCCTGGTCTTTCCTTCCACAACGATGTTTCTTCAAATGGCACTGCCGCGGTTGGTGGATAAGCAATCGATGTGGAGATGTGCGTCACGTGCTGAACGCCACAGTCGATACACGCGTCCACCAGATGCAAGGTCATCAAAAGGTTGTCACGAAATGCCTCATAGGCATGTGTGTTGTTCCAGCCAACGCCGCCTGTTGCGGCAGCGCAATGCACAACCATGTCCGGCTTATGGGACTGCATCCAACCAAGGCTTGCAGAACGATCCAATAGATCGCACGCCCCTCGAGAAGGCGTCAGCACATCACGACATCCTCGCGCAGCCAAGGCCTCGACGACGTGGCGACCCAGAAACCCCCCCGCGCCGGTCACGGCGATGCGTACTGCAGACAAATCACGCATGGTGCATGTCAGACATCATGTCGCCCCATCAAGACGGCTTGAAGCCCAGTCGTCCAAGCAACCCGTCGAACTGCTCAAGATCGTAGAACTCTAGGCTCAGTCGACCCCGATCGCGTTTGCGACCGGTATGAATCCGCACCCGGGTCCCCAGGTACTCGCCCAACTGTCGTTCGAGATCATCCAGATGTGCCCGGCCCCCTTCCGGCGTGGCCTTGCCAGTGGATGTGCCTGTGGTTGGTTTGGAAATGGCTCTGACGCGTCTTTCTAGTTCTCGGACGCTCCACTCGCTTTCAATCGCCTTCTTTGCCACGGCCAAGCGATGATCGATATCAACGACTCCCAATAGACACCGGCCATGGCCACCAGAGAGCGCCCCTGCCCGGATCAGTGACCGCACCCCATCGTCCAGATCACATAGCCGAATCTGGTTCGTGACCGCAGCCCGGGTCAGCCCCACCTGCTCTGCAATCTCTGCGTGGGTCATCCCGAAGTCAGCCTGGAGCCTCTTGAAAGCATCTCCCCGATCAACGGCATCGAGATCCTCTCTTTGCACGTTCTCGATGATCGCCCATTCTGCAGCTGTCCGATCGTCTATCTGTCGCACGATGGCTGGCACCGCATCGAGGCCCGCCTCCATCGCAGCACGCCAGCGACGTTCACCCGCCACAAGTTCGTAATGGCCATCAGCCCCCTTTGGACGAACAACCACCGGCTGCATCACACCGGCAGACCGAATCGAGGCCACCAATGACTCTAGGCTTGCCGGATCAATGGCATGCCTAGGCTGGCGGGCGTTCGGCCGCACCTCCGCTACAGGGATCGCGGACAACCCCCCCGACTCTGCCGAAACTGTCGTCCCCCGCGGCTTCTTGGCGTGTGACCCTGTTGAGGGAGACGGCGCGGCACTGTCGCCCATCGCCCTGGCGGCAGCTTCGCCAGCCAGAGGCTTGACCTCCACAGGCCCGCCGACCATGCCACTCAGGCCCATTCCGAGCCGTCTTTTTTTTGCTGCTTTCTTCTTCGAAGAGACCTTCCGTGCGGCCATTTTCAGCGTCTCCTTACGCTTAGCAATTCCACTTCTAGATGAGCAAGAGATCCATGCCGAGCTCTCGCTGCCTGTGTGTTGTACCCGTGTTTCACGTGAAACGCCACCCGGAACATTCACAACTCGAGAAAGCAAGTGATCCTATTGGCGGCAGGGGACAGGGGAGGTTTCACGTGACACAAACTGCCCGGAAGTCCGAGAACCCGATTGAGCAGAACCCATCCCGTGAAGGCGGCGCAACAGAACCAGCAAAGCTGGTCCAGAACCATTTCCACGGCCAAATGGGGCGACAAGGCCGCCCTGGCGGTCAATCTGACAAGACGACGACGTCTTCTGGCTCGATCGCCATGCGTACGTTGGCGTTCTGTCGTGTTTTTTCGGCTTCTGCGCCGATCTCCAGAACATGGAGGGGGGTTGCCGCATCCCCACAAGAAATGGTCAGCCTACATCGCTCCCCAAGGAACATCCGCTCTTGGACTTGCCCGGTCACGATCGCAGCGGCGGGGGAGTGTGACGTCTCCTGGTCAATGAGCCTGAGAGACTCGGGCCTGATCGAGCAGGTGACATTCCCGGCTTCGGGAAGATCTGTCGGCAGGGCCGTGGAGGAAAGCCGGCCCAGAGGTGTGTCTAATTCGACGCCATTGCCCGTGGCCGCGTGAATGGTGGCATCAACAAGGTTGGTCTCTCCGAGGAACTCGGCTGTAAACCTAGTATTGGGGCGGGAATAGAGCATTTCGGGAGTGCCCGATTGTTGAATCTGGCCCTCACGCAGCAGTGCAATGCGATCCGCCATCGAAAGGGCTTCTTCCTGATCGTGGGTGACATAGACACCTGTCAGCCCATGCTCCTTGCAAATACGACGAATCTCACTCCGCATCGATTGACGGAGCCGGGCATCCAGATTCGATAGGGGCTCATCGAGAAGCACCACACTGGGCTCTACCACCAAAGCGCGTGCCAACGCGACCCGCTGTTGCTGCCCGCCTGAGAGTTCATTAGGCCGCCGATCCCCCAAATGGCCCATTTGAACGGTCTCCAACGCAGTATTGACACGCCTCTCTTTGTCAGCACCGCTCACTTTCCGGATATCCAGCCCATATCCCACATTCTGCTTCACGCTCATGTGAGGCCATAACGCATAGCTCTGGAACACCATGCCCGCCTGGCGTTTGTTGGCAGGCAATTGGGTCACATCACGATCATCAAAGAAGAGCCGTCCACCTGTGGGCTCCAAAAAGCCTGCCAGCATCCTCAGCAGGGTCGTTTTGCCACATCCTGAGGGCCCCAGCAAAAAGAAGAGCTCCCCTGACTCAATCGTCAGATCAATCCCACGCACAGCCTCGACGTTGCCGTACCGCTTGGCCAACTTTTCCATCCGGATCGTTGTCATGGCGGGGAGCATACAAGCGTCGGTCGGTGGGGGGCTGATGCCTGCTGTGTCAACTTTGACAGACCCCCGTTCCAGGACGCTGCAAGCTTGCGCAAACCCCTCATGAAAGCCGATAGCATGAGTGCCGTGCCCCCCACAGCTCAACACATTGAAGATCTCCGCCAGTGGCGTGTTCGCAAATCACGGACAAAGTCCATGGATGATCTCATGCCGGCACTGGCTCGCCAATGGCGACAAACAGAACGCCGGGCAGGTGCGTTTGCAGATGCATGGAGTACATGCGTCCCGGCGCACATTGCATCCAATTGCCGTGTCGAACACATGCGTGGCGGCGTGGCCCGCGTCAAGGCAGGGTCTGCCGCAACCGCCTTTCAACTTGATCGGCTGCTCCGCAGCGGGCTTTTGGCAACGCTCCGGTCAGCATGTGAGGTGACCCTCACAAAAGTGGAAGTGCGCACTGGCAAGATTGAATCGCGCTACGGCGACTGAATAAGACGGGTGTTGACACGACGTCTCAACTGAGACTGTCCAGCGCGCCCTACTACTTATTGGTGGAAAACATCTCTTGCAGCAATTCAGGAACTTCGCGGGGCCGGCCTTCCTGATCAAGACATGCCAGGACCGTCCTGCCTGTGGCAAGAATGTCTTCGTCACGCTTCAGCACATAGGAATGTTCAATCTTGACACGACCACATGAATCGATCGTCGTTTCCAACGTGAGTTCATCGTCATAGAACGCTGGCTGCTTGTAGGTCACACCAAGCGTGACGACAGCAAGCATCACACCTTCACGTTCGAGTTCGGCATAGTTTCCGCCGCAACTCCGCAACAATTCGGTCCGCCCCATTTCAAACCAGACTGGATAGGCAGTGTGATGCGCGACTCCCATCGGGTCGCACTCGACATAACGCACTCGAATCGGCAATTGATGCAACGACATGGTCATCCACATCCATTGTGAGCATCAATGCGGTGATCTTCAAGTCGTGACAGACATACTGCAGACGCTGCATCTGCAAAGTGCATCGCAAACTGCGCGTACCCAGGCCTTCATTTAGAGCCGCTGACTCCACGACGATCGTGGCTAGATCCGTGTGCCAGATCCACGAGAGATCCCCCGCACACGCTACTTGCCGATGCAGAATCCTGAAAATACCAAACCAAGGACATCGTCCGGGGGGATCTCTCCCGTCACCGCGCCAATATCGTCGAGTGCCAATCTCAACAGCGCTGCGGCTTCTGCAGGTCGCGATGCACCCTTGTTGGGATCGTCTAATGCGACCACCTCTTGTGCTTCTGAGAGTGCCCCGACAGCGGATCGCATTAAACCTCGCTGACGAAGCGATGCTCCCAATAACTCCCCAGCTCGCGCTCTCGAACGAATCGCGGCGGCCACTCCCTGTCGAAGGGACTCCACATCATGACGATCAAATGCGCAAACGAACGCCGGAGGTGAACCCGGGTTCGGCGCGAGATCCCGTTTCGTTCTGACAGACACGGTTCCCTCGGGCGCATTCCCTTCAGGGTCGCACCACAGGATGATGTCCGATTCGCTTTCTGCTCTCACAGCAGAAACATCGGCCTCGTTCTCATCCCCCGGCGTATCAATCAGGAGGACATCCAGTCCATCAAGTAGCACATGTTCTTCAACCACATCACGGGTCGTCCCCACAACTTCATGCGTGACCATCCGCTCCTTCTGAAGGATCGCATTGAAGAGTGTCGACTTTCCGGCGTTGGCAGGCCCTCGAAGAACGACCCGCGGACTGGCGTCCACGGAGACTTCGCCAGTCGATGCTGAGAGCAGATGCGAGAGCCTGCTGATTAGATTCTGAATCGCCTGACGGAGTTCTTCAACAGTCAGCAGCACCACATCCTCTTCGTCGGCAAAGTCAATGCCCGCTTCAATCTGGGCCAGGAGGTGGGCGAGTTCTTCTGCAGTCGTTCGCAGTTGTTGGCCCGTCTCGCCATTCACCATGCGATTGGCCGCATTGCATTCTTCGTCTGAGGAAGCCGCTATCAAAGCGGCGATCCCCTCAGCCTGATCGAGTGAAAGTTTGCCGTGTAGCCAGGCTCGATAGGTGAATTCACCCGCAACAGCTCTTCGAACTGTCAGCCCGCGCCGCACTCCACTGTTGATCAGTTCCTCGACAATCTGATCGAGCAAGAAGGGATTGCCCGGCACCTGCAGTTCCACCACGCTTTCTCCAGTAAAGGAACGCGGTTCAGGCATGCAGAGGATGATCGCCGGAACTTCGAAGCTGCTCATTTCCAATCGAGCGGATCGAACGCCACGACTAGACACATCGATGTCAGGACAGTGGTCCGCCAAGAGGGGGGCGATCGATGTACCGCTCAACCGAACGATGCCAATGGGCGAAGGCCCAGGTGGTGATGAGATCGCAACGATCGTACTTCTCGTGTCCATGAGAAAGGACGGCCAATGGCTACTTGCGCTTTTTGAACCGCTTCTCTGGTCCGCGGTTCTTCTTCTTGTTGCGCCGCTCCATCATCTTGGCATAGGCCCGACTCTGAGGGTCCTTCGCAGCCTTGCTGGCTGCCCGAGCAGGTTGCGCTTGTCGGGTGGGCATATCGAAATCCATTGCATCCACCTGCTTGCGGATATGGCGGCTTTCAAGAATGCCGATACTGCTGGAAGTCAGGATGTACAGCGTCAGGCCCGATGGCGCGCTGTAGAGCATGATCGGAAACAGCACAACCATCATGATGCGCATGATCTTCTGCTGCGTTTCCTGCTCAGGGGACATGCTGGTTGCAGGGGTCATGTACTTCTGTTGGAAGAAGAAGATCAAACCCATGAGCAACGGCAACAAATTGATGCCGGTGATGTTCCACAAGAAGAAATGGAACGGCTCAGATGCTTCCCAGAAGAAGTGATCGGGAGAAGCCAGATCGGCGAGAAATGGCCAGCCACCGAATTCCTGAAAAACACCCCAGAACGCAGGCTGTTGACGAAGGTCGAATGAGAAGTAGAGCGCTGCATACAAAGCGATCCAAATCGGCATCTGCAGAAACATTGGCAAACAGCCCAGCATTTGCAGTGGATTGATGCCGTGTTCTCGAAAGAGACGCATCTGCTCTTCCTGCATTTTCTTGCGATCGCCGCCGTGCTTCTTCTGAAGCTTGTCGATCTCCGGCTTCAGGCGTTGCATCTGCTTGCCGAACTTCTGCATTCCCATCTGGCTGCGTCGCGTGATGGGATGCAATAGCGCACGTACGCAGACCACCAACAAAATGATTGCGACCCCCCAATCGAACACAACCCAGTGGTCGAAGAATGCCAGCACAGCCAGAAGCAGGTGTGCGAGCCACTGGAATGTGCAGATGGCGCAAAAACTCGACATCTGATACAGAATCAGACCGTCCATGTGAAGCGCCACATAGGGCTCTTCCTCGCCCAGAATGCGCTCCGTCGTCGGCCCGGCGTAGATGCCCATGGAAAGTGACTTGGCCTCACCTGGAGCAAGAACAAGATCCGGTGCGTTGCGCGCAGGCCAGGCTAGGCCCGTCAAAATGACGACTTCATCGTCGATCTTTGCAGAAAGCCGAGTGATCTCCCCCACAACGGACTGAAGTGAGAGATCCAGATGGCCGGTCGGTGACTCCGTCGGGTGAATGGCCAGCGCGAAGTACCGATTGGTGGATGCAAACCAGGACAACTCGAAGCCTTCAGCGACCGCATCTTCATTGGGCCACAAGACAGAACTGGCTGACTCACTCGCAACATCAGTCAGCTCAAGCAGCTGTGAGCCATCTGCAACAACACCCGCTAAGCGATCGGGGTCCAGTTTCGGCCCTAGAAGCCAGCCATATCTAAATCGCCGGCGATCCATGTACCGGCTCCGATCCGCCTCCAGATTCGGTGGCCCGTACTGAGACCAACGAATGGACAGATTGGTGCCAGACAGATTCTCGACATGTTGCTCAAGAAGAATGTCCCAGTCGTTGAGCGAATACTTCCGATGAACTCGCGCCACCGCTTCATTCTGGTCATTTCTGATTTCAGCAATGAATGCGCCCGGTCCAGCAGCCTGCCAACAACTCGCAGGTACGAGATTGAGTTCTGTGCCGTTGACTGTGAGACTTCTTGCAGAGAGCAGCGGAATGGTGACCAGTTGATCGCCGATGGGTACCTGTGACTCTCTTGCAAGGACATACCGATCATCTTCCAAAGGAGGTGTGATGCCTTCGGTCTGCGCACTGGCTTTCGCTGCATACCAGTTCGCCGCTTGCCGTCTTGCTGCTGCAGTCGTCCAAATGTCAGTGAACGGAATTTCAACAATCCCTGCGCCCTGACGGGTGAGTTGCACCTGCATCTTTGCAGCCGATGGATCTTCCAAACTGCCCAATGGCGTGATCGCGGCTCCATCAATTGCAACCTGCTTGACATGCAGACCATTCAAAGAATGTGCTTCGCCAGTTGGACCCTGATCGCTGGCGGGCTTAGCTTCGGGAGGTGCCGGAGCCGGAGTGGGCGACGATGGGGTAGAGGCGGTGTCGACGTTACTTGGCGCTGCTTGCGCCGATGTCTCCGTCGGGGCTGAGGCCTCGGATGTCTTCACGACTGCATCGACACCGCGACCAGAGCGAGGCCCGAACGCAATGAGCGCCACCACCAGCACAATGACGAGGCCAACCGCCATGGGAATCAGTCTGCGGAGCCGCGCAGCTGCTATCGCACGCGGATCTTTCGAGCCGGCAGGCTGAGACATGCTTCAGCGTCCCTCGCGAAGGCGATCGCCTAGCCAATTGGTGAGCTCAGGGATCGCATAGATCTTGTTTACAACCGATTCCACGTCATAGGGAAGTCGGAAAAACTGAACTGTGCGTGCGTCGCCATCAAGGATTGCGTAACTCGCGCGGGGATCCATATCCCGGGGCTGGCCCACAGATCCAGGATTGATGATGCACTTCTCTTCACCGGTGATCTTCCATGTGTTGTCATCCATGTCCTCGAGCCCGTAGAACTCGGGTTCATCGGTGAAGACACCCGGCCAATGTGTATGACCGACCAAACAGTTGGCCTGAATGTGATCGAAGAGCATCTTCATTTTCGTCCGGGAATTGATCGCATCCTCCGGGAAGATGTATTCATTGATGGGACGGCGAGGCGAGCCATGAACGCAGAGAAAATCGTCGAACTTGGTGCGCACGAGGAGTCGGCCCAAGACATCCCATCGCCTCTGCGCCGCTTCTTCATCTTCTTCAAGCTCGAGTTGCGCACGCGTCCAATAGGCCGCCTGTTCGGCAGCAGCGTTGAAGTTGGTCGGCTCGTAAAGCGCTCCGTAGTCATGGTTGCCCATCAGCGACCATTCACAACGCTCCGCCACAAGATCGACACATGCGACTGGGTCAGGACCGTAGCCCAGAATGTCGCCGAGGCAGATCGTCCGGTCCACTGACTGGCGATCAATGTCATCGAAAACGACATTCAACGCCTCAAGATTGCCGTGAATGTCACTGATCAGTGCTGTCCGCACGGTACGTCCTGTTCCTGCCCCTTAGATGGGGTGACCGCGAATCCTACGTGCCGGGAAGAGGGGGCGTCAATCTTGACGGCGAGCCCTGTCTGGCTCAGGTAGAATCCCCGTTTTTCCGAGGGCCGTGCCCGCCCCTTTCAAGCAGCCCAGCCCCAATGGGAGTTCCGATTGTGTCAGACGCAAAACACTTTGATCTGGTCGTCATCGGAGGTGGCCCCGGCGGATATGTCGGCGCTATCCGAGCCGCACAACTTGGCCTCAAGACTGGCATCATCGAAAGGGACAAGCTGGGGGGGGTCTGTCTCAACTGGGGCTGCATCCCGAGCAAGGCGCTCCTGCACAATGCTGAACTCTGGTCTGAGGCAGTGACGCATGGCCAGGAATGGGGGATTCAGTTCAAGGATGTGAGCCAGGATTGGCCAGCCATCGTTCAGCGGAGTCGTGGGGTCGCCTCAAAATTGAATAAAGGCGTCGGCTTCCTGATGAAAAAGAATGGGATTGAGCACATTCAGGGTCATGCCCGGATCATGAGCGGCCGCAAAGCGGATGCGCCTTGCCAAATCGATGTTCTGCAGCCTGAAGAGGACTACTACCACGGCACTGGTGGATCTGTCACCGAACAGATCACCGCCGACCGAATCATCATTGCAACCGGGGCCGCGCCCCGCGAGCTCCCATTTGCACCATTTGACCATGAGCGCATCCTGAGTTCACAGGACGCCATGGTGATGCCTGAACGACCGGAGAAACTCATTGTTGTGGGGAGTGGCGCTATTGGAATGGAATTCGCCTACTTCTACAACGCCATGGGAACATCCGTCACGGTGATTGAAATGCTCGATCGCATCGTCCCGGTAGAAGATGAAGAAGTTTCGAAAGAAGCATTGAAGCTGTTCAAGAAACAGGGCATTCAATTCAAACCGGGACATGTGACGACCTCAATTGAAAAGACTGATACTGGGGTCACCGTCACAATCGCTGACGTGAATGACGAATCAAAGACTGAGACACTGGACGGTGATGCCGTCTTGGTTGCCGTAGGCGTCGCCGGTAGGTTCGATGGTCTGTTCGCCGATGATTTACAAGTTGAGATTGATCGTGGTCATATCAAGGTGGCCTATCAAGACGTTGATGAGCCGACCTATGAAACGTCTGTTCCAGGCGTCTACGCCATCGGCGATGTCATCGGCCCGCCCTGGCTTGCGCATGTCTCCAGTGAAGAAGCTGTCACATGCGTCGAAAGGCTTGCAGGACATCACACGCTGGGAGTGGACTATGCAGCCATCCCTGGTTGCACCTATACGAGTCCCCAGATTGCCTCAGTGGGTCTCACTGAAGCCGCGGCTCGTGAAGCAGGGCATGATGTCAAAATCGGGAAGTACCCATTGACTGCTTTGGGGAAAGCGATCGCCACCGGGGCTGCTGAAGGATTTGTGAAAGTTGTTGCCAGTGAGCCTTATGGAGAAATTCTTGGCGCACACATCATCGGCAAGGACGCGAGTGAGCTCATTCACGAGTTTTGTCTGGCGATCCGATTGGAAGCGACTGCTGAAGACATCATTTCAACGATGCACGCACATCCCACAATGGCCGAAGCGCTGCATGAAGCCGCGCTGGGAGTGGAAGGGCGCGTCCTCAACGCCTGAAACAGCAGGTTTAATCTGAGGGCACCATTTGTGCAGTCACACGCGGAGTCGTGGGCCATGCATCCGCGACATCCCGCAAGTCATCCAAAGTAATCGCGTCAATCGCCTCAAGATCTTCTTCGAGCGATCTGTAGATGCCCAGCGTTGTCTGCAAACGGCCAAGTCGCTGCATGCGGCCCGCAGGTAATTCTCCATGAACAGTCGCAGCTGTTCGGAGCATCGCACGCGCCATTGCCAGATCGTCTTCCGTAATGGAATCCACCAACTCATCATGCACTGTTCGGATTGTCGCCTCGACTTCAGCAAGCCGCGATGGAGGACAGACTGCCCAGGACACGAACTGTCCAGATTGATCATGTGCCTCATAAGAGGTATGCGCTTCCTCAGCAATTCCCTGATCAACAAGCGCCCAATGCAATCGAGAACCGTCTCCTCGTCCCATCACCCATGCCAGCACAGCAGCGGCATGCCTTCTTGGATCTTGCATCGGTGGCGCTGGGGCCAAACCGATCAAGTAGGCCGCTGACAGATCAGCACGTGTCATCGTGAACGCCTCTTCACAATCCCCATGTTCAAATGGCGCCCGATCAGCACTTCCGGAAGACCAATGTCCACATTGGCGTGCGACAGCATCCGACAAAACATCGAAGTCGACCCTGCCAGCAGCCGCTAGCACGATGTTCTCTGCTCCATAACGATCTTCGTGCCAAGATCTCATTGAATCAGCCGTAATGGCACTGACTGTCTCTCGCGTCCCGAGAACGCGATGCCCCATCGGATGCCCGTCGTAATAAACCTCTGCGGCGCGCTCCCATAACTGCCAGAAAGGTTGATCGTCATACATGGCGATCTCTTCTAATACGACGCCCCGTTCATCATCCAAATCACTTTCTCGCAGAGCGGGCTGCATGATGTCAGCCAGAATGTCAAACGCAGGCAACAATGCATCGGGCAGTGAATGCACATGAAATGCCGTGATTTCATGTGACGTCCATGCGTTGTGATGCGCGCCAAGATCATCAAATCCGGCATCGATGTCTTCGCTTTCTCGCGACTCGGTGCCTTTGAACACCATGTGCTCAAGGAAATGACTGATGCCCATCAATTCTGCCGGCTCATCCCGAGCCCCGCTTCTGACAAAAAAACCGATCGCTGCTGAGACTGCATTCGAATCCAGTTCGGCAACAATCTTCAGGCCGTTTGGCAGAATATGCTCGCGATAATTCGCCGACATGGCTGCAGCATACACCTCACCCCAATGAGGGGAATGCATGGCGCATGGCTTCACTCGCCTCACCAATCAGATCTCGGGTATAGACAGCGAGCAATCCGCTTGCACGGCTCGCAACATCAGTTGGAATTTCTTCGCTGATCTCTCCTGAACCGAGTTTCACCAACATGTCGACCGTCTCCCTGCGAACACGCCAATCCTGCTCCCCGGCATGCTCGACGACACCCCCTTCGGCGGATCTGAATCCCAACACGGCGCAATCTTCAGAGATCTCCTCGCCTGTCAGGACATCACGCTCTACGACGGGTCGCCAGCCCATCGCATCGAGAAGCGACCATTGGAAGCGGAGAAGATGTGGAGCAGGATCCGGAGGCTGAGCAAGACTTGTCAGAACAGTGTCGAGCGCTTCATAGACTTCTGGATGTGGATCGCGATCCTGCAACAAGCGGCTCACGAGATCGATGGCATAGAGCGCAGCCCTGTTTGATTCCCCACTTCGTCGGGTTGACCAGTACACCTCATCCGGCAGCCACTCAGTCAAAATCGACAACTCACGCGATGACTTCTCGAGCCAGCCGAGATTGCCTCGCATCATCGGTTCGAAACCCCCGCTGAAGGCACTCCCGGAACGCAACGCGCCTTTGGCAAGACCTCTGATAACGCCATGTGATCGCGAAAGCGCCGAGACCGTCTGGCTCGTTTCCGAATACTCCCAGCGGCGGAGCACTATCGCTGCGTCTGTGAGGCGGGCCACATGCCCAGTGTACGGCTGGGAAGCGGAGCAGGGTCGACCCGAGGCGACCCGTTCCCCTACACTCGGGCTATGAGTGACACCACACGCGTCGTCGCGATCATCAACCAGAAGGGGGGGGTTGGAAAGACGACCACAACAGCCAATCTGGGTGCGGCACTCGCTCGGTCAGGACTCAGGATTTGCCTTGTCGACCTTGATCCTCAGGCGCATCTCTCACTTCATCTCGGTGTCCGGTGCAGCCCCGATGATGCGACCGTCTATGACCTGCTCCTCGATCCCGAAGCGGATGCGGCTTCGATCGCTGTCGAGGTAGAACCTGGACTTGATCTCTTACCAGCGGAGACGGATCTCGCCGCAGTGGAAACGGATCTCGCGAATGTTGATGATCGGCGAAGCCGACTTGGTCTTGCCCTTCAACGGTCACACCAGCGATGGGATGCCATCCTGATCGACTGCCCTCCGAGCCTCGGTGTGCTCACCATCAATGCACTCGGTGCGGCGACAGAAGTGTTTGTCCCCATGCAAGCTCACTTTCTCGCGCTGCAGGGCGTTGGGAAACTGTTGGAAACAGTCGGTCTGGTCTGTGGCTCGGTGAACCCCTCGTTGCAAGTCACGGGAATCGTCTTATGTATGCACGAAACCCAGACCACACTTGCACGAGAAGTCGTCGAAGATCTTGAACTCTTTCTCGAATCGGCTCGAACACAGGATGTCCCCTGGCAGACCTGCAAGGTCTTGACGCCCGCTGTCCGACGCAACATCAAACTTGCAGAAGCGCCTTCATTTGGGCAGTCGATCTTTTCCTACGACCCCACGTGCAGAGGCGCATCCGATTATCTGGCACTGGCAGAGTCGGTTCGAGCCAACTGGTGTATGCCTCCAGTTGTAGTCGATGAGGAAGATGTCAATGTGCCTACGGATGTGTCTGGTTCGCCTGGAGAGACCCCGTGCTGAATCTTGGAGCGACCAACCGGTCGCTCGCATCGTGGCGTTGGGGGTTTCTGCTTTGCATGGTGGTCATAACAACATTGACGCATTGGCCAACGATGGATCCACTTGGCCCCGAACACGGTGCCCCAGACAAACTCGCTCACTTTCTCGCATTCGGCATCGCCGCCGCCCTGCTCGAACGGTCTCGTTGGCTCCCCCGAGGGTGGTGGGCTTTCTGCATCATGGGGATCTGGGTTCCCATCGACGAGTGGACCCAGCAGTGGCTCGCGGTCTCTCGAGACGCAACACTCAGCGATATCCTCAGTGGTCTGATTGGCGTCGGCACAGCGGCCATCGTCACTGCAGCATTGCGGCCTCCGGAGCATGCAACATCGCATTGGACAGCCGCGATTCGGACACTGGACAAATTGGCGATGCCTGGCGGGGGAGTAATTCTCTCGTCATTTGTCGGCATAGCAACGATGGCCATCGCGTTTCCCGCAATCTTCGCCACACTATGGCGCGGGTTCGGCTGGTCGATGCCGCGATTGGCGGCCGTTCTGACATTGGTAATCGGCGCAGGTTGCGCCCTTCCGATGCTTGCCCGATCCTGGCGACGGGCAGGCGGACCATCGCTCCCGCGTCTGGACCCCATGGGTGGGGCACTTATTCTTTTGAACATGGTCGGAGGCTGGGCGTTGGCCTCGTTACTTGCAATCGTGGGCATTCCCGGGCTGGGCATTCCCTCAACAATTGCCGGTGGAATCATCGGCGCTTCATTCGTCATGCGCCAGTCGTGGCAGAGACAGGTCACCGGCAATGACTGACCGACTTGAGCGAAACACAAGCGTCGTGATGGCCATCACTGGCTTGAGCCGGATCACCGGACTGGCGCGCGATGCCATCTTTAGTCGCATTCTGGCAACCAGCGATGCGATGGGCGCGTTCAGTTGGGCATTTCTTGTTCCCAATGTCTTTCGAAGGCTCTTTGGTGAAGGTGCGCTGTCAGCAGCATTCCTTCCGGTTTATCAACGTGCGCTTGCTGATGATCCAAGAACTGCTTCGGCCCTGGCCGGCGGGATTCTCGGAATCCTCGCTGTCGTATTGGGCGCGCTGGTTGTGCTGGGAGAAGCCCTTCTCTTCCTGATCTCTTCACTCGATGGACATCAGTCACCTGCGATTTTCCTCACCATGGTGACGCTTCCCTATATCCCGCTTGTGTGCATTGTTGCGATTGCAGGCGCGATGCTACACGTCCACGGCCGGTTCGGCCCCACAGCCTCAGCACCTCTCATTCTCAATGGTTGTCTCATCGCCGCTGCAACTTCCGGTTGGTTGATGTTTGACCATGAGACTGACGAGGGACGGCTTCGCATTGTGACAGTTGCCGCAGTCAGTGTTGTCCTCGCTGGCATTCTTCAAGTGGCGTGGTCATGGTTGGCGCTTCGGAAAATGTCCGAAGTCAAACTTGACCTTGCAGCGGCCAGAGGGCCGTTACGCAAAGTGTTTCAAACAGCGGGCCCCATGATGTTGGGATTGGGTGTCCTTCAAGCAAATACGCTCTTCGATGGCTTGATTGCATCATGGCCACTGCTGGTTGATCAGCCAAGTGTCTTCGGCCTGGCTTATCCACTCGATAAATCCGCCATGCCTGTTTTATCTTTTGCTCAGAGGCTGTACCAGTTCCCGCTTGGGGTTTTCGGCATAGCCGTCGGGACTGCTATTTATCCACTGCTCACCCAATCCGCTGAAGACAAGACACAGTTCACCGCGATGATGCAACGTGGTGCACGGCTCATTCTTTTTATTGGCATACCCGCCAGCATCGGATTGATTCTCGTTCGGACGCCCTTGACGCGTGTCATTCTTCAGGGAGGTGCTTTCACGACGGAAGACACTGCGGCGGTTGCCTTTGTCCTGCTCGGATATGCAACAAGCATCTGGGCGTACATGCTTTCCCAGATTCTTACCCGCGCGTTCTATGCGCGCGATGAAGTCATGACGCCGGTGCGCGTCGCTGTCGGGATGGTGGGACTCAATTTGATGCTGAACATCATTTTGATCTGGACGCCGCTGCGTGAAGCTGGGCTTGCATGGTCTACCGCGATATGCGCAGCACTGCAGTCGGCGATACTCCTGTGGTTGCTTAACCGTCGCGGGATTGATGTGTTCAGCGCACGCGTGCGCCGAACGACACGCCAAACTTACGTTGCCACAGTTGTCATGAGCGCAGCGGTCATCCTGATCAAGTGGGGCTGGCCCACGCCTGTTGATTGGTTCCCATCGATGCTTCGCATGTTGGTGCTGGTCGCCGCTGGAGCTGCTGCGGTCTGGCTGGTCGCCAGAATGCTGGGGATGCCTGAACAACGCTGGGTTAGAGGGCAGTCTGAGGCCTGAAAAAGGGCTGACCAAGAGCGGTTCTCGAATTTTTCTTGTGTTGGTGACCTAATCGAGGCACGATGGGGTGCTGGCCCTCACTCACTGATGGGCCAGTGTGGGAGGGAGTGATGCGGTTACGCGCATTGATCAATGTGATGGCGTTCAGTTCTGTTGCGCTGCAAGGATCAACAGTTCTCTCAGCCACATCAGAAACTGAAGCAGCCAAACTACAGCCTCCTTTCGCAGTTGCCTCCGACATGGCTGGCACTTCGGTCGCCATTGATGGTGATCTGATGGTTGTAGGTGTTCCCCATAACGACATGCTTGGAGTCGATGCAGGCGCTGTTGCGATCTACCAATGGAATGGTTACGACTGGAACTATCAAGGCATGGCTGTCTCACCCAGTCCGGTGGACAATGAATATTTTGGTGCAGCAGTGGCCATTAATGACAATGTCGTCGCCATTGGAGCGCCAGGAAATTCAGACTTGGCATCAAATGCGGGCGCTGTGTATGTCTATGCATGGGACGAGTTAGGCTTCGAATTGAATACGACTCTCTATGACGGAGCCCCGGGGGCAGACCACAGCTTCGGTTCATCCTTGAGTATGTCGGATGCTTATCTCGTTGCCGGTGCCCCATACGCAAACAACATTGGCGTCCAAGATGGAACTGCCAGTATCTTCGAATGGAGTGGCGCGTGGGTATTAGCAGCGACTCTTCAAAGCCCAATAGGGGATGACTTTGAAAACACTGGCCACAGTGTTGCATTGACGGAAACTTCTTCTCTGGGCGAGATGGTGATACTCGGCGCGCCGGGCGCAGCAAATCAGGCGGGCTTGGTTTACGCCTTCTTTAATGATTCCGGTCTATGGGAACACGCAGCATTGTTTGAATCAGGTGATCCGAACTCCGGATACTTTTTCGGTTCTGCTGTGGCCATCGACGGGGACATGGTTGTGATCGGCGAACCGAACAGCGATGAGCACGCGGTGGGCGCTGGGCAAGTTTGGGTGTATCAGTACACCCCCGGCATAGGGTTCGTCCCGATTGCAAATCTTGAGCCGCTCTCGCTTTCCGCAAACGATCAAATGGGGACCAGTGTCGCGATTGAAGAAACGAAGATTGCTGTCGGGATCCCGCGCGGAGCGGGCTTGGGCCCCAACTCCGGTCGTGTGGACTTATGGGATCTCAACAGTTCGGGCATCTTTGACCATGAGCTCGAGTATGCGGGAAGAGACATCTCGGGAGCAGCAACGGGTGGTCTCGGCTCAAGCGTCGCCATTTCCGAAGGCATCGTGATCGCTGGTGCCCCTATTGTCGATTCAGAGGCAGGCGCTGCTTATCTTTTCAGCAACTACAGAGCATGGATCACTCTGGGAAGCGGCGAATGGCTAGATACGATCAACTGGACTGGCGGGCGATTTCCCGATTGGGAAAGCATTGTGTATTTCGGAATTGATGACACGTTCACTGTTGAAGTTGATGGAGGCAATGCCGAGAGTCTGTCAATGCTCATCCACGAAGGGGATGTGACAATCACCGACACCCCCGGGTGGGGCAGTCTGATTATTCACCCTGGTGGACAAGGGCTCACTGTCGCATCAAGTGTGCCTGGCGAGACTTCGTCCCTTTTACTTGAGCATTTATCACTTGCGAGCAGCGAAACAACCTTTGTCGGCGGAGAAACCGGCGGTGATGGCATACTTGAGATTTCGGATTGTTCCGGCGACTTTGGAAACATCATTGTTGGATCGGGTGCGGCCGGTGGCATGCGCATTACTAGCGCGTCCCTGCTGACATGCGATGGAATCGTCATTATTGGCGACAAAAGCGGAAGCGAAGGGAATCTCACACTTGCATCCGCCAGCGCGTTGTGGATCAACAGCGTCTTGGCGGGTGCAACAGATCTTGAAATTCAGCATGGCGAAGTCTCGCTAGACGATTTGTCTGAACTTGAATCTTCAACCCTGATTGATATCGGATCCAAGGGAATTCTTTCTGGAAACGGGACTGTGACAACACAGACCATCACAAATCGAGGCCGAGTCATCGCTGACGCTACAGGCGGCGCGACACTGACCCTTGCAGCAGAGTACTACCAAGCAAATGAGTCCCCTTCCGGTGCTCAAGAAAACGGTTTGCTCATCATTGAGAACCTCGCTGCGGGGGAGATCGGCATTTCGATTGGGGATACAGGTGTGCTCAATGGCGGCTGCATTGTCGGAGCCGATGACCCTGACAATCTTCAGCTGGGTGACATGCTCAATATCCTGACATCGACGATCGTCGAAGGAGATTTCTCTGTCTGGTTCGTTCCCGCGGTGGGGACAGATTACTACCTAGACCCCTATGCAGCACTTCGTGGTGCCGGGGATGTCTCTCTTGAAGTCAAAGAACTCGGTGCAAGTTTTGGATTCAATAGCGAAGTATCGGGTGAGGGTGATTCCGGTGGCCCCGTCGCGATGATCGTTGAGGATATTGATGGTGATACCGTTGACGACATCGTGGTTGCCGTCTCCACTCTAGACACCCTCGACGTCTGGTTGAATGACGGCAATGGAACTCTTTGCCTGGATTCCAGAACATCACTGCCAAGTGCGCCCTCGGATATGACGGCTGCGGACTTTGATCAGGATGGAGATATCGATCTTGCCATCACCCAGCCATTGACCGATCAGGCACTGGTCTACTTAAATGATGGTCTTGGTGGATTCTCCCTTGGCGCAACGCTCACGACCGGCGATCAGCCCGAAGGAATCACAGCCTTCTCCCTCAATGGTGACAACCTGCCGGATCTGGCCGTGACGAACTTCAACGACGACACGATCAGCACATTTGAAAACACGACCACGCTCCTTCCGTTGGGGTTCGGCCTCCAATCAGTCGTCAATACAGTCTCAAAGCCCAAGCCGATCAGCCCGGGCGGACTCGGTACAGGCAGTAACAAGGACGATGATCTCATTGTGGTGGGCGATGAAGAAGGTGGCGCCCATGAAAACGATGGTCTGGGCCTTGGGATCGGCGCTGTCACGACTTTTGCCACAGGTGGTACCCCCGTTGATCTGGCGGTACTCGATCTGAATGATGATGGATACGATGATGTCGCCGTGTCGCTGACCGGAGGAGATTCTCTATCGGTCATTATCAACGATACGAACGGAGACTTTGATCCTGCAGTCTTGAATGCTTCTCCACATAACGGCGGGGAATTGGCTGTCGGTGATCTGGACGACGATGGAGATGAGGATCTACTGCTTGTAGAAATCGATCCCGATTCTGCCGATGAGTCTGTCGTTGCCCTCCGCAACGATGCTCCGTCATTGGCAAGAAGCCGCGGCCAAAGCAGGGGATGCCCGCCCGGCGAAATCGAAGACTGCAATGGCAACTGCGCGCCCGACACCTGGATTGGCGACGGTTGGTGTGATGATGGCTCGTTTGATTGGAATGGCATTCCTATTTTCTTCAATTGCGATGAGTTCAACTGTGATGGGGGCGATTGCATTTGTGGGTCCTCCAGAACGCCCGCCATGCTTGCAGAATCACTGCTCGCAACGAGCCGGGGGATCCTTGCCGGAACGCGCATCCTTGGGGCGGGTGACATCGACGCTGATGGCACAACGGATGTCGTTCAAATACAGGAGAGCGGTGCGGATTATGTGATTTCCGTTCAGACATCCATTGCGAGTGATCCGTGGGACCCAGACACATGTTGTGAAGGCGATCTGGACGGCTCCGGCGCTGTGGACGTCGACGACTTGCTCAGCGTGATTTCTGCTTGGGGCGCCTGCCCTGATCCATCGGACTGCCCGAGCGATCTGGACGGCAATGGTGAGGTGGATGTGAATGATCTACTCGCTGTGATTGGTGCTTTCGGGCCATGCTGATCGCCCTAGCGGTAGCATCATGGTGTGACGATGCCCGACCAATCTGAGCCCCACGATGGTGACATGGATCCGACGCTGGATTCATCGGGACTGCCTGAGAAAAGTACCGAAGACACAATTCAGCCATCTCATCCCGCTGCATGGCCATTTGATTCCGATGAACCACCGCCCGAGCGGATCGGCCAGTATCGCATCATCGGTGTGATCGGAAGCGGTGGCATGGGCGCGGTCTATGAGGCGGCACAGGAGAACCCCCGCCGGAGAGTCGCGCTGAAGGTTGTCAAACAGGATCGCGCTTCGCCCGCTGCAATGAAACGCTTTCAATTTGAGGTGCAGACCCTTGCGAGATTGCGGCATCCTGGCATCGCTCAGATCTATGAAGCTGGCACATTCAAGCATGGGGAGCACGAGCAACCTTTCTTCGCCATGGAGTACATCCCTGGCGCAAGGCCCATCACACTTTTCGCAGATGAGATGAAACTCAGCGTGGAGGATCGTTTGCATCTCTTCCGCAAAGTCTGTGAAGCCGTTCATCATGGACACCAGAAAGGCGTGATTCACCGGGACTTAAAACCTGACAACATCCTCATCGATCGGGATGGAAATCCAAAGATTATTGACTTTGGTGTCGCCCGAGCCACGGATGCAGACCTGGCAGTCACAACATTGCAGACCAGCGTTGGGCAGATCATCGGGACACTTCAATACATGAGTCCTGAGCAGGCAGAGATGAGTTGTTTGGATGTTGATACGCGAAGCGATGTCTATTCACTGGGGGTTCTTTTGTATGAGCTGCTTACGGGTACGACTCCCCTGGAGGGGGACCGCCTGCGCATTGCCGGT